>JAFEDL010000028.1:20497-51268 GCA_018241645.1 Pseudomonadota bacterium
TGCCGGTGGTGCGCGATTTCAGCGAGCTTGCCGCCAAGGCCAAGGTCGACGTGAATTTCTCCAGCATCGAGGGCTACCTGGTGGCGCGGGTCTTTGCCGAGGGGCTGAAGCGCGCCGGCAAGGCGCCCACCCGCGAGAACCTCGTCACGGCGCTCGAATCAATGCGCGACGTCGACTTCGGCGGGTTCAACGTCAATTTCTCGCCCTCGAACCACAACGGCTCGCGCTTCGTCGATCTCACGATCATCGGGCGCGGCGGCAAATTCCTGCACTGACCGGACACCCCATGAAGCGCACCTTCGCTGGCGTACTGCTCGCCCTCGCCTTCGGCACGGCCCTTGCCCAGGCCCCCGGCACCATCCTGATCGGCCAGTCGGCCCCGCTCTCGGGCGCCAACAAGGACCTCGGGGTGGACATCCGCGACGGGGCCCTCGCCTATTTCCGCAAGGTCAACGAGGCCGGCGGGGTGAACGGGCGCAAGATCGAGCTCGAGACGCTGGACGACGCCAACGTCGTCCAGCGCGCCGGGGAAAACACCCAGAAGCTGATCGAGGAGAGCGGCGTGTTCGCGCTCTTCGGCTACGCCAGCGCGACGCTGTCCCGGCCGGCGCTGCCGCACGTGGAAAAGGCCCGTGTCCCGTTCCTCGGCCCGTTCACGGGCGCGGACCCGATGCGCGTGTACAACCGCTACGTGTACAACATGCGCGCGAGCTACGCCGACGAACTGGAGAAGATCGTCGATTACTTCGCGCCGCTGTCGGTGAAGCGCTTCGCGATCGTGTACTACGACGACGTGGTCGGGCGCGAGAACTTCACCGCCGTCGAGCGGGCCCTCAAGAAGCGCGGCCTGACCCCTGTGTCGGTGGGCGTCTTCAAGGACCGGGCAAAGCCCGACATCGACGGCGGGATGCGGGACGTGCTGAAGGGCACCCCCGACGTCATCATCTTCACCACGCTCTACAAGGCGACCGCCGACTCGATCAAGGCGGCGCGCAGGATGGGGTCGAACGCCTTCATGGCGTCGAACTCGTTTCCGGGCGCCAACCAGCTGGCCAAGGAACTCGGCAAGGACGGCGCCGGGGTGATCGTGGCCACGGTCGTGCCGCCGTACGCGCGCATGTCGCTCGCGGTCGTGAACGAATACCGCGCGGCGATGGAAAAGTACGTGGCGCGCAAGGACTATTCGTTCACCTCGATCGAGGCGTTCCTGGCGGCAAAGGTGACCGTGGAGGCCCTGCGCCGGGCCGGGCCGAAGCTGACC
Organism: Pseudomonadota bacterium; assembly: GCA_018241645.1. Taxonomy (GTDB): domain Bacteria; phylum Pseudomonadota; class Gammaproteobacteria; order Burkholderiales; family SG8-39; genus SZAS-79. Next base: position 21,759 of record JAFEDL010000028.1, read on the forward strand.
CGCGAGAGCTTCATGCAGGCCCTGGACGGCATGGGCAGCTACGACACCGGCGGCTACACGGTGGGCTTCGGGCCGAGGAACCACAACGGCAGCTCGTTCGTGGAGCTGACCATCATCGGCAAGGACGGGACGTTCAAGTTCTGACGCGCGCCGCGCGCAATCCTCAGCCGCGGCGCCAGGTCGTTCCGCCCGCGGCGTCCTCCAGTATCACGCCCATGCGCGCAAGCTCCTGGCGGATGCGGTCCGCCTCCGCGTAGTTCTTCGCCTTGCGCGCGGCGAGGCGCGCGTCGATCCTCCGCTGGATCTCGGCGTCCGGCAGGCCCTCCCCGCCGCCCGCCTGCAGGAACGCCTGCGGGTCGCGCTGCAGGAGGCCGAGCACCCCGCCCAGCGCGCGCAGCTGGCCCGCGAGCTCGCGACGGCCGCGATTGACCTCGTTGGCGAGGTCGAACAGCACCGCAAGGGCTTCGGGCGTGCCGAAATCGTCGTCCATGGCCGCCTTGAAACGCCTCGCGTACGCCTCGTCCCAGTCCACCTTCGCGTCCCCGGCCGGCGCGCCCTTCAGCGCCGTGTAGAGGCGCGTCAGCGCGCCCTTCGCATCCTGCAGGTGCGCATCGGAGTGGTTGAGCGGGCTGCGATAGTGGGCCCTCAACAGGAAGAACCGCACCACTTCCGCGTCGAACTCCCTGAGGATGTCGCGCAGCGTGAAGAAGTTGCCCAGCGACTTGGACATCTTCTCGTCGTCCACGCGCACGAAGCCGTTGTGCATCCAGGTGTTCACGAAGCGCTTGCCCGTGGCCCCCTCGGTCTGCGCGATCTCGTTCTCGTGGTGCGGGAACTGCAGGTCCTGGCCGCCGCCGTGGATGTCGAATGTCTCGCCCAGAAGCGCGCAGCTCATCGCCGAGCACTCGATGTGCCAGCCCGGCCGCCCGCGGCCCCACTGCGAGTCCCACTTCACTTCCTCGGGCTCCGCGTCCTTGGCCGATTTCCACAGCACGAAATCGAGCGGGTCGGACTTGCCGGTGTCCACCTCGACGCGCTCGCCCGCGCGCAATTCGTCCAGCGACTTGCCCGAGAGCCTGCCGTAGCCGGGGAACTTCCGCACCGCGTAGTTCACGTCGCCGCCCGCGGCCTTGTAGGCGAGGCCTTTCCTTTCGAGCCGCCCGATCAGGTCGAGCATCTGGGGCACGTACTGCGTGGCGCGGGGCTCGTGGTCGGGCTTCTGCACGCCCAGCGCCTCGAGGTCCTCGTCCATGTAGCGGATGAACCGCGCGGTCAGTTCGCCGATGGTCTCGCCGTTCTCCACTGCGCGCCGGATGATCTTGTCGTCGATGTCGGTGATGTTGCGCACGTAGGTCACGTCGAACCCGCTCGCGAGCAGCCAGCGGCGCACCATGTCGAATACCACCATCATCCGGCCATGGCCGAGGTGGCAATAGTCGTACACTGTGATCCCGCAGACGTACATGCCGACCGAGCCCGGGCGGAGGGGGACGAAGTCCTGCTTTTCTCGGGCGAGGGTGTTGTAGATTCTCAGCATGGGCAGGGGGTGCGGGACCGGGAACTTGCCGCGGGCCGCCGGTTCAAACCCGCGGGTCCTGCGCCAACTCCGAATGTCCGATAAAGTTGCAACCGGACCCGGCCTGGATTGCGGGTTTGGAGTACAATGTGTCTGTTACGTATGGCCTTGAAAAGTATAACACAATGCTCAATTTAGCCGGGTCCCGGAAAGCTCCCAAAACGTGGTTGCTGCAGGGCTGCGCCGCGCTCTCCCTCGTCGCCGCCCTGTCCGCGGCGCGCGCCGACGACATCCAGGACGCCAGCCAGCTGCTGCGGTCCGGCCAGCAGCAGCAGGCCCTCGAGCGGGTGAACAAGATCCTCGCCGCCAAGCCGCGCGATGCGCAGGCGCGCTTCCTCAAGGGCCTGATCCTCACCGAGCAGGGCAACACCAAGGAAGCGGTCCTCATCTTCCAGAAGCTCACCGAGGACTACCCGGACCTGCCCGAGCCGTACAACAACCTCGCGGTGATCTATGCCGCGCAGGGGCAGTACGACAAGGCACGCGCTTCGCTCGAGCAATCGATCCGCACGCATCCCAGCTACGCGACGGCCTACGAGAACCTCGGCGACGTCTACTCCAAGCTCGCCAGCCAGGCTTACGACAAGGCCCTGCAGCTCGATTCGTCGAACTCCGCCGCGCAAAACAAGCTCGCCCTGGTGCGCGAGCTGGTCGGCGGCGCGCCGCGCGGCACTGCGGCCGCTGCCGCTGCGAAGCCCGCCGCCAAGCCTCCGGTCACGGTCGCGGCCGCCCCGGCCGAGACCAAGCCGGCCCCCGCGCCTGCGCCGGCAGCGCCTGCCCCGGCGCCCGCTCCCGCGGCTGCCCCAGCACCGGAAGCCAAGGCCGCTGCGCCGGCCCCCGCGGCAAAGCCCGCGGCGCCCGCACCCGTGGCCGAGAAAGCCCCCGAGAAGCCCGCACCCAAGGCGCCCGTGGCGGCCGGCGGCCACGATGAGGTCCTGCAGATGGTCAATGCATGGACGACGGCGTGGTCCAAGAAGAATGTCCCCGCCTACCTCGCCTTCTACGCCAAGGACTTCAAGACGCCCAACGGCGAGGATCGCGGCGAATGGGAGCACGGCCGCCGCACGCGGATCCTCGCGCCCAAGACGATCTCGGTCGAGGCCGAGTCGCCCAAGGTCAGCATGACGGGCGACAAGCAGGCGAGCGTCACCTTCCGCCAGCGCTACAAGTCGGACACGCTCACCGCCAACGGCATGAAGACGCTGGTGCTGGTGAAGACCGAGGGCGGCTGGCGCATCCAGCAGGAGAAGGTGGCGAATTGAAAGGCTTGACCGCCGCCCTGCTCCGCGCAAGCCTCGCCCCTTTCGTTTTCCTCCTCTTCGCGCTGCCCGCACAGGGCGCGCGCCCCGCGCCCGCACCGCAGGCCGAGAAGGCGCTGTCCCAGGTCTTCGAGGCCCTGGAGCAGAACAAGTACGACCTGGCCCTCGAGCGCGTCGAAGCCCTGATCGCGGCGAACCCGAATTACCGCCTGGCCCACCTGATCCGCGGCGACCTGCTGCTGGCGCGCACGCGCCCGATCACGACGTTCGGCAACGCGGGCAACGTGCCGAAGGAGAAGATCGAGGACCTGCGCGCCGAGGCGCTGTCGCGGCTGCACGCGATGCGCGAGCGCCCCGCCTCCAACCGGCTGCCCCGCAACCTGCTGCAGTTCCGGCCCGCGCAGACCCATGCCCTGGTGGTCGACTCGAAGCGCTCGCGGCTGTACGTGTTCGAGAACGACCACGGCCGGCCCCGCTTCGTCTCGGATTACTACGTGACCCTCGGCAAGCGCGGCGTGGACAAGATGCGCGAAGGCGACCAGAAGACCCCGATCGGCGTGTACCACGTGACGGCCAACCTGCCGCGCAACAAGCTCGCCGACCTCTATGGATCGGGGGCTTTCCCGATCAACTACCCGAACGAATGGGACCGGCGCCGCGGCCGCAACGGCCACGGCATCTGGCTGCACGGCACGCCCTCGGACACGTACGCGCGCCCGCCGCGGGCGAGCGACGGCTGCATCGTGCTGTCCAACATCGACCTCGAGTTCCTCAGCGCCGAGCTGCAGGTGGGCCTGACCCCGGTGATCATCGCCGACGAGCTGCAGTGGGTGGACGCGGCCACGCAGGAGGAGGAGCGCAAGTCGCTTGCCCAGGCCATCGAAGCCTGGCGCGCCGACTGGGAGAGCATGGACACCGCCCGTTACCTGCGCCACTACTCGGCCAGGTTCCAGTCGGCCGACCAGAACTATGCGCAGTGGTCGGCCCACAAGAAAAAGGTCAATGCCGGCAAGGAATGGATCAAGGTCGGCCTCAGCGGGATCAGCATGTTCCGCAATCCCGGCAAGGACGATTTCGTCGTCGTGAGCTTCGAGCAGGGCTACCGCTCGAGCAACCTGTCCAACTCGATGCGCAAGCGCCAGTACTGGGTCAAGGAAGGCGCGCGCTGGAAGATCATCTACGAAGGTTCTGCCTGAAGGAGCGCCATGAAATTCTCTAAACTCTGGATCCCGTTCGTCATGCTGTCGGTCGCAGGTGCGGTTGACGGNNCTCGCCGCAGACCCCCAGGTCGACATCAAGACCAACCAGGGCACGATCCGCCTCGAGCTCTACCCGGCCAAGGCGCCGAAGTCGGTCGAGAATTTCCTCCAGTACGTGAAGGACGGCCATTACAACGGCACCGTCTTCCACCGCGTCATCAAGAACTTCATGATCCAGGGCGGCGGTTTCGACAAGGACATGCACCAGAAGCCCACCCGCGGCCAGATCAAGAACGAATCGACCAACGGCCTGAAGAACGACATCGGCACGGTCGCCATGGCGCGCACCTCGGTGCGCGACTCGGCCACTTCGCAGTTCTTCATCAACACGAAGAACAACGATTTCCTGAACTACAGCGGGGAGACGCCCCAGGGCTACGGCTATGCCGTTTTCGGCAAGGTCGTGGCGGGGATGGACGTGGTGATGAAGATCGGCGATGCCGCCACCGGCCCCGGCGATGTTCCCCGGGAACAGGTCGTGATCGAGTCGATCTCGCTGGTCGAGCCGGCGAAGAAGTAATCGCCTCCGGGCGCGGGCAACGCATGCAGCGCGCCCTGTTCATCTCCGACCTGCACCTGACGGGCGCGCGGCCGGCCGCCAACGAGGCGTTCTTCGCTTTCCTCGAAAACGTGGCGCCCGGCGCGGACGCGCTCTACATCCTCGGCGACCTGTTCGAGTACTGGGTCGGGGACGACGACCTGGCCGACCCCCTCAATGCGGTCGTGGCGGGGTTCCTGGCCAACACGGCGCGCAACGGCACGCCGGTGCACCTGATGCACGGCAATCGCGACTTCCTGGTGGCCGAGGCGTTCTGCAAGGCAGCAGGGGCGCAGTTGCTTGCCGACCCGACCGTGGTCGACCTCTTCGGCACGCGCACGCTGCTGATGCACGGCGACACGCTCTGCACGGACGACACGGCCTACCAGGACTGGCGCACGCTGTGCCGCGGCGAAGCCTGGCAGAAGGCATTCCTCGCCGAGCCGCTGGAGGCCCGCCGCGCGAGGATGCTCGAGCTGCGCTCCAGGAGCGAAGCGGACAAGCGCGCCAAGCCCCCGGTGATCATGGACGTGAACGAGGCGGCGGTGCGCGAGGCATTGCGCGGGCACGCCTGCACGCGCCTGGTCCACGGCCACACCCACCGCCCGGCCCGCCACACGCTGGAAGTGGACGGCCGGGCCTGCGAGCGCTGGGTGCTGCAGGACTGGTACGGCCGCGGCGGCTACCTCGAGGCCACGGCTGCGGGAATGAAGCTCGTCAACCTCCCCGCGGCTTGAAACGCGCGAAGGCACCTTCGGCCGAACCCGCTTCGCAGTTCTGCCGGTAGGCCTCGCGCGCAAGCGCGTCCAGGCCCGGCACCGGAACCTGCTCGCGGAAGAATCGCTTGGTCGCCCGCGCGGATTCGGGCGGCAAGTCCGCCAGCCGCCCGGCTGCCGCACGTGCCGCTTCCAGCACTCCTTCGGCCGCAACCTCCATCTCTGCCAGCCCGAGCCTGACCGCGTCCGCGCCGGTCAGGGGATCCGCGCCCCAGACCAGCCAGCGGGCCCGCGCAGGGCCCACACGCCGCGCCAGCGCCTCGATCCCCCAGGGCGGGAAGAAGCCCAACCCTACTTCGGGCAGGCGCCACGCGGCCGTCGCCGAAGTCACCACCACGTCGCAGCCGATGGCGAGCATGAATCCGCCTCCGAGCGCGAAGCCGTGCACGGCGCAGACCACCGGGATGTCGATATCGGCCATCGCGCGCATCAACCGGGCCTTGCGCTCCGCGATGCGCAGGCGCTCGTCCATCGAAGCCTGCGCCATCTCCTTCACATCGCTGCCCGCGCAGAAGCCGGCGCCCTCGCCGCGCAGCAGGATCGCGCGCACGCCTGCATCGCCCCGGGCGCGCCCGACCGCCTCGATCAGGCGTTCGGTCGTCGCGAGGTCCAGCGCGTTGCGCACCTTCTCGCGCGCAAGGACGAGTTCAAGGACGGGGGTCATGGGAATCCATACAGCCTCGCGGGATTGTCGACGAGGATGCGTTTGCGCAAGGCTTCGTCCCCCGCCCAGTCGGACAGCAGGTCCAGCAGCGCTGCATCATCCGGCTTGTTGTCCGCTTTCTCGGTCGGGTGCGGCCAGTCGCTGCCCCACACGAGCCGCTCCGGCGCCGCGCGCACGTACGCCCTCGCCACCTGCGTGCGATCGGCGTAGGCCGGCCCCTGCGAGTCCAGGTAGGGTCCGGACAGCTTCACCCAGGTCCGGCCGCGGTCCAGCAGGCGCGCAACGATGCCAAATGCGGCGTGTCCGGCTCCTTCCGGCTGCGGCATCCGTCCCATGTGGTCGAACACCAGGGTGCACGGCAGGCGGTCGAGCAGGTCGGCGTGCGGCACGATCTGGTCGGCGCGCCAGTGCAGCTGCACGTGCCAGCCGAGTTCGCCTACCCGATGCGCCAGCGGCTCGACCATGTCGAACCGCGTGACGGCCGTCGCCGGGTCGAAGAGCGTGAACCGGATCCCGCGCACGCCGCCCGCGTCGAGGGCCTCCAGCTCGGCATCGGTGACTTCGGGATGGACCACGGCCACGCCGCGGGTGCAGTCCGCGCCCAGGGCCCGGATCGCGTCGAGCGTGACGCGGTTGTCCGTGCGGTAGGCGGCCGGGGTCACCACCACCGTGCGGGAGGTGCCGAGGCGCGCCTGCAGCCGGCGGTAGTCCGCGACTGCCGCGTTGTCGGCCAGCCGCGCCTGGCTGCCGGCGGGCAGGAAGCGCGGATCGTAGATGTGGATGTGGGAGTCGCAGGAAAGCGCCGGCGCCGAAAGGCGCGGCGCAGCGGTGCCCGAGCTGTTCGGGATTGCGGATCCGGCCACTACTTCAGCTCGACTTCGATGAACGCGTATTCGAATTCGTTGGCGTTGATCACGTCGTGCTCGACCCCGACGCTGCGGAAATACGGGACGCCCTTCTTCAGTTCGGAGATCTTTTCCTGCCCGCCTTCCACGATCTTCAGCTTGCCGTCGTAGAGGGGCACCACCACGTAGTCGTGCTCGTGGCGGTGCCAGCCGGTGGCCGCGCCGGGTGCGAAGCGCCATTCCGTGACCCGCACGCGCTCGTTGTCGATCAACCGGGTTGGCGTGGCCTCGACTGTCATCGGAGTCTCCCCGCGACGCCGGATCAGCCCAGGCCGAGGGCGTTGATCCCCGCCTGCCCGATCTGGGCGTCCTCGTGCGACTGCACCCCCGAGACCCCGATGCCGCCCACGCAGGTGCCCTCGGCCATGATCGGGAGCCCGCCTTCCACCGGCAGGACGCCCGGCATCTTGAGCATCGACACCCGCCCGCCCGCCACGCGTTCCTCCCACATCTTCGAAGGACGGCGCGTGAGCGCCGCGGTGCGCGCCTTCTCGGTGGCGATGGTGACGTTGGCCGGCGTGGCGCCGTCGCTGCGCAGCGCGTGCAGGATGTGCCCGCCGTCATCCAGGATCACGATGGCGACCTCCCACTTGTTCTTCTTCGCCTCGGCCTCGGCGGCGGCGCTGATCTTCTTGCAGTCTTCGAGCGTAAGTGCGGGACGGGTCTTCATGGGGTTCCTTTCGATGCGCCCTTGAGCGCGGTTTTGATCTGTTCGAGCGAAGCCGGATCCTCAATCGTGGTGAGGTCGCCCGGGTCGCGCCCCTCGGCCAGCGCCGAGATGGAGCGCCTGAGCACTTTGCCCGAGCGCGTCTTGGGGAGCAAGGCCACGAAGAACACCCGGCTGGGCCGGCCGATGGCGCCCAGCTGCTTGTCCACGGTCTTCATGATCTCGCCTTCCAGCTTCATGCGGCCTTCGGGGCTGGCCACCTGCGCCGGATCCTTGACGACCGCGAACGCCATGGGCATCTGGCCCTTGAGCTGGTCGGCCACGCCCACGACCGCGCATTCGGCGATGCCCGGGTGCATGTTCACGGCTTCCTCGATCTCCCGCGTGCCGAGGCGATGCCCGGCCACGTTGATCACGTCGTCCGTGCGGCCGAGGATGAAGTAATAGCCGTCCTTGTCCCGGATTCCCCAGTCGAAGGTCGTGTAGAGGACGCGCCCCGGGATCGTGGAGAAATAGGTCTTCACGAAGCGCGCGTCGTCGTTCCACAGCGTGGACATGCAGCCCGGCGGCAGCGGCGGCTCGATCACCACCACGGCCTTCTCGTCGGCGCCGGCCTCGCTCGAATCCGATTCGCGCAGGAGCTTCAGGTCGTAGCCGTACGCCGGGAAGGAGGGGCTGCCGAACTTGATCGGGGTCTGCTCCACGCCGGGCATTGCGGTGAGCACCGGCCAGCCGGTCTCGGTCTGCCAGTAGTGGTCGATCACCGGCTTGCCGAGGCCCTCCGATATCCACGCATGGGTCGGCTCGTCGAGCGGCTCGCCGGCGAGGAACAGGTGCTTGAGCGACGACAGGTCGTACTTCTTCAGCCAGGAGATGTCGCTCTTCTTCAGCACGCGGATCGCCGTCGGCGCCGAGAACATCACCTTGACCTTGTGGTCCTGCACGATCTTCCACCACACGCCCGGGTCCGGGCGGATCGGCACGCCTTCGTAGATGATGCTGGTCATGCCCGCGATCAGCGGCGCGTAGATGATGTACGAGTGGCCCACCGCCCAGCCGATGTCAGAGGTGGTGAAGATCGTTTCCCCCGGGCCGCCGCAGTAGATGTATTCCATCGACGCCGCCATGGCCACCGCATGCCCGCCGACGTCCCGCTGCACCCCCTTGGGCTTGCCCGTGGTGCCCGAGGTATACAGGATGTATGAAGGCTCGTTCGATTCCAGCCACGCGCACGGCACCTGCGCACCCTTGTGCTTGCCCGCAAGTTCGACCCAGTCCACGTCGCGGCCGGCAACCACCGGCATGTTCGCATCCAGCCCCCGGCGGAAGACCAGCACGCTCTTGGGCGGGAATTGCGACAGCTTGATCGATTCGTCCACCAGCGCCTTGTAGAGCACGGGCTTGCCCATCCGGCTGCCGCCGTCCGAGGTCACCATCAGCGCGGGCTTCGCGTCGTCGATCCGCGCGGCGAGGCTCGCGGCGGCAAAACCGCCGAACACCACCGAGTGGACCGCGCCGATCCGTGCGCAGGCGAGGATCGCGAACACCGCCTCGGGCGTGTTCGGCATGTAGATGATGACGCGGTCGCCCTTGCCGACGCCGAGCGAAACCATCATTGCGGCCACCCGCTGCACCTCCGCGTGCAGCTGCCGGTAGGTATAGCTCTCTTCCTTGTCCACCTCGGTGGAAATCCAGACCAGCGCCTTCTGCTCGCCGCGCTCGGCGAGGTGCCGGTCCACCGCGTTGTGGCACAGGTTGGTCTCGCCGCCCACGAACCATTTCGCGAAAGGCGGCTTAGAGTATTCGAGCACCTTGGAGAAAGGCTTGTGCCAGTCGATCCGCTTCGCCTCGTTTCCCCAGAACCCTTCCTTGTCCTGGATCGAGCGGCGGTGGAAGTCTTTTATGGTGGTCATGGCGTCTCCTGTTGCCTTCGAATCGCGACCTTACCTGCTTTTGAATTTAATGAATCTCATGATTTCGAGAAAGCAACGCTTGCGCGGCGCGCAAGCGAAGTCTTTCTCGAAATCATGAGAGCGGGAAAATCGAAATACGCTCAGTCCCCTCTACGGAGTGAGTCGCATTACCCCGCTATATCCACCACCGTCCGCCCGGTCGCCTTCGACTCGATGAAGGCGTTGAACACCGTAGGCAGCTGGTCGAACGCCACGGTCCTCGTCATTTCCTTGAGGTGCGCCGGGCGCATGTCGGTGGCGAGGCGCCGCCAGACCTCCTGGCGCAGCGGCATCGGGCAGTTCACCGAATCGATGCCCAGCAGGCTGACGCCGCGCAGGATGAAAGGCAGCACGGTCGTGTTCAGCGACGGGCTGGCCGCGAGGCCGATCGAGGCGATCGTGCCGCCGACCTTCATGCCGCTGGCCATCCAAGCGAGGACCTCGCCGCCGAGGTTGTCGACAGCACCGGCCCACTGCGCGCGGTCCAATGGGCGGATCTTGGTCAGGTCGATGCCCTGGCGCAGGATGACCTCCTTGGCGCCCAGCTTCTTCAGGTAGTCGGTCTCGGCTTCCTTGCCCGTCAGCGCGACCACGTGATAGCCCAGCCGCGACAGGGCATCGATGGCCACCGACCCCACCCCGCCGGTAGCGCCGTTCACGATCACCGGCCCGTTGGACGGCTTGAGCCCGTTCTGCTCCATCCGCACGATCCCGAGGCCCGCGGTGAAGCCTGCGGTGCCGAACGCCATCGCGTCGAACAGGGTCATCCCCTGCGGAATCTTGACCAGCCAGTCGGCCGGGACGCGCGCGTACTCGGCATAGCCGCCGTGGTGCTTGACCCCGAGGTCGAAGCCCGTGGCCAGCACCGCGTCGCCCTTGGCGAAGCGCGCATCGGTAGACGAGACGACGGTCCCGGACAGGTCGATCCCGCCGATGCACTCCGGGCGCAGCAGGATCCGGCCCTTGCCGGTGGCCGCGAGGGCGTCCTTGAAGTTGACGTCCGAATAGGCGACGCGCACCACGACCTCGCCCGGGTCGAGCTGCTCGAGCGTGAAGTCGACGAAAGCGGCGCTCGCCTTCTTGTCGACCTCGGTAATCTTGTATGCCCTGAATTTTTCCATCTGCTCCTCCTGGTTCGGATTCTAGTGCTTCGGCCGCTCGGCCTGAAGGTAGTCCAGCGACTGCATCTCGGTCAGCCGGCTGACCGTGCGGGAGAACTCCACGCTGGCCGTCTCGCCCTTCGCGCCGTCCGCATACAGCTCCTCGGGCACCGTTTCGGCCGAGCAGATCAGCTTGATGCGCTCNNGTGAAGCGGCGCGCGGCGTCGGCGTTCCGGGCTGAAATGCGCGGTATCCCCGACAGTATCACCGTGTGGAAACGCCTGGTCAGGTCCACATAGTCGGTGTACGAACGCGCCCCGCCGCACAGGACGTCGAAGTCGAACCACACCAGCCCGCCGGCGCGCTTGCGGTAGGGGATCTCGCGCCCCTCGACGTCGAGCGGATGGGTTTCCTCCTCGACGTCCTTCAGGCTCGCGAAGGTACGCTCCAGCGCTTCCTCGGCGGCCGGGCCCAGCGGGGTCTGGTAGACCTTGACCTGCTCGAGCGCCCGGCGCCGGTAGTCGTTGCCCGCGTCCACCTCGAGCACGTCCATGCGGCGCTTGATGAGCTCGATGGTGGGAAAGAACCTCTCGCGCTGCAGGCCGTTGGGGTAGAGCTGGTCGGGCGAGTAGTTGCTGGTCATGCAGAACACCACGCCCCGGTCCATCACCTGGTCGAGGAACCGGCCGAGGATCATCGCGTCGGCGATGTCGGAGACGTGGAACTCGTCGAAGCAGATCAGCCGGTAGCGCTTGGCCACGCGCGCGGCCACCGTGGCGATCGGGTCCTCGGTGCCCTTTGCCTCGTCCAGCTCGCGATGGATCTCGCGCATGAAGTGGTGAAAGTGCACCCTGCGCTTGCGCACCAGCGGCACGCACAGGTAGAAGGAGTCCATGAGGAAGCTCTTGCCGCGCCCCACGCCGCCCCACAGGTAGACACCGCGCGGCAGCTCGGGCTTGACCAGCATGCGCTTCCACGCGGTGTTGCGGCGCGCCTTGTACGCGCTCCACTCGTCGTAGAGGCGCTGCAGCTGCTCCACGGCGCGCCATTGCGCGGCGTCGGACACGAAGCCGCGCTTGGCCAGGCTGCGCTGGTACAGGGAGACGACGTCGTGGCGCCCGCCGCCCGCCTCCTCCAGCGACTCGAGGTCCGCGTCGAGCGCGCTGTCACGCATTCAACCGCACCGATTTCAACTGCGATCGATCCAGCTTCGCGGCATCTAGCTATTCCACGACCGTTTGTCGACGGCGAGCGCGGCCTCGTGCATCACTTCGGACATGGACGGGTGCGCATGGCAGATGCGCGCAATGTCTTCGGACGAGGCGGAAAACTCGATGGCCATCACCGCTTCCGCGATCAGCTCGGAGGCCTGCCCGCCGATGACGTGCACGCCGAGCACGCGGTCCGTCTTCGCGTCGGCCAGCACTTTCACGAACCCTTCCGGCTCGTCGCGGCCTAGCGCGCGCCCGTTGTAGGCGAACGGGAAGCGCCCGGCACGATATTCGACCCCCGCGGCCTTCAGCTGCTGCTCTGTCTTGCCCACCCAGGCGATCTCGGGGGCGGTGTAGATCACCCAGGGGATCGCGTCGTAATTCACGTGGCCTTTCTGCCCGGCGATGATCTCGGCGACCATTGCGCCCTCTTCCTCGCCCTTGTGCGCGAGCATGGGTCCGCGCACTACGTCCCCCACGGCCCACACGTTCGGCAGGTTGGAGCGGCAGTGGTCGTCGACTTCGATGAACCCGCGCGCGTCGACCTTGAGGCCGACCGCGTCGGCGCCCAGGCCGTCGGTGTTCGGGACGCGCCCGATCGACACGATCAGGCGGTCGCATTCGAGCTTCTTGGCCGAGCCGTCCGCGGCGGCGTACTCGACCGTCACGTCCTTCCTGCCCTTCTTCACCGACTTGATCTTGATGCCCAGCTCGATGTCCAGGCCCTGCTCCTTGGTGAAGATCTTCCAGGCTTCCGCGGCGACCGCCTCGTCGGCCGCGCCGAGGAACGCGGGCAGCGCCTCGATGATCTTCACCTTGGACCCGAGGCGGCGCCATACGCTGCCGAGTTCCAGGCCGATGACGCCTGCGCCGATCACGCCGAGGCGCTCGGGAATCGAGTCGAAGGACAGCGCGCCTTCGTTGTCGCACACGATGACGTTGTCGACCGGCAGGTCCGGCAGGTGCCGGGCCTTGGAGCCCGTGGCGACGATCACGTGCCTGGCGCTGACCTTGTCGGTGCCCTTGGCGCCGGCCACTTCGACCTGCCAGCCCTCCGCGCCGCTGCCGGCGAGCTTGCCGCGCCCCTGCAGCCAGGTGACCTTGTTCTTCTTGAACAGGCCGGCGATGCCGGAGGTCATCTTGGCGACGATCTTTTCCTTCCTGTCCAGCAGCGTGGCGAGGTCGAGCTTCACCCCGGTTGCGGTGATGCCGTGCGCCTTGAACTTGTGCGTCACCCGCTCGTAGTTCTCGGAGGATTCGAGCAGCGCCTTGGAAGGGATGCAGCCCACGTTGAGGCAGGTGCCGCCCAGCCGCAGGTCCCCCTTGGGCGATTTCCAGTCCTCCACGCAGGCCGTCGCCAGCCCGAGCTGCGCGGCGCGGATCGCGGCGATATAGCCGGCGGGACCCGAGCCGATCACCACCACGTCGAAGGTCTGCGCCATGTCAGACCTCGATCAGCAGGCGGGCGGGATCCTCGAGGGCCTCCTTGACCGCGACCAGGAACAGCACCGCCTCGCGGCCGTCGATGATCCGATGGTCGTAGGACAGCGCGAAGTAGTTCATCGGCCGCACCACGACCTGGCCGTTTTCGACCACGGCGCGGTCCTTGGTCGCATGCACGCCGAGGATCGCCGACTGGGGAGGATTGATGATCGGGGTCGAGAGCATCGAGCCGAAGGTTCCGCCGTTGGAAATCGAGAACGTGCCGCCCGTGAGGTCTTCGATCGTCAGCTTGCCGTCGCCCGCCTTCTTGCCGAACTCCGCGATCTTCTTCTCGATGCCGGCGAAGCTCATCTGGTCGCAGTCGCGCAGGATCGGCACCACCAGGCCGCGCGGGCTGCCCACCGCGATGCCGATGTCGAAGTAGCCGTGGTAGACGATGTCGTTGCCGTCCACCGAGGCGTTCACGACCGGGTATTTCTTCAGCGCGGCTACCACGGCCTTCACGAAGAACGACATGAAGCCGAGCTTCGTGCCGTGCTCCTTCTCGAAGCGCTCCTGGTATTTCTTCCTCATGTCCATGACCGGCTGCATGTTGACCTCGTTGAAGGTCGTCAGGATCGCGGCGGTGGACTGGGACTGCACGAGACGCTCGGCGATGCGCGCGCGCAGGCGCGACATCGGCACGCGCTGCTCGGGCCGGTTGCCGAGCATCGCGTCGACGTTGACGGGCGAAGGCGGCTGCGGCAGGGCCTGCGGCGCGGCGGATACCGGCGCGGGAGCGGGCGACTGCGCGGCCTGCAGCACGTCGCCCTTGGTGACCCGGCCGTCCCGGCCCGTGCCGGCGATGCCCGCGGTGGCGATGCCTTTCTCGGCGGCGATCTTTTGCGCCGCCGGCATGACGGGAGCGCCGGACACCGGTGCCGCCGGGGCCGGCGCGGGCGCAGGCGCTGCCGCCGCCGGGGCGGCCGGCGCTGCCTTGGGCGCCGCGGAGGCAGTGGTGGCCTTGGCCTCGGTGTCGATCTGGGCGATGACCTCGCCGGAGGCGACCAGCCCCTTCTCGCCCTTGATGATCTTCACCAGCACGCCGGCCACCGGCGCCGGCAGTTCCATCACGACCTTGTCGGTCTCGATGTCGATCAGGTTCTCGTCGCGGGCGACGGCCTCGCCTTCCTTCTTGTGCCAGGAAAGCAACGTGGCTTCGGACACCGATTCGGACAGCTGCGGTACTTTGACTTCTACGATCATGGGGTTCCCCGTTCCGTTTTTCCCCGGGCTCGGCTCAGCCTTGCCGCGGGTTGTCGAAAAAACAGGCGCGTAACGCGCCGGGCTTCTGTTTCTGCTTCGCTTCTAGCTTATTTGTACTTCCCGAAGGCCTGGTCGACCAGCGCCTTCTGGCGCTCGTTGTGCTTGGCAAGGTACCCGCCCGCCGGCGCTGCGGAAGCCGGCCGCCCGGCGTAGTGCAGCTTCTGGTCCGGGCGCATGTTCTCGGCCAGGTAGTGGCCGATCTGGTACCACGCGCCCTGGTTCTGCGGCTCCTCCTGGCACCAGACCACCTCGTGGGCGTTCGGGTACTTCTTCATTTCCGCGGCGAACGGCTTGTGCGGGAACGGATAGAGCTGCTCGACGCGGATGATCGCGACGTGGTCGTGGCGGCGCTCGCGGCGCGCGGAGAGCAGGTCGTAATAGACCTTGCCGCAGCACGCGATGATGCGTGTCACGCCCTTGGGGTCGACTGCGTCGATCTCGGGGATGACGGTCTGGAACGTGCCCTTGGCGAGGTCCTTGAGCGGCGAGGCGGCCTCCTTCTTGCGGAGCAGCGACTTCGGCGTCATCACGATCAGCGGCTTCCTGAACGGGCGCAGCATCTGGCGGCGCAGCAGGTGGAAGATCTGCGCGGCGTTGGACGGCACCACCACCTGCATGTTGTGCTCGGCGCACAGCTGCAGGTAGCGCTCGAGGCGCGCCGACGAGTGCTCGGGACCCTGGCCTTCGTAGCCGTGCGGCAGCAGCATGACCAGCCCGCAGACGCGGCCCCACTTGGCCTCGCCGGAGGAGATGAACTGGTCGATCACGACCTGCGCGCCGTTGGCGAAATCGCCGAACTGCGCCTCCCAGATCACCAGCTCGTTCGGCTCGGCCGTCGAATAGCCGTACTCGAACCCGAGCACGGCCTCCTCGGAGAGCACCGAGTCGATGACCACGAACGCGCCCTGGTCCTTGGAGATGTTGTTCAGCGGCACGTAGGTGCCGGAATCCCAGCGCTCGCGGTCCTGGTCGTGCAGCACCGAGTGGCGGTGCGCGAAAGTGCCGCGCCCCGCGTCCTGGCCGGAGAGGCGCACGTTGTAGCCGTTGGCCACCAGCGACGCGTAGGACAGGGTCTCGGCCATGCCCCAGTCCACCGGGAGCTTGCCCTCGCCCATCTGCTTCCTGGCGGCGATCAGCCGCTCGACGGTCGGGTGGACCTTGAAGCCCTCGGGCAGCGCGGTCAGCGCCTCGGACAGGCGCTGCAGCTGCGCCAGCGGCACGTGCGTGTCGGCCGCATCGGTCCACTTCGCCCCGACGAACGAAGTCCAGTCGACCGCGAACTTGCTCTTGAAGTTGGACAGCACCGGGTTGGAGGTGTGCTTGCCGGCGTCGAGGTCGGCGCGGAACTGCCGGATGATCTCCTCGGGCTCCTCGGCCTTGATCACCCCCTGGGTGATGAGCTTGTCCGCGTACAGCTTGCGGGTGCCCGGGTGCTGGGTGATCTTCTTGTACATCAGGGGCTGGGTGATGAACGGCTCGTCCTGCTCGTTGTGGCCGAGCTTCCTGAAGCACACCATGTCGATCACGACGTCCTTGTGGAACTGCTTGCGGAAATCGAGCGCCAGCTGCGTCACATACTGCACCGCCTCGGGGTCGTCCGCGTTGACGTGGAAGATCGGCGCCTCGACCATCTTCGCCACGTCGGTGCAATAGATGGTGGAGCGCGCATCGCGCGGGTCGGAGGTGGTGAAGCCGATCTGGTTGTTCACCACGATGTGCACCGTGCCGCCGGTGCCGTAGCCGCGCGTGCCGGACAGGTTCAGCGTCTCCATCACCACGCCCTGCCCCGCGAACGCCGCGTCCCCGTGGATCAGGATCGGCAGCACCTGGTCGCCCAGCTTGTCGTCGCGGCGGCGCTGGCGGGCGCGCACCGAACCTTCGACCACCGGGTTGACGATCTCGAGGTGGGAGGGGTTGAAGGCCGCGCTGATGTGCACCGGGCCGCCCGGCGTAGTGATGTCGGAGGAAAAGCCGTTGTGGTACTTGACGTCGCCGGTGGAGGAAAAGTCGCTGTGGTGCTTGCCCTCGAACTCGGAGAAGAGCTCCGCCGGCATCTTGCCCAGCACGTTGACCAGCACGTTGAGGCGCCCGCGGTGCGCCATGCCGATCACGATCTCCTGCACGCCCGAGGCGCCCGCGCGCTGGATCAGCTCGTCCACCGACGGGATCAGGCTCTCCCCGCCCTCAAGCGAGAATCGTTTCTGCCCGACGAAGCGCGTGTGCAGGTATTTCTCGAGCGTTTCGGCCTCGGTGAGCTTCTGCAGGATGCGGCGCTTGTAGGCCGCGTCAAAATTGGGGGTGGCGCGCACCGGCTCGATACGCTCCTGGATCCATTGGCGCTGGGCGCGTTCGCCGATGAACATGTATTCGAAGCCGATGTTGCGGCAGTAGGTGTCGCGCAGCGCCTGGAGCAGCGTGCGCAGCGTGACCCTTTCGAGGCTCACGAACGAACCCGCGTTCACTTCCGTGTCGAGGTCCGCCTCGGTCAGGTCGTAGTAGGCCGCCTCGAGCTCGGGCGCGGGCGGGCGCGGCATGCGCTTGAGCGGGTCGAGCGTCGCCCAGCGCGAGCCGGAGATCCGGTAGGAGGTCACCAGCAAGAGCGCCGCGACCTGCAGCTTCTCGTGCGTCGCGAGCTGGACCGGCTGGGCGCGGCCGCCGAGCTGGCCGGCCTTGGCGCGCTGCACGAACGATTCGACCACCGGGGCGTGCGCCACGTCCTTGCCGGCATTGCCCTGCGCGCCGGGCATCAGCTGCATCTGGTCGAAGTATTCGCGCCAGCCCTCCGGCACCGCGCCCGGGTTGACGAGGTACTGCTCGTAGAGTTCCTCGACGAACGGCGCGTTACCGCCGAACAGGTACGAGTTGCCGGCGAGCTCTTTCATCATGGCGGGATCCCCCTAGCGCTTGTCGATGGGCTGCACTTCGCGGCGCGCGGCGCCCTTGTACAGCTGGCGCGGACGGCCGATCTTCTGCTCCGGGTCGGAAATCATCTCGTTCCACTGCGCGATCCAGCCCACCGTGCGGGCCAGCGAGAAGATGCAGGTGAACATCGACACCGGGATGCCCAGCGCGCGCTGCACGATCCCGGAATAGAAGTCCACGTTCGGGTAGAGCTTGCGGCTGACGAAGTAGTCGTCCTCGAGCGCAACCTTCTCCAGCGCCATCGCGAGCTTGAACAGGCGGTCGTTCTCCAGGCCCAGCTCGTTCAGAACCTCGTAGCAGGTCTCGCGCATCAGCTTGGCGCGCGGGTCGTAGTTCTTGTAGACGCGGTGGCCGAAGCCCATGAGCTTGGCGCCCGAGTTCTTGTCCTTCACCTGCTTGATGAACTCGGGGATCTTGGAGGCGTCGCCGATCTCCTCGAGCATGTTGAGCGCCGCCTCGTTGGCGCCGCCGTGCGCGGGGCCCCACAGGCAGGCGATGCCGGCCGCGATGCACGCGAAGGGGTTGGCGCCCGACGAGCCGGACAGGCGCACCGTCGACGTGGAGGCGTTCTGCTCGTGGTCGGCGTGCAGGATCAGGATGCGGTCCAGCGCGCGCACCAGCACGTCGTTGACCTTGTACTCCTCGGCCGGCACCGCGAACATCATGCGCATGAAATTGGCCGAGTACGACAGGTCGTTGCGCGGGTAAACGAACGGCTGGCCCGTGTTGTACTTGTAGGCCATCGCGACGATGGTCGGCAGCTTCGCGATCAGGCGGAATGCCGAGATCTTGCGGTGCTCGGGGTTATTGATGTCGAGCGAGTCGTGGTAGAAGGCCGACAGCGCCCCGACCACGCCGACCAGCACGGCCATGGGGTGCGCGTCGCGCCGGAACCCGGTGAAGAACCGGGTGAGCTGGTCGTGGACCATGGTGTGCCGCGTGACGGTGCTGACGAACTCCCCCTTCTGCGAGGCGTTGGGCAGCTCGCCGTTCAGCAGCAGGTAGCAGGTCTCGAGGAAGTCGCAGTGCTTGGCGAGCTGCTCGATCGGGTAGCCGCGGTAGAGCAGAACCCCGGCATCGCCGTCGATGTAGGTGATGCTCGAGTTGCAGCTCGCGGTCGACAGGAAGCCCGGGTCGTAGGTGAACATCCCGGACTTGCCGTAGAGCGTGCGGATGTCGATGACTTCCGGCCCGATGGTGCCGGTCAGGACGGGAAAGTCGAGCGATTTTCCGTCTGCAAGGGTCAGGGTGGCTTTCTTGTCCAAGGGGTTCTCCAGTTCAGGTATCGCAGTTCAACCGCGGTTCAGCCGCATTTCAACTCTGGCGCAGCACGTCGACCAGGGCCTTGTGGCGGGGCGGGTAGTCCTCGCTGCGGCCGTTCACGATGTCCCACAGGTCGTTGTCCTGGTAATCGAGCAGTTCGTTCAGCAGGTCCAGCGACTTCTCGTCAAGGCCGTCGGCCTTGTGTTGCAGAAAACGCTCCAGCACCAGGTCCAGCTCCAGCAGGCCGCGGCGGCATTTCCACTTCAGCCGGTGCTGCGCAACGGTGCGGGGCAGGTCGTCGGGCATCGCGCTTCGGGCGTCAGACCGCCCGCTTGACCATCATGTCCTTGATCTTGCCGATCGCCCGCGTCGGGTTGAGGTTCTTCGGGCAGACGTCGACGCAGTTCATGATGGTGTGGCAGCGGAACAGGCGGTACGGGTCCTCGAGGTTGTCGAGGCGCTCGCTGGTGGCCTGGTCGCGGGTGTCGGCGATGAACCGGTAGGCCTGCAGCAGGCCGGCCGGGCCCACGAACTTGTCCGGGTTCCACCAGAAGGACGGGCACGAGGTCGAGCAGCAGGCGCACAGGATGCACTCGTACAGGCCGTTCAGCTCGTCGCGGTCCTCCGGGGACTGCAGCCTTTCGCGCTCGGGCGCGGGCTCGTCGTTGATCAGGTAGGGCTTGATCGAGTGGTACTGCTTGAAGAACTGCGTCATGTCGACGATCAGGTCGCGGATCACGGGCAGCCCGGGGAGCGGGCGCAGCGTGACGTGCTCCGGCAGGTCGGCCAGCTTGGTGATGCAGGCGAGGCCGTTCTTGCCGTTGATGTTCATCGCATCCGACCCGCAGATGCCCTCGCGGCAGGAGCGCCGGTAGGACACCGAGTCGTCCACCGACTTGATGCGCGTGAGCGCGTCGAGGAGCATGCGGTCGGTGGGCTCGAGCGCGACCTCGTAGTCCTGCATGCGCGGGGCGGAATCCTTGTCGGGGTCGTAGCGGTAGATGCTGAATCGCATGATTGTTCTTGTTCCTCAGTACGTCCGGACTTTGGGCTCGAAGGCTTCGACCGACAGCGGCTTCTGGTGCACGGGCTTGTACTCCAGCCGGTTGCCTTCCTTGAACCACAGCGTGTGCTTCATCCAGTTCTTGTCATCCCGGTTGGGGAAGTCCTCGCGCGCCTGGGCGCCGCGGGATTCCTTGCGCGCCTCGGCCGACACCACCGTGGCCATCGCGGTCTCGACGAGGTTGTCCAGCTCCAGCGCCTCGATGCGCGCGGTGTTGAACACCTTGGACTTGTCCGCGATGTAGGTGCGGCCCGCGCGCTCGGCGATTTCCTTCATCTTCGTCACGCCCTCGGCCAGCATTTCCGGGAAGCGGAACACGCCGCAGTGGGCCTGCATCGACTTGCGCAGGTCCGTGCCCACGTCGAACACGCGCTCGCCGGAAGCCGCCGAGTCGAGCCGCGCGAGGCGCGATAGCGAATAGTCGCCGGCGTCCTTGGGCAGGTCCCGGTGCGCGAGCGGCTGGCGGCGGATCTCCTCCACCGCGCTTTCGCCGCCGGCCTTGCCGAACACGACGAGGTCGAGCAGCGAGTTCGTGCCGAGGCGGTTCGCGCCGTGCACCGAAACGCAGGCGCACTCGCCCACCGCGAACAGGCCCGGCACCGGCACCTCGGGGTTGCCGTTCTTCGGCACCACGACCTGGCCGAGGTAGTTGGTCGGGATGCCGCCCATCTGGTAGTGCACCGTCGGCACGACCGGGATGGGATCCTTGACCGGGTCGACGTTGGCGAACTTGATCGCGATCTCGCGGATCCCGGGCAGGCGCAGGTTGATCACGTCCGGCCCGAGGTGGTCGAGCTTGAGCAGGACGAAGTCCCCGTCCTTGCCGCAACCGCGCCCTTCCTTGATCTCGGTGGTCATCGCGCGCGACACCACGTCGCGGCTGGCGAGGTCCTTGGCGTTGGGCGCGTAGCGCTCCATGAAGCGCTCGCCGTTCTTGTTGAGCAGGTACCCGCCCTCGCCGCGCACGCCTTCGGTGATCAGCACGCCGGCGCCCGCGACGCCCGTGGGGTGGAACTGCCAGAACTCCATGTCCTCGAGCGGGATCCCCGCGCGGGCGGCCATGCCGATCCCGTCGCCGGTGTTGATGAACGCGTTGGTGCTGGCCGAATAGATCCGCCCGCCGCCGCCCGTGGCGAGGATCGTCGACTTGCCCTGCAGGATCATCACCTCGCCGGTTTCCATCTCCATGGCGACCACGCCGCAGACCGCGCCCTCGGCGTCGCGCACAAGGTCCAGCGCCATCCACTCGACGAAGAACTGCGTGTTGACCTTGACGTTGCTCTGGTAGAGCGTGTGCAGCATCGCGTGGCCGGTGCGGTCGGCCGCCGCGCAGGAGCGCATCGCCATCTTCGCGCTGCCGTAGTCCTGCGTGTGCCCGCCGAACGGGCGCTGGTAGATCTTGCCGTTCTCCAGCCGGTCGAACGGCATGCCGAGGTGCTCGAGCTCGACCACGACCTCGACCGCGCGGCGGCACATGTATTCGATCGCGTCCTGGTCGCCGAGGTAGTCGGAGCCCTTCACCGTGTCGTACATGTGCCAGTGCCAGTTGTCCTCGGTCGAGTTCGCCAGCGGCGCGGCGATGCCGCCCTGCGCGGCGACCGTGTGGGACCGGGTCGGGAACACTTTCGACAGCACCGCCACCTTCATGCCGGCGCGCGCGAGTTCCAGCGACGCGCGCATGCCGGAACCACCTGCGCCGACGACGACGGCGTCAAACCTTCTTACGGGAAGCGACACGCTCTTATCTCCACAGGATCTGGATGGCCCAGGCGAGGTAGCCCGCGATCGTGAGCAGTACCAGCGCCTCCAGCGACAGGCGAAGGCCGGTCGGTTTGATGTAGTCCATGATGATGTCGCGCACGCCGACCCAGGCATGCCAGGCGAGGCTCGCGGCGAAGAGCAGCGTCGCCACCCGCATCCAGCCCTGCTTGAAGAGGTCCTGCCAGACGCCGTAGTTGATCGGCTGGCCCACCAGCAGCACCACGAGCAGGATGACCGTGTAGACCGCCATGATCACGGCGGTGATGCGCTGCGCGAGCCAGTCGCGCAGGCCGTAGTGCGCTCCGGTGACGGCGCGGTTTACCATAGCTTTGCCCCGAGGAAGGCGGTGAGCGCGAGGCTCGCCGCGAGCACCGCCCAGGCGCTCATGCGCGCGGTCGGCAGGTCCACGCCCTTGTCCAGGTCGAGGAACAGGTAGCGGATGCCGGCGCAGAAATGGTGGCAGTAGGCCCAGATCAGGCCCAGCAGGGCCAGCTTCACGACCGGGAACCCCACGTAGTGGCGCACCGACTCGAACCCCGCCTCGGAGGACAGGCTGCGGTCCAGCATGAACAGCAGCCAGACCGCCGATACGAACAGGAGCGCGCCGCTGGCACGGTGCAGGATCGAGACGAACCCGGGCAGCGGGAGCCGGATCTGAACCAGGTTGAGGTAAACCGGTCGTTTCTTCTTTGTGGCGACGTTGGACATGTCGGTGAACCGTGATTCAGGTGAGGGGCGCGCCTGGCGGAAGAAATTGCGCAGGCGCAACAATTATAGCGCCGGAGGCCCCGGGATGGCGCGTTTGGAGCAAGAGTGCCATCAGCCCAACTCGCTCCTGTAGAAGTAGTGATCCGTCTTGTAGAGCCCGCGGCGCCACTCGACCGGCTTGTCCGAATAGGTGTAGGACACGCGCTCCACCGCCAGCAGCGGATGCCCCGGCTCCACGCCGAGCAGCGCGGCGCCGGCCTCGTCCGCGGCGGCGGCCTTGAGCTTTTCCTCGGCGCGCACCATGCGCGTGCCGAACTGGGTCTCGAACAGGTTGTACAGCGCGCCCCGGTGCTCGGACACGGCGGACGCCGTCAGCCCCTTGAACAGGGTGCCCGGCAGCCAGACCTCCTCGAGCACCACCGGGTCCTCGCCGAAGACCAGCAGGCGCCGGATCATCACCATCGGGTCGCCCGCCTTCAGTTCCAGCATGCGCGCCACTTCGGCGCTGGCGCGCGCGCGGCGGAACTCGAGCAGCCGGCGCTCCACCGCACCGGGCTCGCCCGAGTCCGGCGCGAGCCGCAGGAACCTGAAGCGGACCTGTCGCTCGCCATGCGTGGCGACGAAGGTGCCCTTGCCCTGGCGGCGGTACACGAGGTTCTCGGCCGCCAGTTCGTCGATCGCCTTGCGCACCGTGCCCTGGCTCACCTTGTAGAGGCTGGCGAGGTCCATCTCGCTCGGGATCGCCTCGCCGGGACGCCAGGCGCCCGAGCGCAGCGACTCCAGCAGCAAGGCCTTGATCTGGCGGTAAAGCGGGCTGAAGGTGGGGGAACCCATGGGGCCGATTTGAGCATAGTTCAGTACAGTCGTCTATCTAGTGTCATATGTCTTATAAAAGACACAAGACGAGTTGACCCGGCCGGACGAGGCGCATACCATCGCGGGGTTCCCCACCTTCGTTCCAGCAACGTCCCCCGGAGCCCTTGCCATGTCCAAAGCCCCCGTTCGTGTCGCAGTCACCGGCGCCGCCGGCCAGATCGGCTACGCCCTCCTGTTCCGCATCGCCAGCGGCGAGATGCTCGGCAAAGACCAGCCGGTGATCCTGCAGCTGCTCGAGATTCCCGACGAGAAGGCGCAGAAGGCGCTGAAGGGCGTGATGATGGAGCTCGACGACTGCGCCTTCCCGCTGCTGCACGGCATGGTCGCCGCCTCGGACCCGATGGTCGCCTTCAAGGACGTCGGCGTCGCCCTGCTCGTCGGCGCGCGCCCGCGCGGCCCGGGCATGGAACGCAAGGACCTGCTCGAGGCGAACGGCAAGATCTTCGCCCCGCAGGGCCAGGCGCTCGACAAGGTGGCCAGCCGCGACGTCAAGGTGCTGGTCGTAGGCAACCCCGCCAACACCAACGCGCTGATCGCGATGAAGAACGCGCCGAGCCTCAAGCCGCAGCAGTTCACCGCGATGATGCGCCTCGACCACAACCGCTCGCTCACGCAGATCGCGCAGAAGACCGGCAAGGCCGTCTCGTCCGTGAAGAAGATGACCATCTGGGGCAACCACTCCGCCACCCAGTACCCGGACGTGTTCCAGGCCGAGGTCGACGGCAAGAAGGCCTGGCCCCTGATCAACGACCAGGCCTGGCTCGAATCGACCTTCATCCCGACCGTGCAGAAGCGCGGCGCCGCGATCATCGAGGCGCGCGGCCTGTCCTCGGCGGCGAGCGCGGCCAACGCGGCGATCGACCACATCCGCGACTGGTCGCTCGGCACCCCGGCCGGCGACTGGGTCAGCATGGGCATTCCCTCCGACGGCAGCTACGGCATACCCGAGGGCGTGCTGTACGGCTACCCGGTGACCTGCAAGAACGGCGCGTACGAGATCGTGAAGGGCATCGAGATCAGCGAGTTCAGCAGGAAGCGCATGGACGCGACGCTGAAGGAACTGCACGAAGAGCGCGACGGCGTGAAGCACCTGCTCGGCTGAGCCATGGCCGCCACCTCTCCCGGCGCGCGGTTCCGCGCCGCAGTCAAGGAAGAATCCCCGCTGCAGGTCATCGGGGCCATCAACGCCTACCACGCGCTGATGGCCAAGCGCAGCGGCTACAAGGCCATCTACCTGTCGGGCGGGGGCGTGGCCGCCGGGTCGCTGGGCCTGCCGGACCTCGGCATCTCCAACCTCGACGACGTGCTCACCGACGTGCGGCGCATCACCGACGTCTGCGACCTGCCGCTGCTGGTGGACTCCGACACCGGGTTCGGATCTTCCGCGTTCAACGTGGCGCGCACGGTGAAGTCGCTGATCAAGTTCGGCGCCGCCGCGACGCACATCGAGGACCAGGTCGGCGCGAAGCGCTGCGGCCACCGCCCCAACAAGGAGATCGTCTCCACCGGCGAGATGGTGGACCGCATCAAGGCCGCCTGCGACGCGAAGACGGACAAGGACTTCGTCGTGATGGCGCGCACCGACGCGCTCGCCAACGAGGGCCTCGACCGCGCCATCGAGCGGGCCGTGGCCTATGCCGAGGCCGGCGCGGACATGATCTTCCCCGAGGCGATGACCGAGCTGGCCATGTACCGCAAGTTCGTGGACGCCGTGAAGGTCCCGGTGCTCGCCAACATCACCGAGTTCGGCGCCACCCCGCTGTTCACGGTCGGCGAGCTGCGCTCGGCCGGCGTGGCGATCGCGCTGTACCCGCTGTCGGCGTTCCGCGCGATGAACAAGGCCGCCCTCAAGGTGTACGAGTCCGTCCGCCGCGAGGGCACCCAGAAGAACGTCGTCGACACCATGCAGACCCGCATGGAGCTCTACGACTTCCTCGGCTACCACGAGTTCGAGAAAAAGCTCGACCAGCTGTTCGCAAAGGAGAAGTAGGAAAAGCCAAGCGACTCAATCATGATCATGACCTGAGCAGGTTTTGACTTCCCCTGTCTCCTGATTTTGAGAAAGTCTTGGTTTGCGCAGCGCGCAAACCTTACTTTCTCAAAATCAGGAGATATAGAACTTCAAAAATAGGCAGGACCGTTGAACGAAGCGAAGCACCTGGAGGATTGAAATGAGCGAAGCACCCACCCCCGCGATCGGCCCCAAGCCCAAGAAATCCGTCGCGCTGTCGGGCGTCACCGCCGGCAACACCGCGCTGTGCACGGTCGGCCGCACCGGCAACGACCTGCACTACCGCGGCTACGACATCCTCGACTTCGCCGACGAGGCCGAGTTCGAGGAAGTCGCCTACCTGCTGGTCCACGGCAAGCTGCCGAACGCCGCCGAACTCGCCGGCTACAAGGCCAAGCTGAAGGCCCTGCGCGGCCTGCCCGCGAACCTCAAGGCGATCCTCGAGTGGATCCCGCCCTCGGCCCACCCGATGGACGTCATGCGCACCGCCGTGTCGGCGCTGGGCAACCTGCTGCCCGAGAAGGACGACCACAACCTGCCCGGCTCGAAGGACATCGCCGACCAGCTGATGGCCTCGCTCGGCTCCATGCTGCTGTACTGGTACCACTACAGCCACAACGGCCGGCGCATCGAGACCGAGACCGACGACGACTCCATCGGCGGGCATTTCCTCCACCTGCTGCACGGCGCCGCGCCGTCGGATGAATGGGTGCGCGCGATGCACACGTCGCTGATCCTGTACGCCGAGCACGAGTTCAACGCGTCCACCTTCACCTGCCGCGTCATCGCGGGGACCGGCTCGGACATGCACAGCGCGATCTGCGGCGGCATCGGCGCACTGCGCGGCCCCAAGCACGGCGGCGCGAACGAAGTCGCGTTCGAGGTGCAGTCGCGCTACGACGGACCGGACGACGCCGAGGCGGACGTGATCCGCCGGATCGCGGCCAAGGAGATCGTCATCGGCTTCGGCCACCCCGTGTACACGATCGGCGACCCGCGCAACAAGGTCATCAAGGAAGTCGCGCGGCGCCTGTCGAAGACCAAGAAGAGCATGAAGCTCTTCGACATCGCGGACCGGCTGGAAACGGTGATGTGGCGCGAGAAGAAGATGTTCCCCAACCTCGACTGGTTCAGCGCCGTGAGCTACCACATGATGGGCATCCCCACCGCCATGTTCACGCCGATCTTCGTGATCGCGCGCACCAGCGGCTGGGCGGCGCACGTGATCGAGCAGCGCATCGACGGCAAGATCATCCGCCCCGCGGCGAACTACACCGGACCCGAGAACATGCAGTGGGTCCCGCTCAAGAACCGCAAGTAGGAGGATGGCCATGGCCCAATCCAGGCTGGTGAGTTTCCTGCGCGACCTGCTCAACATCACCGAGTACGAGTCGGAAGCCACGAAGTACATGCGCGACTTCATGGCGCAGCATCCAGAGGAGCTGGAGTCGCAGAAGAAGGGGCGCGGCGTCTGGTGGGACAAGGACGCGAAGGAACGCACGGCCCCGCCCGAGGCGGGCCATGCGCCCAGGTCCGGCGGCGCCGAGTACACCTTCCGGGCCTGAACGCGTGGCGACGGCGATCGCACGGCATTTCGCCGGCCACCGCATCCAGTGGTCGCGCGCGATCCTTGCCGCGGCGCTGGTCTACGTGCTGTTCGGCGCGCCGCCCGAATTCCTGCGCGGCTGGCCCGGCGAGGCCCTGCGCCTCGCCGGCTACATCCTGATGGTCGCCGGCTGCCTGTGGCGCGTGTGGTGCCTGACGTTCATCGGCGGCACCAAGGACGGCGTGCTCACCACCACCGGCCCCTACTCCATCGTGCGCAATCCCCTCTACGTGGGGAGCTTCCTCGGCGTGATCGGCTTCGGCCTCGCCGTGCGCCTGCCGCTGCTGCCGGTCGCGCTGTTCGTGATGTTCGCCGCGCTCTACCCCGCGGTCGTGGCCAACGAGGAAAAGCGCCTCGAGGAACTCTTCGGCGACCCCTACCGCCGCTACCGCGACGCGACCCCGCGCTGGTTCCCGCGCTGGGCCCTCTATACCGAGCCCGACAGCATCCCGG
The DNA here is from genome assembly GCA_018241645.1 of Pseudomonadota bacterium. Classification (GTDB taxonomy): domain Bacteria; phylum Pseudomonadota; class Gammaproteobacteria; order Burkholderiales; family SG8-39; genus SZAS-79. Next base: position 49,077 of record JAFEDL010000028.1, read on the forward strand.
TCTCGCCCAGGAAGGTGCGCCAGGGGATCCTGGACGCGATGTGGTACCTCTGGGCCTACGCCTTCGTGCAGCTCCTCGACCTCCTGCACCTGCACGGGATCGTGCCGGTGCTGTTCTGATTTCCTTCCCCACCTCACCCCCAAGGCCATGTCCGCACATATCTCGAACGTCCGACCCAAACCCGAAGCCGTCCTGACCAAGATCGCCGACTACGCGACCAAGTACGCGATCAAGTCGGCCGACGCCTTCGAGACCGCGCGCTACTGCCTGATCGACACGCTGGGCTGCGGCTTCGAGGCCCTCGAGTACCCCGCCTGCACCAAGCTGATGGGGCCCATCGTCCCCGGCACGGTCGTGCCCAACGGCGCCAAGGTGCCGGGCACCCAGTTCCAGCTTGACCCGGTGCAGGCCGCGTTCAACATCGGCGCGATGATCCGCTGGCTGGACTTCAACGACACCTGGCTCGCCGCCGAATGGGGCCACCCTTCCGACAACCTCGGCGGCATCCTCGCCACGGCGGACTGGCTGTCGCGCACCGCGATCGCCAACGGCAAGAAGCCGCTGGTCATGAAGGACGTGCTCGCCGGCATGATCAAGGCGCACGAGATCCAGGGCGTGCTCGCGCTGGAGAACAGCTTCAACCGCGTGGGCCTAGACCACGTGGTGCTGGTCAAGGTGGCCTCCACCGCGGTCGTGGCCAACATGATCGGCTGCACCTACGACGAGGTGGTCAACGCCGTGTCCCAGGCCTGGGTCGACGGGCAGAGCCTGCGCACCTACCGGCACGCCCCCAACACCGGATCGCGCAAGTCCTGGGCGGCGGGCGACGCCACCAGCCGCGCGGTGCGCCTCGCGCTGATCTCGAAGACCGGCGAGATGGGCTACCCCTCGGTGCTCTCGGCCAAGGGCTGGGGCTTCTACGACGTGCTGTTCAAGGGCCAGCCGTTCAAGTTCCAGCGCCCGTTCGGCTCCTACGTGATGGAGAACGTGCTGTTCAAGATCTCGTTCCCGGCCGAGTTCCACTCGCAGACCGCCGTCGAGTGCGCGATGGACATCCACAACGAGCTCAAGCGCGTCGGCAGGAAGCCCGAGGACATCAGGAAGATCACCATCCGCACGCACGAGGCCTGCATCCGCATCATCGACAAGAAGGGCCCGCTGAACAACCCGGCCGACCGCGACCACTGCATCCAGTACATGGTGGCGGTGCCGATCCTGTTCGGGCGGCTCACGGCCGGCGACTACGAGGACTCGGTCGCGAAGGACCCGCGCATCGACGCCCTGCGCGACAAGATCGACTGCGTGGAGGACAAGCGCTTCACCAAGGACTACCACGACCCCGAGAAGCGCTCGATCGCCAACGCGCTGACGGTGGAGTTCAAGGACGGCAAGAAGCTCGGCGAGTTCGTGTGCGAGTACCCGATCGGCCACAAGCGCCGCCGCAAGGAGGGCATGCCGGTGCTGGTGGAGAAGTTCCGCACCAACCTGGCGCGCCGTTTCCCGGCCAAGCAGCAGGCGCGCATCCTCGACCTGTGTCTGGACGCGAAAAAGCTGCAAAATACCCCGGTCAACGAGTTCGTCGACCTGTTCGTCATCTGAAAAACACCTGGATCAACGACGGAGCCCCACATGGCGCATAACCTGCACGACACCCTCAAGGACCTGAAACTCACCACCGGGAAATCCGGCAAGTTCTACTCGCTGCCGGCGCTGGAGAAGGCCCTCGGCGCGAAGATCTCGCGCCTGCCGGTCTCGATCCGCATCGTGCTCGAGTCGGTGCTGCGCAATTGCGACGGCAAGAAGGTGACCGAGGAGCACGTCAGGCAGCTCGCCAACTGGAAACCCAACGCCGCGCGCACCGACGAGATCCCGTTCGTGCTCGCGCGCATCGTGCTGCAGGACTTCACCGGCGTGCCGTTGCTCGCGGACCTCGCCGCCATGCGCAACGTCGCGCACAAGATGGGCAAGAACCCCAAGACCATCGAGCCGCTGGTGCCCGTGGACCTGGTCGTCGACCACTCTGTGCAGATCGACTACTACGGCACCAGCAAGGCGCTCGACCTGAACATGAAGCTGGAATTCTCGCGCAACCAGGAGCGCTACCAGTTCATGAAGTGGGGCATGCAGGCCTTCGACACCTTCAAGGTCGTGCCCCCGGGCATCGGCATCGTGCACCAGGTGAACCTCGAGTA
>JAFEDL010000028.1:51345-59654 GCA_018241645.1 Pseudomonadota bacterium
GGGCGTGGGCGGCATCGAGGCCGAGGCCGGGATGCTCGGCCAGCCCGTGTACTTCCTGACCCCGGACGTGGTCGGCGTGCACCTGAAGGGCAAGCTCCACCAGTCGGTCACCGCGACCGACCTCGTGCTGACCATCACCGAGATGCTGCGCAAGGCCAAGGTGGTGGGCAAGTTCGTCGAGTTCTTCGGCGAAGGCACCGCCTCGCTCGCCCTGCCCGACCGCGCGACCATCGCCAACATGGCCCCGGAGTACGGCGCCACCATGGGCTTCTTCCCGGTCGACGACAAGACCGTCGACTACTTCAGGGGTACCGGCCGCACCGACGCCGAGATCGAGGCGTTCAAGGCCTACTTCCAGGCGCAGGGGCTGTACGGCGTGCCCAAGGACGGCAGCATCGACTACTCGCAGACCCTGGAGCTGGACCTGTCCACCGTCATGCCCTCGCTGGCCGGCCCCAAGCGCCCGCAGGACCGCATCGGCCTCGAGAACGTGAAGAGCACATTCACGAGCCTGTTCTCCAAGCCGGTCTCGGAAAACGGCTTCGCCAAGGCCCCCGCCGACCTCGGCAAGCGGATCAAGGCCTATGACGGCACCGAAGTCGGCTCGGGCGACGTGCTGATCGCCGCCATCACCTCCTGCACCAACACCTCCAACCCCGGCGTGCTGCTGGCCGCGGGCCTGCTGGCCAAGAAGGCGGTCGAACTGGGCCTGACGGTCAAGCCGCACATCAAGACCTCGCTCGCCCCGGGATCGCGCGTGGTGACCGAGTACCTGACCAAGGCGGGCCTGCTGCCCTACCTCGAGAAGCTGGGCTTCTACACCGCCGGCTACGGCTGCACCACCTGCATCGGCAACGCCGGCCCGCTCGCGCAGGCGATCGAGGAAACCATCGTCAAGAACGACCTGGTCTGCGCGGCCGTGCTCTCGGGCAACCGCAACTTCGAGGCGCGCATCCACGCCAACATCCGCGCCAACTTCCTCGCCTCGCCCCCGCTGGTGGTGGCCTACGCAATCGCCGGCACGATGCTGAAGGACTTCCGCACCGAGCCGCTCGGCAAGTCGAAGGACGGCCAGGACGTGTACATCGGCCACATCTGGCCTACCCACGACGAGGTCGCCGCGCTGATGAAGCTCGCCATGGACGCGCCCACCTTCCGGCGCCTGTACAAGGACCTCGGCAAGGACAACGTGCTGTGGCAGAAAGTGCCGTCGGCCTCGGGCCAGGTCTACAACTGGCCGAAGTCCACCTACATCGCCGAGCCGCCGTTCTTCAAGGACTTCTCCATGCAGCCGGGGGCCGTTTCGGCCATCACCGGCGCGAAGATCCTCGGCGTGTTCGGCGACTCGGTGACCACCGACCACATCTCGCCGGCCGGCAGCATCAAGCCGACCTCCCCGGCGGGCTACTTCCTGCAGGAGAACGACGTCGCGGTGAGCGACTTCAACAGCTACGGCGCGCGCCGCGGCAACCACGAGGTCATGATGCGCGGCACCTTCGCCAACGTGCGCATCAAGAACCTCATGCTGCCCGGCACCGAGGGCGGCAACACGCTGTACAAGGGCGAGAAGCTGCCGATCTACGACGCGGCCATGAAGTACGTCGGCGACCGGACGCCCACCGTCGTGTTCGGCGGCGAGGAGTACGGCACGGGTTCGTCGCGCGACTGGGCGGCCAAGGGCACGTTCCTGCTCGGCGTCAAGGCGGTGATCGCGAGGAGCTTCGAGCGCATCCACCGCTCCAACCTGGTGGGCATGGGCGTGCTGCCCCTGCAGTTCCTCGGCACCGACAGCGCCGCGAGCCTCGGCATCAAGGGCGACGAGACCATCTCGATCGAGGGCCTCGACGACATCCTCCCGCAGCAGGAACTCACGCTGGTGATCAAGCGCGCCGACGGCTCGGAGCAGAGGGTGAAGGTCAAGAGCCGCATCGACACGCCGATCGAGGTGGACTACTACAAGCACGGCGGGATCCTGCCCTATGTCTTGCGCGAGCTTATGGCGGCGTAGCGCCGCAGGCGCCACGCCGCCTGGCGCTGCGCGACCTGGCGGGTAATTTACGAACAGGGGGAACCAAGGTTCCCCCCGTTACCCCCTTCCTTGTAATATTGGCGTCTCAAAGGAGAATCAAGAATATGCCGCCAAGGGGAAACCGCCTCGCCTGCATGATCAAGAGCATGGACGGGTGCCAGGGCACCTTCGACGTCCATCCGGGCGCCGCCGAGAAGTCCATCGACAAGATCGACCCGGTCACCTGGGACAAGCCGCCGCAGAAACCCGTCCAGGAAGCCATGTTCACCATCATCGGCGACATGGGCATGACGGGCCAGCTGATCCGCCTCAACTCCTACCAGTGGCAGGCCGTCACCGAGGCCAAGCTGGAGAAATTCCTCTACATCTCGATCCTCTGGAGCGGCAACTGGTTCAAGGTTGTCGAGGACGCCCAGATGATGACGAAGAAGAAATAAGGCGGGAAACGCCGGGGAAATGTACCGGTACCGGTACACAAACTGCCCGGAGACCGGCTCCTGGAGCCGATCCCCGAAAGTGAATCTGCCGAATTAAGCGGCGGCGACCGCCGTGCGGGACTGCTTGCGGCGCTCGTGCTCCTGCAGGTAGCGCTTCCTGATCCGGATCGACTTGGGCGTGACCTCGACCAGCTCGTCGTCCGCAATGAACTCCACCGCGGATTCCAGCGTGAGCCTGATCGGCGGGGTCAGCACGATGGCCTCGTCCTTGCCGGAGGCGCGCACGTTGGTCAGGTGCTTTTCCTTCACCGGGTTGATGATCAGGTCGTTGTCGCGCGTGTGGATGCCGACCACCATGCCCTCGTACACCGGGTCGCCCGGGTTCACGAACATGCGGCCGCGCTCCTGCAGCTTCCACAGCGCGTAGGCCACGGCCTGGCCGTCGTCGCCCGAGATCAGGGCGCCCGCGCGGCGCTCGCCGCTCTCGCCCTTGACCGGGGCGTACTCGTCGAACACGTGCGACAGGACACCGGTGCCGCGCGTCATGGTCATGAACTCGGTCTGGAAACCAATGAGGCCCCGCGCCGGGATGCGGTAGTCGAGGCGCACGCGGCCGCGGCTGTCCTGCGACATGTCGAGCATCTCGCCGCGGCGGCCGTTCAGCGCCGCGATCACGGCGCCCTGGTTGGCTTCTTCCACGTCCACCGACAGCATCTCGAACGGCTCGCAGGTGACGCCGTTGATCTGCTTCAGGATCACCTGCGGGCGCGACACGGCCAGCTCGAACCCCTCGCGCCGCATGTTCTCGATCAGGATGGTCAGGTGCAGCTCGCCGCGGCCCGAGACGCGGAACACGTCTGTCTCGGCGGTGTCTTCCACGCGCAGCGCCACGTTGGTCAGCAGTTCCTTGTACAGGCGGTCGCGCAGCTGGCGGCTGGTGACGAACTTGCCTTCGCGGCCCACCAGCGGCGAGGTGTTCACCTGGAAGTTCATGTTCAGCGTGGGCTCGTCGATCTTGTGCACCGGGAGCGCCTCGGGCTTTTCCTTGTCGGCCAGCGTGGCGCCGATGGACACCTCGTCGATGCCGGTGACCTGCACGATTTCGCCCGCGTAGGCTTCTTCCATCGGCACGCGGTCCAGGCCCTGGAAGCCGTACACGCCGGTGATCTTGGACACGGCGGTGGTCCCGTTCGGTTCCATCACCGCCACTTCCATGCCGGGGCGGATCACGCCGCGGCGCAGGCGCCCGATGACCAGGCGCCCCACGTAGCTGGAGTAATCCAGCGCGGCCACTGCAAGTTGCAGCGGCGCCTCGGGGTCGCCCACCGGCAGCGGGACGCTCTTCAGGACCGTCTCGAACAGCGGGCGCATGTCCGTGCCGCGCTCGTCCGGGGTCAGGCTCGCCCAGCCCTGCAGGGCCGAGGCATAGACCACCGGAAAATCGAGCTGCGATTCGTCCGCGCCGAGGCGGTCGAACAGCTCGAACGTCTGGTTCACCACCCATTGCGCGCGCGCGCCGTCGCGGTCGACCTTGTTCACCACCACGATGGGCTTCAGGCCCAGCGCCAGCGCTTTGCGGGTGACGAAGCGGGTCTGCGGCATCGGGCCTTCGACCGCGTCCACCAGCAGCAGCACGCCGTCCACCATCGACAGGGTCCGTTCCACTTCACCGCCGAAATCGGCGTGGCCGGGCGTGTCCACGATGTTGATGTGCACGCCGTCGAAGTCCACGGCCGTGTTCTTGGCCAGGATCGTGATGCCGCGCTCTTTCTCGATGTCGTTGGAGTCCATCACGCGTTCGGTGATGCGCTCGTGCGCCTGGAACGTGCCGGCCTGCTGCAGCAACTTGTCGACGAGGGTCGTCTTGCCATGGTCGACGTGGGCGATGATGGCGATATTGCGCAGCGGGCGTTGTGCAGTGCGATCCATGGGGCGGAATCCTACAAAAGGGGCCGCATTGTATCAGCGCAGGCCCCTGAACGGACAGGTTTTTTTCAGTATCCGCGCAGTTTTGCCAGGCTGCGCCGGTCGCGCTTGGTCGGGCGCCCGTGCAGATCCAGGGCCGGTTCGGTCGCGAGGCGCCGGTTTTCCGCAAATGCGGCGCGTTTTTGGACGCTTTCCGCGCTTTCGGTATACAACCTGGCCGCTTCAGGCGCCGAGCCGCGTTTGTCCGACAGTGCGACGACGCTGATTTCGCGGCTCACCTCCCCGGACCCCACGTCCAGCCGATCGCCCGGCCGGACTTCCTTGGAAGGCTTCACGCGCTCGCCGTTGAGGCTGACCTTGCCGCCCTCGATCGCCGCCTGCGCGGCGCTGCGCGTGCGGTAGAACCGCGCCGCCCAGAGCCATTTGTCGATGCGCAGGGTGTTCACGCGTTCGCGCTCACGCCCTGGCAAGGACTCCGATCGGGCAGGTCACACCGGTGCCGCCGAGGCCGCAGTACCCGTTCGGGTTCCGCCCGAAGTACTGCTGGTGGTAATCCTCGGCGTAGAAGAATTCGGGCGCCGGGCGGATCTCGGTGGTGATCTTGCCGAACTTGCGCGCGTCCAGCGCCTGCTGGAAGGCGTCGCGCGTCGCGATCGCCGCTTTCATCTGCGCCTCGCCGTACGTATACAACGCCGAGCGATACTGGGATCCCGTGTCGTTCCCCTGGCGCATGCCCTGCGTGGGGTCGTGGCTTTCCCAGAACACCTTGAAGAGTTCCTCCAGCGAAATGATCCTCGGGTCGAACACCACCAGTACCGCCTCGGTGTGGTTGGTGCGCCCGCTGCAGACTTCCTCGTAAGTGGGATTGGGCGTGACCCCGCCCGAATAGCCCACGGCCGTGGTCCAGACCCCGCGCGTCTGCCAGAAGATCCGCTCGGCGCCCCAGAAGCAGCCCATGCCGAACTGCACCTGCTCGAGGCCCTCGGGGAAAGGCGGCGAGATCGGGCGCCCGTTGACGAAATGCGCGGCGGGCACGGGCATCTTTTCCTTGCGCCCGGGAAGCGTGCTTTCAGCGGGAAGGAGCTGCGTTGCTTTCCTTGCGAATCCGAACATGGGGAACCTCCTGGCTGGCCGTGCATATCGGTCGCGCGTTCGTCGCGCCACACCGCCCAATCCTGACACCTTAGAATACCGCACCTGCATACACGGCAACGGTCTGACATGAAAATCTGCATCTTCGGCGCGGGCGCGATCGGCGGCGTCATGGCCGCCTGGCTGGAAAGGGCCGGCCACGAGGTTTCGATGGTCGCGCGCGGCGCCAATCTCGAGGCGATCCGCTCCAAGGGCCTGCGCATCCGCACCAACGCCACCGGCGAGATCCTCACCACTCATCCGCACGTCGACAGCGACCCGGCCAGGCTCGGCGCGCAGGACTACGTGGTGGTCACGGTCAAGGGCCAGAGCCTGCCGCAGGTCGCCGCCACGATAGGACCGCTGCTCGGCCCGGACAGTTCCGTGGTCACGGCGATGAACGGCGTGCCGTGGTGGTTCTTCGACAAACTCGCCTACGGCGGCGGCAAGCTGCGGCTCGAGACGCTGGATCCGGGCGGCAAGCTCGCGCAGGCGATGCCGACGAACCGGCTGGTCGGGTGCGTTATTCATTGCGCCGCCTCCGTGCCGGAGCCCGGCCTCATCAGCCACAACATGGGCAAGAAGCTGATCCTCGGCGAGCCCGGCGGCAAGAACACCGCCCGCACCAGGAAGATCGTCGAGGCCTTTTCCGCCGCCGGGTTCGAGGCCGTCACCAGCGAATTCATCGAGAAGGACTTCTGGGTGAAGCTGCTCGGCAACGTCAGCTTCAATCCCGTTTCCGCGCTGACTTTGTCCACGGCCGACCGCATGATCGCCGACCCGCTGGTGAAGGGCTACATGGTGTCGGTAATGAAGGAAGTCCTCGCCATCGGACGCGCGGTGGGCGTGGACGCCGCCATCGACCCGGAAGCGCGCATCGACATGGCGCGCGCCCTCGGCGCGTTCAAGACCTCGATGCTGCAGGACATGGAAGCCGGCAAGGCGCTGGAGATCGACGGCCTGCTGATGGGCACGCTCGACATCGCGAGGCAAGCGGGCGTCGCCGCGCCGTTCACCGAGAGCCTGCTCGGCCTGATCCGCGTTCGCGCCGGCACCACCGGGCAGTACGGGCACGCCTGAACAGATGGCGGTGAAAAGGACCTTCATCCTGGCCCTCGGCCTCGCGATTGCCGCGGCGCTCTGGGCGATGAAGGCGATGGAAGAGCCGCCCGCCCCCCCGCCCGCGGCAAAGCCGCAGGCCGGCCCGACGCCGGCCGACGCGCGGCTGCAGGCGCAGCTGCGGATCCTCGACGAATGGCGGGTGCAGGACCGCTTGCCGGGCGGGCGCTCCCCCTTCTATTTCCTTGCCGTCGCCGGAATGTTCAAGCACCTGGCGCAACAGGCGCTGCCATCGCTCGAAGGCATCACCATTGCCGAGATCGGGCCGGGCAGCAGCCTGATCCCCGGGGTGCTGTTCGTGAGCGCCGGCGCGCGGCACTACTTCGGCATCGACCTCTACCAGGATCCGGCGATCCACAACGCGCTCGCCTATCGCACCGCGCTGGGCCTCGCGTACGTCGACCCCGACTACCGCCGGCGCGACCCGGCGGAGATCTTCCTGCGCGAGGACAAGGGCAAGGCCGTCCTGAACCCGCAATACATCACCTACCTCAACCGCCCGGCCTACGACACCGGGCTGGCGTCCGACAGCGTGGACTTCCTCTATTCGATGGCGACGATCGAGCACCTGGACGACCCCGAACGCTCGATCGCCGAGTGGAAGCGCGTGCTGAAGCCCGGCGGCATCTCGGCGCATCACGCCGCGCTGGTAGACCACCGCGACTTCTCGAAGCCCTACGAATACCTGAAGATAGAACCGGACGCGTGGAAGGCGCAGTTCGGCCCCGGCAAGACCTACCCGGAATACGACTACGTCAATTCATGGCGCGCGATCGATTTCATCCGCGCGTTCAGGAAGGCGGGCTTCGAGGTGCTGCGTAACGAACCGGACGCCCCGCATCCCTATTTCGACGAGCAGAATCGCAGGACCTACCCTACCCAGCTCATGGGCGAGGCGGAGTGGGCGCAGATCGCGCCTTCGATCCGCGCCGGCCGGACGCGCGAAGAGGTCAGCCAGATCTACATTACCGTGGTGGTGCGCAAGCCAGGGCAAACCTGCGCCGCCGCGCCGGGTGCGCAATGCAGGCCCGGAGCCGCTTCGCGATGAGCCCCCACCGTCTCTGCGCCGCTCCCATGATGGACTGGACGGACCGGCACTGCCGGTACTTCCTGCGCCTCGTGAGCCCGCGCGCGATGCTCTACACCGAGATGGTCACCACCGGCGCGCTGATCCACGGCGACGTCCCCCGCCACCTCGACTTCAACAAGGAAGAGCACCCCGTCGCGCTGCAACTCGGCGGCAGCGAGCCGGCGGACCTCGCGCAGGGCGCGAAGCTCGCCGAGCAGTGGGGCTACGACGAGGTGAACCTCAACGTCGGCTGCCCGAGCGAGCGCGTGCAACGCGGCGCATTCGGCGCCTGCCTGATGGCCGAACCCGCGCTGGTGGCCGATTGCGTGCGCGCAATGCGCGAGGTCGTCGGCATTCCCGTCACTGTGAAGCACCGCATCGGCATCGACAGCGTCGAGGAATACGCATTCGTGCACTCGTTCGTGGAACAAGTGTCTGCAGCGGGATGCGAGACCTTCATCGCCCACGCGCGCAACGCCGTGCTGAAGGGCCTCTCGCCCAAGGAGAACCGCGAGATCCCGCCGCTCAAGTACGACTACGTGCACCGGCTCAAGCAGGATTTCCCGCACCTCACGATCGTGATCAATGGCGGCATCAC
>JAFEDL010000028.1:59724-60983 GCA_018241645.1 Pseudomonadota bacterium
GGCGCGTCGGCCGCCTCGCGCGCCGACGTGGCCGTGGCGATGCACGCCTACGCCAAGCGCGTGCTCGCCAAGGGCGACCCCCACGCGCACCTGCGCCACATCACCCGCCACATGCTCGGCCTGTACCACGGCTACGGCCGGGCCAAGGCGTGGCGGCGCCTGCTGTCCGATGCCGGCCGACTCGCGGCCAACGACCCGGCCCTGATCCTCGAGGCCGTCGACGTGGCCGAAAAGCGGGCAGAACTCGCTGCTTAGTTTCGCTATCGGCCCCTCCCCCGGCGGCCGACGCAGGCGTATGATTGCCCGGACCTTTTCCCCCGGAGATCCCCGATGAGCGCCGTCCTGAAATCCAGCACCTCCGTTCGCGACCGAGTGAGCAAGGAGGAGTGGGACGTCCGCGTCAACCTCGCCGCCGCCTACCAGGTCGCCGCCCATTACAAGTGGACCGACCTGATCTTCACGCACTTTTCCGCGCGCGTGCCGGGCCCCGAGCACCATTTCCTGATCAACCCCTTCGGCATGATGTTCGACGAGATCACCGCCTCGTCGCTCGTTAAGATCGACCGGGAAGGCAACATCGTCGAGGATCCGGTCGGCATGGGCGTGAACCAGGCCGGCTTCGTGATCCACGGCTGCGTCCACGACGCGCGCCCGGAAGCGCAGGCCGTGTTGCACACCCACACGCGCGCCGGCGTCGCGGTCTCGAACATGAAGGAAGGCCTGCTGCCGCTGTCGCAGCACTCGCTGCGGTTCTTTTCCGAGCTGACCTACCACGACTACGAAGGCGTGGCCCTCGACATGGACGAGCGCACCCGCCTCGCCCGCGACCTCGGCCCCACCAGCCGCGCGATGATCCTGCGCAACCACGGCCTGCTCACGCTGGGAACCTCGATCAGCGAGGCGGTGGAGTTCATGTATTACCTCGAGTGCGCCTGCCAGATCCAGGTGGACTCGCTGTCCGCGGGCCGCGCAGGGGTCACGCTGATGACGCCCGAGGTGATCGAAAAGGGCCGCCAGCAATTCAACCGCCCGAACCGCGATTCGGCCCACAAGCACTGGCCGGCCCTGCTGCGCATGCTCGACCGCCGCGGCAGCGACTACAAGAACTAGGCTGGCTTCGCGCTGCGCGCCGGCAGCTGCATCACCGTCAGGATCGTCACGACCAGCACGGCCGCGGAACTCAGGAACACCCACTGGGGGCCGCCGCCGTCGAGCAGCCAGCCGAAGTACACCGGCGCCAGCACCGAACCGAGGTCGAG
>JAFEDL010000029.1:0-18502 GCA_018241645.1 Pseudomonadota bacterium
AGGGCGCCTTCACCAGGATAGTCATGCCGCGGCAGAGCACCGATTGCCCTGCGCGGATCTTCGCGGTCTTGCGGCTCTCGGCCTTGCCGTCGACGCGAACCTCGCCGGCGGCGACGAGCTGCTTGCCAGCCCCGCCGCTCTCCGCGATGCCCACGGCCTTCAGCAGCTGGCAGAGCTCGATGTGGTCGCGGCTCAATACGAATTCGGTGGCCTGCTTACCGGCCATGGATCGCCCTCCACACGCGCTCCGGCGTGGCCGGCATGTCCATCGCCGTGACCCCGCGCACGGACAGCGCATCGATCACCGCACCCATCACGCAGGCGAGCGATGCCGTGCACCCAGACTCGCCCACGCCTTTCACGCCAAGGGGATTCGTCTTGCAGGGGATTTCGTTGCGCGCCCAGCCGAACTGCGGCAGGTCGTCGGCGCGCGGCAGGCAGTAGTCCATGAAGCTGCCGGTGAGCAGCTGCCCCGACTCGCGGTCGTGCACGAGCTGCTCGAGCAGCGCCTGGCCGATGCCCTGCGCCACGCCGCCGTGCACCTGCCCTTCCAGCAGCAGCGGGTTCACCACCACGCCGAAATCGTTCACCGCCGTGTAGCCGAGGATCCCGACGTGCCCGGTCTCCGGGTCGACCTCCACCTCGCACACATGGCACCCCGAGGGAAAGCTGTAGGTCGTGGGCTTGTAGAAGTCCTCGGCCGCAAGCCCCGGCGGAATCTCGGCAGGCAGGTCGTGCGAATGCGCCGCGCGCGCGACGTCCACGATGCCCACGCGCCGGTCGGTCCCCGCGATCACGAACGACCCGCCCGACTCCGACACCTCGAACTCCACGTCCGCGGCCGGCGCCTCCAGCAGGTGGCCGGCAATCTGGCGGCCCTTCTCGATGATGATGCGCGCGCAGTGCACGATGGCCGTGCCGGTAACGGTGGTTTCGCACGAGCCCACCGAGCCCAGCCCCACGCCCACGCGGTCGCTGTCGCCGTACACGTAGTTGATCCGCTCGAACGGCAGGCCGAGCTGCTGCGACACCACCTGCTTGAACGTGGTCAGGTGCCCCTGACCGTTGGTGGTGGCGCTGGTGGCAAGCGTAAGGATCCCGTCGGCGTCAAAGGACGCGCCCACGTGGCTCTCGTAATAGCCGTCGGGCTCCTGGTACACCGAGAGCCCGTAGCCGCGCAGCTTCCCGCGCGCGGCCGAAGCAGACCGGCGCGCCTCGAAGCCGGCGCGGTCCGTGAGGCGCAGCGCGTCGTCCAGGTTCTTCTCGAACTCGCCCGAGTCGAACACCAGCCCCACCGGCGTGGTCCACGGCATCTGATTCGGCCGCACGAGGTTCAGGCGGCGCAGCGCAGCGCGGTCGCGCCCGGTCTCGCGCGCCGCCGCGTCGACCAGCCGCTCGATCAGGTAGGTGAACTCGGGCTTGCCTGCGCCGCGGTACGCGGCGATCGGCACGGTGTTGGTGAACGCCACGCGCGTCTCCGCGTGGTAGCAGGGCAGCGCATACACGCCGGTGATGCAGCGCGTCCCGCCGGTAGTCGGAATGCTGAACGCAGGCGCAGTGACATAGGCCCCGCAGTTGCCTACCACGCGCGCGCGCACCGCAAGGAAGCGCCCCTCGGTATCGAGCGCAAGCTCCCCGGCCATCACCAGGTCGCGGCCTGCGCCGTCGGCAAGAAAAGCCTCCGAGCGGTCGGCGTACCAGGCCACAGGACGGGCGAGCTGCTTCGCGGCGAACAGCACCGCCACCTGCTCGGGATAGGCCGCGATCTTCAGGCCGAACGAGCCGCCCACGTCCGGCGTCATCACGCGCAGGGCACGCGGGTCGTCGACGATGCCGGTCGAGGCGACGTCGGCCTGGATCGCCTTGCTGCCTTGGGTAGGCGCGTGCAGCGTGTAGCGGCCGCTGGCCGGGTCATATTCGCCGGCGGCGCCGCGCGGCTCGATCGGCGCGGCCGAGACGCGGTTCACCACCAGCTCGAGCCGGGTCACGTGCGCCGCGCGCAGGAAAGCCGCCTCGGCGGCCTTGCGGTCGCCGGCTTCCCAGTCCAGCGCAAGGTTGCCGGGCGCATCGTCGCGCACCGCGGCCGCACCGGCCGCCAGCGCCGCGCGCGGGTCCGTGGCGTGCGGCAGCGTTTCGTAGTCCACGGCCACCAGCTCGGCCGCATCCCGCGCCTGGCGCGCGGTGGCGGCCACCACCATCGCCACCGCCTCGCCGGCAAACCGCACGAGGCCGTCGGCCAGCACCGGGCGGCCGGCGATGCGCGGCGCGCTGCCGTCGCGGTTCTTCTGCGGCAGGCTGAGCTGCATCGGGCCGATGCCGGCGGCGGCGAGGTCCGCAGCCGTGTAAACACCAAGCACCCCCGGCGCGGCGCGGGCCGCGCCGGCCTCCACCGCCAGCACGCGCGCGTGCACGTGCGGCGAGCGCACGAACACCGCGTGCGCGGCCCCGGGCAGGCGCAAGTCGTCGATGAAGCGCCCGGCGCCGGTCAGCAGCGCCCGGTCCTCCAGGCGCAGCACGGGCTGGCCGATGCGCAGCTGCCCCGAGGTGTGCGAGAGGTCGGATCCGGTCATGGGTTGATTGCCTGTTTACGCAAATGAACTGGCCGGAAGGCCGCTCCTGGAGCGGGCTTCCGGCCAGTAAAGTTCGTGAATTACGGCCGGCAGGTCAGCGGTACTTCTCCGCGCAGGCCGCGATCTTCGCGTCGGTCGGCTGCGCCAGGCACTCGCGCGCATCCTCGTTCGCACGCGAGCGGTGGCGCGGCGCCTCCGCCTTGGGCGCGGGCGCCGGCACTTCCGGCTTGGCCTCGACCACCGGCGCGGGCGCAGGCGCAGGGGCCGCTACCACCACGGGCGCGGGGGCCGGCGCAGGCGCGGGCGCCGGCTTGGGCTTGATCGCCACGGGCTTGGGCGGCGGGGGCGGCGGCTCGGCCATGAAGGTGTTCCAGGCGAACCAGCCGGCCACGGCCAGCACCACCACGCCCAGCCCGCCGCCGGCGATCATCGCGGTCCTGCGGTCGAGTTTGGGCAGTTCGATCTTCGGCATCGCAATAGCCATGGTTGCCTCCTTCCCTGGGTGCGTTATCCGGTGAAGCGTAGCAGATTGGAGAGGTCCGCTCCCGCCTTCAGGTCGCGCGCGCGCTGCCCCGGGCGGAACAGCCGCGCGCCGGGGCCGAGCAGGAGTTTCGCCCGTTCGCCGCGGACCTGCACGAGGCTGCCCTCGCGCAGGCCGAGCACGCAGGTGTCCGGGTTGATCTCGAGGAACTCCCTGATGCGGTCGTCGCGCGATTCACCGCCGTGGCCGCGCAGCGTCTTGTCGGTGTAGTGCGGGTTGACCTGGAACGGCACTAGGTCCAGCGCCCCGAACCCGCCCGGGTCCACCACCGGCATGTCGTTGGTGGTGCGGATCGTGGGGCAGGCGAGGTTGGCGCCGGCGCTCCAGCCCATGTACGGCGTGCCTGCCCTCACCCGCGCGCGGATCGGCGCGAGCCAGCCGCGCGCGCGCGCCTCGGCGAGCAGGCAGAACGTGTTGCCCCCGCCCACGACCACCGCATCGAACCGCCCGATCGCGGCCGGCGCGGCCTTGTGCGCGCCGGTCACCGCGTAGCCCATCTTCGCGAAGCGCTTCCTCGCCATGGCCGCGTAGGCGTCGTAAGTGATCGTGACCGCGGCAAACGGCAGGAACAGGATCTTCCTGCGGCCCGGGCCGACGAGGTCACGGATCAGCGGCTCGGCGTGGTCGAGCCAGCCGCCGCGGGCAGTGCGCGAGTTCGAGAGGAGAAGAAGGTTCAGCATGCCGCCATCTTACGCGGGAGCGGATACACTTTGCGCCAGCCCGGCAAAACCCCAGGAGAGCCCCTTGAAAGCAGCTGTCGTCACCCAGAACGGCGTCGAGATCCGCGACGTCCCCGCCCCCGAGCCGCAGGCCAGCCAGGTGCTGGTGCGCGTGCGCGCCTGCGGGCTGAACCGCGCCGACCTCGCCGTGGCCGCGGGACATGCGCATGGCGCGGTGGGCGGCGCCGGCACGATCGTAGGCATGGAGTTCGCCGGCGAGGTCGCCGAGGTCGGCGCCCATGTCACGCACGTGAAGCCCGGCGACCGGGTCATGGCCTCGGGCGCGGCCGCGTATGCCGAGTACGCCGTCGCCGACCGCGGCCGCGTGCACCTGCTGCCCACCGACCGCATGGGCTTCGAGGAAGCCGCGACGCTGCCGATCGCGCTGCAGACCATGCACAACGCGCTGGTGACCGTAGGCGGCCTCGCGAAAGGCGAGAGCGTGCTGATCCAGGGCGCGAGCTCGGGCGTGGGCATCATGGGCATGCAGATCGCGCGGCACATGGGCGCCGGGTACGTGATCGGCTCGTCCACGCACACCGCGCGGCGCGCGCGGCTGACCGACTGGGGCGCCGACATGACCGTCGACACGCTGGACCCGGCGTGGCCCGACCAGGTGGTCGCCGCCACCGAGGGCAAGGGCGTGCACCTGATCATCGACCAGGTCTCCGCGAGCGTGGCGAACGGCAACCTGAAGGCGGCGCGCGTGCTGGGCCGCATCGTCAACGTCGGGCGCCTCGGCGGCGCGAAGGGCGAATTCGACTACGACCTGCACGCCATGAAGCGCATCGCGTACACCGGCGTGACCTTCCGCACCCGCTCGGTGGACGAGGTGCGCGAGATCAACCGGCTGATGCGCGACGACCTGTGGGAGGCGATCGCGGCCGGCAAGCTGAAGCTGCCGCTCGACAGCACGTTCGCGCTGGACGACGTGGCGGCGGCGCTGGCCTACATGAAGGCCAACAACCACTTCGGCAAGGTGGTGCTGAAAGTATGAGCGCGCCGGCCGAAACCATCCGGGTGGCGGTCCTCGGCGCGGGCGCCGTCGGCTGCTTTTACGGCGGCATGCTGGCGCGCGCGGGGCACGCGGTCACGCTGATCGGCCGGCCGCTGCACGTCGAGGCGTTCCGCGTGACCGGCCTCAACTTCGAGGGCCTCAAGTTCCACGAGACCATCCCGGTGGGCGCCAGCACCGAGGCGGAGGCGGTGCGCGGCGCGCGCCTCGTGCTGTTCTGCGTGAAGTCCACCGACACCGAGACCGCGGCCGAGCAGATCGCGCCGCACCTCGGCGCGGACACCATCGTGCTGAACCTGCAGAACGGCGTGGACAACACCGAGCGCATCGCCGCGCGCACCCATCGCGCGGTGATCCCGGCGGTGGTCCACGTGGCCACCGAAATGCTCGGCCCCGGCCACCTGAAGCACCACGGCCGCGGCGACCTCGCGATCGGCCCGATCGAGGACCCGGCGCCGGCCTCGCTCGTGCGCGACCTCAAGGACGTGCAGCGCTGGTTCGCCGCCGCCGGCGTGCCGGTGGAGATCTCGGACAACGTGCAGGGCGCGCTGTGGGGCAAGCTCGCGGTGAACTGCGCCTACAACGCGGTCTCCGCGATCGGCCAGGCGCCGTACGGGAAGATGATCGAGAGCATCGGCATCCGCGACGTGATGCGCGACGCTACCGCGGAGGTGCTGGCGGTGGCGAAGGCCTGCGGCGTGCGCATGGCGCCGGACACGATGGACAGGGTGATGGGCATCGCGGGCGCCATGGCGGGACAACGCTCGTCCACCGCGCAGGACCTGGCGCGCGGCCGGCGCACGGAGATCGACCACCTCAACGGGTACATCGTGCGGCAGGCGGAGAAGCACGGCATCCCCGTGCCGGTAAACAAGACACTCTACGCGCTGGTGAAACTTATCGAGGCGATGCAGCGCGAAGGAAGCGGTCAGACGCCGAGGTAGCGCTGCAGGATCTGCGGCTGCGCCTTGATCTCGCCCGCCGGGCCCTCGTGCACGACGTGCCCGTTGTTGATGAGGTAGACCCGCTGCGCCAGCGCCAGCGTCGCGGCGAGGTTCTGCTCCACCAGCACGATCGTCTGCCCGGCGCGCGCGAGCTCGCGGCAGGCGTGCATCAGGTCGCGCACGATTACCGGCGCCAGGCCCTCGAACGGCTCGTCGAGCAGGATGATCTTGGGGTCGCGGACCAGCGCGCGGGCGATCGCCAGCATCTGCTGCTCGCCGCCCGACAGGTCGGTGCCGCGGCTGCCGCGGCGCTCCTTCAGCCGCGGGAACATCTCGTAGACGCGGTCGAGCGGCCACTTGCTGGGCGCGGTGAGCGAGGCGAGCACCAGGTTCTCCTCGACGTTGAGGCTGCCGAAGATGCGGCGGTCCTCGTGCACCAGCTGCATGCCGGCCTGCGCGATCGAGTGGCTCTTTTTGCCGGCGATCTCCACGCCTTCGAGCTTCACCGAGCCCGAGCGCGGCGTCACCACGCCCATCAGGCTCTTCAGGGTCGTGCTCTTGCCCGCGCCGTTGCGGCCGAGCAGCGCCACGACCTCGTTCTTTTCCACGCGCAGCGACACGTCGAAGAGGATGTGCGAATCCCCGTAGTAGCTGTTCAGGCCGCTGACCTCGAGCAGGCTCATGCCTCGACCCCCTCGTGCACGCCGCCGAGGTAGGCTTCCTGCACCTTGGCGTTGCCCTTGATCTCGTCCGGCGTGCCTTCCACCAGCACGCGGCCCTCCTGCAGCACGGTGATGCGCTCGGCCAGCTCGAACAGCGCGTCCATGTCGTGGTCGATGATGATCATGGTGCGGCCCTTGGCGATCGACTTCAGCAGCTTGACCGTCTCCACCCGCTCGCGGGGGCTCATGCCGGCGAGCGGCTCGTCGAGCAGCAGCAGGGTGGGCGACGAGGCCAGCGCGAGGCCGACTTCCAGCCGGCGCTTCTCGCCGTAGGCAAGCTGGGATACCGGCGTGTCGGTGCGCGCGGTGAGGTTCACCAGCTCGAGCGTGCGCACGACCTGCTCGTCCAGGCCGGGGATTCCCGAGAGGCTCGAGAGCATGTCGAGCCGGAACTTGCCGCGCAGCTCGGCCAGCACGGCGATGGTCAGGTTCTGGCGCACGGTCAGGCTGTTGAACAGCTGGTTCACCTGGTAGCTCTTGGTGAGCCCGAGCTGGCACACGTCGGTGACGCTCATGCCGGTGATGTCGCGCCCTTCGAACACGATCCGGCCGGACGAAGGCGCCACCTCGCAGGTCAGCATCTTGAAGAACGTCGACTTGCCGGCCCCGTTCGGGCCGATGATGCCGCGCAGTTCGCCCTGGTTGACGGTGAACTCGATGTCGACGTTGGCAGCCACGCCACCGTAGTGCTTGCTGAGGCCCGTGGCCTGCAGGATCGGCCCCTTGAAGGTTTCGGGCACCGGGTGCCGCGCCGGCATGGGGGCCGCCGCGCGCATCCCGGCGGACTGGGCCTCGGCGGCCTTCTGTTCCTCCTCGGCGGTCATCCCGCTGGCGGCGGCCTCTTCCTGCGGCTCGGCCGGCGCGGCCCGTTTGCCGGCCAGCAGGCGGTACAGGTCGGCGATCCCGCCGATGATGCCCTGGCGCAGGAAGCAGACCAGCAGCACGAACACCACGCCCAGCACCAGCTTCCAGGCCGCGCCCAGCCCGAGCGTGCCCTGCAGGAAGTCCTGCAGGAACAGCCACACCGCGGCGCCCACCAGCGGGCCGAACAGCGTGCCGCGCCCGCCGATCGCCGTCTGCATGATGAGCTGGCCGGAGGTGTCGAACATGAAGGCGTCCGGCGGCATGAAGGCCTGCATCACGCCGAGCAGGCCGCCGGCGAGGCCGGCGTAGGCGGCGGCGATCACGAACGCGGTGAGCTTGTAGGCCTGCACGCTGTGGCCCACGGCGGCCGCGCGCAGCGGGTTCTCGCGGATCGCGGTGAAGATCGCGCCCACCGGCGAGCGCACGATGCGCAGCGCGATGACGATGCCGACGAAGTAGCAGAACGCGAGGAACGGGTAGAGCGCCCAGCCGCTGGTGAAATGCAGCGTGGTGAAGCCCAGCTCGAGGCTGGGGGTCGGCACGCCGGGCAGGCCGTTCTCGCCGCCGGTCCAGGCCGACAGCGGGTTGAACTCGACGAAATAGAAGATCTCCGCGATCGCCACCGTGATCATGGCGAAATAGATGCCCGTGCGGCGCAACGCGAGCAGCCCGATCAGGTAGCCGACGAAGGCCGCCACCACCATGCCGATGACCAGCGCCGTGATGACGTGCGGGAAGCCCGCCCGGGTGAGCAGGTACGCGGCGACGAAGCCGCCGGTGCCGTAGAACGCCGACTGGCCGAACGAGAGGAGGCCCGTGTAGCCGAACAGGATGTCGAAGCCGATGCCGAACAGGCCCCAGACGAGGATGCGGTTGACCGTGTTGGGCGCCGCGTCGAGGTAGGGCAGCACGAAGGGCACTGCGATCAGGCAGATCGCGGTCAGCGTCTCGAGCAGCAGCGCGCGCTTGCGTGACATCAGGAAGCTCATTCGCGCCCCCGCGTGCCGAGGAGCCCGTGCGGGCGCACCAGCAGCACCAGCGTCATCGCGGCGAACAGCATGACGTACGCGTAGCCGGGGTTGACCATGGACGTGAGGCTGATGATCTCGCCGGCGATCAGGCCGCCGAGGATCGCGCCCGGGAAGGACCCGACCCCGCCGATCACGACCACCACGAAGGTCTGCACCAGGATCGCCTCGCCCCCGTCGGGCGTGAGCGAAACCACCGGCGCGTTCACGATGCCGGCAAAACCCGCGGCCATGGCGCCGATGCCGAATACGACCATGAACACGCGATAGACGTCGATGCCCAGCGAATCGACCATGACCGAATCCTCGATCCCCGCGCGCACGATCATTCCCAGGCGCGTGCGGTACAGGACGAAATACAGCACGAGCAGCGCGACGGCGACGATGCCGACCAGCGCGAGCCGGTAGGTCGGGTAGAACATGATGCCGAGGGAGGTGATCCCGGAGAACATCTGCGGCGGCGGCACGGTCTTCGACATGCTGGTGAAGAAGTAGCGCAGCAGCTCGACCATGCAGATCGACAGCCCGAAGGTGAGGAGCAGCTGGTCCTCGTGCGGCCGGCTGTAGAAGTGCCGGATGATGAGCCGCTCCATCAGCACGCCGACCACGCCGAGGAACAGGGTGCCGGCCACCACGGCGACGAGGAACGACCCGCTCCACTCGTACGCGACGTAGCCGGCGTAGCCGCCGAGCATGAACATCGCGCCGTGCGCGAGGTTCAGCACCCCGAGCGTGCCGTAGATGATGGTGAGCCCGGAGCTGATCAGCGCGAGCAGCGCGCCCAGCACCAGGCCGTTGAAGAGCTGGGAGAGGAAATTGGACCAGTTGACCATCGCGTGCGTTCACAGTAATGGCGCGGGCCCGGACGCGGCATCCGGGCAGCCGCACGCCCGGCACCCTGTCAGGCCAGGGCGCCGGGCGGTGCTTCAGTTACCGAAGGCTGCGCTCAGGTATACGACCCGGGGTTGCAGCCGAACGCGTCCGGCTTCTGCATCAGCGGCAGGCCCGGGTCGATCTGCACGATGTCCCAGTAGTCTTCCTTGTTCTTCATCGCCGCCGGTTTCTTGCCCTTGACGATGACCACCGGGCGCACCAGGGTATGGTCCTCGGCGCGCCAGTAGACCTCGCCCACCAGCGACTGGATCTTGCGGCCGGCCTCGTAGGACTTGATGATGTCCGGCGGGTAGAAGCTGCCCGCGTTCTCCACCGCCTCGGCCCACAGGGCGAACTGCATGTAGGCGTTCTCGGCGCCCCACTCCGGCTTGTAGCCGTACTTCTTCTCGAACTCGGCCACGAACATCTTCGCCAGCGGGAACTTGTCCTCCATGGTCCACCAGAAATCGGTGGCCGCGTACACGTCGGCCAGCAGGCCGCCGCCGACTTCGCGCGCGAGGAACGGCACCTGGTAGGGGACCGCCAGCTTCATCTTCTCGAGGATGCCGAACTGCTTGGCCTGCTGGATCGACAGCACCGCGTCGTGGCCCCAGTTGACGTTGATCAGCACGTCGGCGCCGGAGTTGGCCACGTTGAGCAGGTACGAGGAGAAATCCGGCGCGCCCAGCGGCGACACCTGGTTGGTCGCCGTCGTCCAGCCTGCGGT
Source organism: Pseudomonadota bacterium (assembly GCA_018241645.1). Taxonomy (GTDB): domain Bacteria; phylum Pseudomonadota; class Gammaproteobacteria; order Burkholderiales; family SG8-39; genus SZAS-79. Next base: position 10,004 of record JAFEDL010000029.1, read on the forward strand.
CGCGAGGTAATCCTGCATCGACTTCGTGACCGTGTGCCCGTAGGTGTAGTCGGGCGTCATGTACGCGGCCTTCTTGTTCTTGCCGAAGGCCTTCACCAGGACCGGGCCGATCGCGGCGGCCGCGGTCTGGCCGTAGAAGCACTGGCGGAAGCCGTAGCGCACGCAGTCCTTGCCGGTGGTGTCGTTGGAGCCCGAGATGCCCGCGACGTAGAGGACCTTCTCGCGCTGCGCGAGCTTGTTCAGCGCCACCGCCACCGCGCTCGAGGTCGAGCCGGTCATCAGGATCGCCTTGTTCTCGGTGATGAAGCGCTGCTGCGCCTGCACGGCGTCGTTGGGCTTCGCGGCGGAGTCGGCGACGCCGTACTTCACTTCCTTGCCCAGCACGCCCTTCTTGGTCTTGGGCGAGATCTTGCGGATCAGCTCGTGGCCGCTGTTGATGTGCTCCACGGCCAGCTGGTAGCCCTTCAGTTCGTCCTCGCCCTGCAGCGCGTAGCTGCCGGTGCGCGGCACGGTGATGCCGATGAACACCGAGCTGCCGGACGAGCCGGCCGGCCAGGTGCCGATCGGCGCGTTGGCCGCGAACGCGCGGCCCGAGAATACGGACGGCAGCGCGAGTCCCGCGCCCAGCGCGGCCCCGGCCTTGAGCACGCTGCGGCGGCCTGTGTCCTTGATCTTGTCGCTCATTGGATGTCTCCTCCTTACTGGATCGATGAATGGTTCTGCAGTTATGCGGGGTGTATGCTGGCCGGGTTAGGTAAATGTCTCAATATGTATTTGACTTAATTGCATAATTTTGTCGATAATCAACAACGACAGGAGTAAATATGTCAATTATCGACCTTGCACCGCAGCAACCCCCGGCCCGGCCATGGCGCGCTCGCTGATCGGGCCGCGGATCCGCAGCCGGCGCCGCGCGCTGGGACTGACCCAGGCGAGCGTGGCCGGGCGCGCCGGGATTTCCGCGTCCTACCTGAACCTGATCGAGGGCAACAAGCGCAACATCGGCGGGGCCCTGCTGCAGCGGATCGCGGGCGAGCTGGGCCTCGCGGTGGACGAGATCGACGGCGCGGCCGAGCGCCGCCTGCTCGGCGACCTGGGCGAGCTGACCGGCGAGCCGCTGTTCGCCGACCTGCACCTCAGCCGCGCCTCGGCCGACGACCTCGCGAGCCGGCATGCGCCCTGGGCGCGCGCGCTGATCACGCTGCACCGCTCCTGGGTGGACCGCAACCGCGCGGTCAACGCGCTGTCGGACCGCCTGGTCCACGACCCGTTCCTCGCCGACGCGGTGCACGACATGCTGACCAAGGTCTCCGCGATCCGTTCCTCGTCCGAGATCCTCGAGAGCGTCGATGACCTCGAGCCGGCGCAGCGCGCGCGCTTTGCGGCGATCGTCGGCGCGGAGAGCCGGCGCCTGTCGGACGTGGCGCAGGCGCTCGCCGCGTTCTTCGACAGCGCCCACAGCAGCACGCGCTCGATCACGCCGGTCGGGGAGATCGACGACTTCATCTTCGAGCGCGGCAATTACTTCCCGGCGCTGGAGCAGCTGGCGCAGGAGGTGCGCGCCGCGGCCGCGATGCCCGACGACGGCCGGGAAAGCGCCTTGCTCGCCTACCTGGAGCGCGGGCACGGCGTGCGGGTCGAAGCGCACCCGGCCGCCGAGGCAGCTTCCCTCGGCGGGTCCGCCACGGCGGACTATGACCCGGCTTCGCGCACGCTGCGCGTCGCCGATACCGCGCCGCCCGCGGCCCGCCGCTTCGCGTTCGCGCGGCTCGCGGCCGGGCTGGCCGACCGCCACGGCGCCATCGCGGCCGAAATCGCGGGCGCGACGATGCTGACCAGCCCCGCCGCGCGGCGCCGCGCCGAGCACGTGCTGTCGTCCTACGCCGCGGCGGCCGTGCTGATGCCGTACGAGGCCTTTCGCGCATCCGCGCACGCGGCGCGCTACGACGTGGAGGCGCTCGCACTGCGCTACGGCGCCAGCATCGAGCAGGCCTGCCATCGCCTCACCACGCTGCGCCGCCCGGGCGCCGAAGGCATCCCGTTCGGCCTCATGCGGGTGGACGCGGCGGGCTTCGTCACCAAGCGCTTCGCGTTGCCGCACCTGCTGCTGCCGCGCCACGGCAACGCCTGCCCGCTGTGGGCCCTGTACGGCGCGTTCCAGGCGCCGGGAACGGTGGTCCGCCAGCTGGCGGAGTTCCCCTCCGGCGACCGGTTCCTGTTCGTCGCGCGCACGGTCGAGAAGATCCGTCCCGCGTTCGCGATGCCGCGCCGCCTGCTGTCGGTGATGCTCGCCTGCGACGCCCTGTACGCGGACCAGACCGTGTACGGGGACGGGATGGACAGTTCCTCCGCGGGGCCCGCGGTCCCGGTCGGCCCGAACTGCCGGCTGTGCGCGCGGCGCGAATGCGTCTACCGCGAAGAGGACCCGATCATCGACGCCTGAGCGCGCGCCGGGGACGGGCGGCGGCGCCCAAGTCCGGCTACACTCGGAAAACTGACACCGCCAGACGCGGGGAGGAGGGAGGCAAGGGATGGCCGTCCGGATACTGCTTGCCGAGGACGATCGCCACATCGTGGAAACGCTGACGTTCGTCCTCGAACGCGACGGGTTCGGCGTGTCGGCCGCATTCGACGGCGAGGACGCGGTGCGGCAGCTGCGCAGCAGCCCGCCGGACCTGCTGATCCTCGACGTGATGCTGCCGCGGCTGAACGGGTTCGAGGTGCTGAAGCTGGTCAGGTCGGACCCGCTGCTCAAGTCGATGCCGGTCATCGTCCTGACCGCCAAGGGCCAGGCGCAGGACCGCCGCATGGCCGAGGAGATCGGGGTGGACGAGTTCATGACCAAGCCGTTCTCGAACCGCGACATCGTCGCCGCGGTCCGGCGGGTGACCGGGCCGCGCTGAGGCCGGGACGGGCCCGATGCAGACGCCAAAGCCCCCCGGGCGGATCCGCGACGCGGCGGTGCTGCTCCCGCTGCTGGGGCTCGCGCTGCTGATGCCGCCGGTGATCACTCTGTTCACCACCCGCTCCAGCATCGCCGGCATCCCGCTGATCGTGCTCTACGTGTTCGGGGTCTGGCTCGGGCTGATCGCCCTGGCGGCGCTGCTCGCGCGCCGCCTGTGAGCCGGCGCCCCTGACCCGCCGCCCCGATGCGCACCGCCAACTTCGTGCTCGCGGTAGCGATGCTGTACGTCGCACTGCTGTTCATGGTCGCCTACGTCGGCGACCGGCGCGCCCGCGCCGGCCGGCTCGGCTGGCTGCAGTCCCCGCTGGTCTACACGCTGTCGATCTCGGTCTACTGCTCCTCGTGGACGTTCTACGGCGCGGTGGGCTCGGCCGCGCGCGGCGGGCTGGAGTTCGCCACGATCTACCTCGGCCCGACGCTGGTGTTCCTCGGCTGGTGGGTGCTGCTGAGGAAGCTCGTCCGCATCGCGCACGTGCACGGGGTCACCTCGATCGCCGACATGATCTCCTCGCGCTACGGCAAGAGCGCCGCCCTCGCGGCGCTGGTGACCCTGATATCGGTCGTGTGCTCGATGCCCTACATCGCGCTGCAGCTGCAGGCGATCACGGTGAGCTTCCAGGTCATCTCCAACGCGGGCCCGGACCCGCTGGCCGGCCTGCCCATCGTCGCGCCGGACTTCCACTCCGCCTTCTGGATCACGGTCGGCCTGGCGGTGTTCACGATCCTGTTCGGCACGCGCAACATCGACGCCAAGGAACAGCACCACGGCGTGGTCGCGGCGATCGCGCTCGAGGCGGTCGTGAAGCTGGTCGCACTCCTCGCCGTGGGGGTACTGGTCGTGTGGGGCCTGGGCGGGGGCCCGGGCAGCGTGTTTTCGCTGGCCGCCTCCGGCCTGCCGCATTCGGGCGAGGCGTTCGGCCCGCGCTGGGTGACGACGACCTTCCTCGCCGCCGCCGCGATCGTCTGCCTGCCGCGCGAGTTCCAGGTCATGGTGGTGGAGAACTCCGACGAGCGCCACCTGCGCACCGCCTCGTGGCTGTTCCCGCTGTACCTGTTCCTGATCAGCCTGTTCATCGCGCCGATCGCGATCGCCGGCCTGGCGCTGCTGCCGCCGGACTCCAACCCGGACATGTTCGTGCTCACGCTGCCAATGCAGTCCGGCAGGGACGGGATCGCCATCCTCGCCTTCCTCGGCGGCCTGTCCTCGGCGACCTCGATGGTGATCGTGGCCTGCATCGCGATCTCGACGATGCTCTCCAACCACATCGTGATGCCGGTGGCGCTGCGGCTGAACTGGGTGCATGCGAGCGCGAGCGGCGAGATCCGCCGCTTCCTGCTGCTGTCGCGCCGCGCGAGCATCTGCGTCCTGCTGCTGCTCGGGTTCCTGTATTTCCGGCTGAGCGGCTCCTCCAGCGCGCTCGCCTCCATGGGGCTGATCGCGTTCGCCGGCGTGGCGCAGTTCCTGCCCTCGCTGGCGGGCGGGCTGTTCTGGCGGCATGCCAACGTCAACGGCGCGCTCGCCGGGCTGGGGGCCGGCGCCGCGGTGTGGGCCTACACGCTGCTCCTGCCGAACTTCTACTTCATCATCCCGGCCGACGTGATGGCGCACGGGCTGTTCGAGCAGGCCTGGCTGCGGCCGCAAGCGCTGTTCGGCCTCGACTGGCTCGACCCGCTGGTGCACTCGGTGTTCTGGAGCATGACGGCGAACATCCTGCTGTTCGTCGCGGTGTCGCTGTCGCGCGAACAACGGCCGCTCGAGCGCCTGCAGAGCACGCTGTTCGTGGACGTGTTCCGCACGCCCGCCGACGCCGCGTCGGAGCTGATGCGGCGCACCGCCCCGGTCGAGGACCTGCGCGTGCTCGCGCAGCGCATCCTCGGCGCGGGCGAGACGCGCGAGTTCTTCCGCCAGGCCGCGGCGGACCAGGGCCTCGAGGGCGAAACGCCGGTCGCCGACGACGCCTTCATCACCCAGCTCGAGCGCAAGCTCGCCGGCAGCGTCGGCGCGGCCACCGCGCGCGCGCTGGTCTCGGAGGTGGTCACCGTCGAGACCATCAGCCTCGACGAGCTGGTCAAGATCGCCGACGAGACCGAGCGGATCCGCGCCCACAGCCAGCAGCTGGAGGACAAGTCGCGCCAGCTCGAAGCGACCGCGCAGGAGCTGGTCTCGGTGAACGAGCGCCTCACCCTGCTCGACCGGCAGAAGGACGACTTCCTCAGCCAGGTCAGCCACGAGGTGCGCACCCCGATGACCTCGATCCGCTCGTTTTCGGAGATCCTGCGCGACACGCCCGACCTCGAGCCGGAACGCGCGGCGCGCTACGTCGGCATCATCCACGAGGAGAGCGTGCGCCTGACGCGGCTCCTCGACAGCACGCTCGACCTGAGCCTGCTCGAGCGCGGCGAGGCCCCGGTGGCGCTCTCCAGGCTCGACCCCGAAGTGGCGCTGGAGAATTCGCTGCGCGCCTGCGAGGGGCTCGCGGCCAAGGCGCGGGTGACGCTCGAAAGCGGGGAGCGCGCCGCGCACGCCGCGGTGGACGCCGAGGCCGACCGGCTCGCGCAGGTGTTCATCAACCTGATCGCCAACGCGATCAAGTACAACACCAGCGCCGCGCCGCGCGTGCGGGTGGAGAGCCGGGTGCGCGACGGCTGCTACGAAGTCCTCGTCTCGGACAACGGCCCCGGGATCCGCGCCGACGAGCGCGAGCAGGTGTTCCAGAAATTCGCGCGCGGCTGGACGCATACCCAGACCGATGCGCCGGGCGCGGGCCTGGGCCTTGCGATCAGCTGGCAGATCATGCGCAGGCTGGGCGGCACCCTCACGCTGGAGGTGACCGACGGCCCGGGGGCGTGCTTCCGCGTGGCGCTGCCGGTCGCGCAGCCCTGACGCCCGCCTACATGCTGCGGCGGTACTGGCCCCCGACCTCGAACAGCGCGTGCGTGATCTGGCCCAGGGAACACACGCGCACCGCATCCACCAGCACCGCGAACACGTTCTCGTTGGCGATCACCGCCCGCTGAAGCCGCTCGAGCATCGGGCCGGATTCCTTCGCGTGCTGCTTGTGGAAGGCGCGCAGGCGCTTCAGCTGCGACTGCTTTTCCTCGTCGGTCGAACGGATCAGCTCGATCCGCTGCGGCGTGTCCTCGGCGTGCGGGTTGCGGAAGGTGTTCACGCCGATGATCGGGTACGAGCCGTCGTGCTTCTTGTGCTCGTAGTACATCGACTCTTCCTGGATCTTGCCGCGCTGGTAGCCGGTCTCCATCGCGCCGAGCACGCCGCCGCGGGCGCTGATCGCCTCGAACTCCTTCAGCACGGCCTCTTCCACGAGATCGGTCAGCTCGTCGATGATGAACGCGCCCTGGTTGGGGTTCTCGTTCTTCGCCAGGCCCCACTCGCGGTTGATGATCATCTGGATCGCCATCGCGCGGCGCACTGAATCCTCGGTCGGCGTGGTGATCGCCTCGTCGTAGGCGTTGGTGTGCAGGGAATTCGTGTTGTCGTAGGTCGACACCAGCGCCTGCAGCGTGGTGCGGATGTCGTTGAACGAGATCTCCTGCGCGTGCAGGCTGCGCCCGGAGGTCTGCGAGTGGAACTTGAGCTTCTGCGACCGCTCGTTTGCGCCGTAGCGGTTCTTCATCGCCACGGCCCAGATGCGCCGCGCCACGCGGCCGATCACCGTGTACTCCGGGTCCATGCCGTAGGAGAAGAAGAACGACAGGTTGGGCGCGAAGTCGTCGATGTGCATGCCGCGCGCGAGGTAGGTCTCGACGAACGTGAAGCCGTTGGAGAGCGTGAACGCGAGCTGGCTGATCGGGTTCGCGCCGGCCTCGGCGATGTGGTACCCCGAGATCGACACCGAGTAGAAGTTGCGCACCTGGTGGTGCACGAAGTACTCCTGGATGTCGCCCATGACCTTGAGCGAGAACTCGGTGGAGAAGATGCAGGTGTTCTGGCCCTGGTCCTCCTTGAGGATGTCGGCCTGCACCGTGCCGCGCACGGTGGTGAGCGTCCATTCACGGATCTTCTCGTGCTCGTCCTCGGTCGGGTCGCGCCCGTTGTCCTTCCTGAACTTGTCGACCTGCTGGTCGATCGCGGTGTTGAAGAACATCGCAAGTATCGTGGGCGCCGGCCCGTTGATCGTCATCGACACCGAGGTGTTCGGGTCGGTGAGGTCGAAGCCGGAATACAGCACCTTCATGTCCTCGAGCGTCGCGATCGACACGCCCGAGTTGCCGACCTTGCCGTAGATGTCGGGCCGCTCGTCGGGCTCGAAGCCGTACAGCGTCACCGAGTCGAAGGCCGTGGACAGGCGCTTGGCGGGCATGTCCTTGGACAGCAGGTGGAAGCGCTTGTTGGTGCGGAACGGGTCGCCCTCGCCCGCGAACATGCGCGTGGGGTCCTCGTTCTCGCGCTTGAACGCGAACACGCCGGAGGTGAACGGGAACGAGCCCGGCACGTTCTCGCGCAGCTGCCAGCGCAGGATCTCGCCGTGGTCCGCGTAGCGCGGCAGCGCCACCTTGGGCACCTGGGTGCCCGACAGCGACGTGGAGGTAAGCCTGGTGCGCACCTCCTTGTCGCGGATCTTCACGACGTACTCCTCGCCGGAGTAGGCCTTGCGCGTGGCGGGCCACATCTCGAGCAGCTTCTTGGAGCGGGCGTCGAGCGCGCGCTCTTTCTCCTCGATCAGGGCGTCGATCGCATCGTTGCCCTTGCCGCCGAGCATGGCCTTGGTTGCGACGAGCTGCTGGCGCTCGCGCGCGATGCGCGCCTGGTCCTCGGCTTTCGCGAGGTAGCCGCGCACGCACTCGGCGATCTCGGCGAGATAGCGCGAGCGCTGCGCCGGGATCACCACGTTCACGCCCGAGGCGGTCTTGCCGGCGACCTTCGGGAGCTTGCCGGCCCCGGCCTTGAGCCCGTACCCGGACAGCTTTTCCACGAGGCCCTGGTACAGCGCGGTCACGCCGTCGTCGTTGAAGCGCGAGGCGATGGTGCCGTAGACCGGCATGGCGTCGGGCGGCTGGGCGAAGGCCTCGCGGTTCCTCTGCACCTGCTTCCGGACGTCGCGCAGCGCGTCCTCGGCGCCCTTGCGGTCGAACTTGTTGATCGCGACGAAATCGGCGAAATCGAGCATGTCGATCTTCTCGAGCTGGCTGGCGGCGCCGAACTCGGGCGTCATTACGTACAGCGAGGCATTCACGTGCGGCACGATCGCCGCGTCGCCCTGGCCGATGCCCGAGGTCTCCACGATCACGAGGTCGAACCCCGCCACGCGGCAGGCGGCGATCACGTCCGGCAGGCAGGCCGCGATCTCGGCGCCCGAGGCGCGCGTCGCAAGCGAGCGCATGTAGACGTTGGGCGACTGGATCGCGTTCATGCGGATCCGGTCGCCGAGCAGCGCGCCGCCGGTCTTCCTGCGCGAAGGATCTACCGCGATCACGGCGATTTTCAGCTTGTCGTCCTGGTCGAGGCGGAAGCGCCGCACGAGCTCGTCGGTGATCGAGGACTTGCCCGCGCCGCCGGTGCCGGTGATGCCCAG
>JAFEDL010000029.1:18632-35267 GCA_018241645.1 Pseudomonadota bacterium
TCCTCGGGCGAGTAGATCCGCTCCACGCCGTAGGCCTGCAGCTCGGCGATCTCCTCGGCCACGATGACCCCGCCGCCGCCGCCGAACACCTTGATGCGCTCGCCGCCGCGGCTGCGCAGCAGGTCGATCATGTACTTGAAGTATTCCAGGTGCCCGCCCTGGTAGGACGACACGGCGAGGCCCTGCACGTCCTCCTGCAGCGCGGCGGTCACGACCTCGTCCACCGAGCGGTTGTGGCCGAGGTGGATGACCTCGGCGCCGGAGGCCTGCAGGATGCGGCGCATGATGTTGATCGACGCGTCGTGGCCGTCGAACAGGCTGGCCGCAGTGACGAAGCGGATCTTGTGCTTCGCCTTGTAGACGAGGTTCTTCGAGTCGCTGAGGTTGGTCATGTGGCCCTCGCCGGGAGCGTGGTTGGAACCGAAGCAGGACTGCTGGGACGGACGCGGGATGCTAAGTGACGTTTACGTTAACGTCAACTTGGCCGGCCCCGGGCCGCCACCCCATATTGCGTCGTAAATCGTTGTTTTACCGAGTATAGCGTAAGCTTCGGCCACGCATGATCGGACGCTTTTTAATCGCATTGCTGCTCGCCGCCGCGGCACCGGCCCTGCTTGCGCAGGCGCCCGCGCCCTCGGTCGCCCTGTTTTACGGCGCGTCGCCGCCCATGGACGAGCTCGCTGCGTTCGACGCGGTCGTCCTCGAACCCGACCACGCGCCGCAACCGCTGCCCGCGGCGAAGCGGACCACCTGGTTCGCCTACGTGAGCCTGGGCGAAGTGCATCCTTCGCGGCCGTACTTCAAGTCCATCCCGGCCGCCTGGAAGCTCGGCGCCAACCCCGCGTTCGGCAGCGCGGTGATCGACCAGGCGCAGCCCGCCTGGGCGGAGTTCTTCTGCGAGACCGTCGTGCGCCCGCTGTGGGAGCGCGGCTTTCGCGGCTTCTTCCTCGACACGCTCGACTCCTACCACCTGGTGGCGAAGACCGACGCCGAGCGCGCCCGCCAGGAGGCGGGCCTCGCCGCAACGGTCGCGCTGCTGAAGCAGAAATTCCCCGGGGCCAGGCTGATGTTCAACCGCGGCTTCGAGATCCTGCCCAGGGTGCACGGCCTCGCCTGGGCGGTGGCGGCCGAATCGCTCTACCGCAGTTACGACCACGGCGGGGCGAAATACAACGAGGTGCCGCCGGCCGACCGCGAATGGCTCACCGGCCAGATGAAGCGCGTGCAGGCCGAGTACGGGCTGCCCGCGATCTTCATCGACTACGTCGCCGCGCAGGACCGCGAGCTTGCGCGCGCTACCGCGCGGCGCATAGCGGCCGACGGCTTCATCCCCTGGGTCAGCACGCCGGCGCTGGACATCCTCGGCGTGGGGTCGGTGGAGGTGATGCCGCGCAAGGTCCTCATGCTGTACGAGAAGCTGGACAAGGGCGACCAGCTGATCTACCTCGACGCGCACCGCGTCGCCACCATGCCGCTCAACTACCTCGGCTACGTGGTCGAGTACGTCGAGGCGAGCGAAGGCCTGCCCGACTACCCGCTCACCGGGCGCGTGGCCGGCATCGTCACGCGTTTCACGGACGTATCGCGCGTGGAGGCGAAGCTCTATGCCTGGCTCAGGAAGCAGGCGGATGCGGGCGTGCGCATTGCCATCCTCGGGGACCTCGGCTTTCGCATGGATGCCGCGCGCGCGGCGGGGCTCGGCCTCGTCCTCGGGCCGCAGCAGCCGGCGCTCGACCCGCTGCGCATCAGCCACCGCGACCCGATGGTCGGCTACGAGCTCGAGCCCTTCCCGGACCGGCGCAGCTACCTGCCGCTGACCCTCGCCAAAGGCTCGCCCGGCACGCCGCTCCTGACGCTGGCCGGCCGCGGCACCGAGCGCATGGACGCCGTCGCGCTGACCGCCTGGGGCGGATACGCGCTGTACCCCTACAACGTCGTCACCCTGCCCGGGGGGACCTCCAAACGCTGGATCGTCGACCCCTTCACCTTCTACCAGCGGGCACTGGCGCTGCCGGCCATGCCGGTGCCCGACGTCACGACCGAGAACGGCCGGCGCCTGCTGATGGCGCATATCGACGGCGACGGGTTCGCGAGCCGCGCCGAAGGTGCAACTGCGGGTGCAACCGCGGGTGCAACCGCGCCCTATTCCGGTGAAGTCCTGCTGCGCGACATCCTCGCGCGGTACCGCATCCCGCACACGGTGTCGGTCATCGAGGGCGAGGTCTCGGCGCGCGGGCTGTACCCGGCGCAGTCGCCTGCGCTCGAAGCGATCGCGAAGAAGATCTTCGCGCTGGATTTCGTGGAAATCGCCAGCCATTCCTTTTCGCACCCGTTCCGCTGGCGCGCGGCGGAAGCCTCGGCCACGCGCCCGGCGGTATCGGCTTCGGAGACCTACGCACTTAAGATCCCCGGTTACACCTACAGCACGAGCGCCGAAGTACGCGGCTCGATCGACTACATTGACCGCGTGCTGGCCCCGCCGGGCAAGAAGACGCGGGTATTCCTGTGGACCGGCGACTGCAACCCGGACGAGGACCCGCTCGCCCAGACGGAAGCGGCGGGCGTGTTCAACATGAACGGCGGCGACACGCTGATCACGCGGGCCGACCCTTCGGTCACGCTGGTCTCGCCGCTGGGCATCCCGCGCGGCAGGTACCTGCAGGTGTACGCGCCGAACCAGAACGAGAACGTCTACACGAACCTGTGGGAAGGGCCGTACTACGGCTTCGAGCGGGTGCTGGAGACCTACGAGCTGACCGGGGCGCCGCGCCGGCTGAAGCCCGTGGACATCTACTACCACATGTATTCCACCACCAAGGTCGCCTCGCTCGCGGCCCTGCACAAGGTCTACCGCTGGGCGCTCGCGCAGCCGCTGTTCCCCGTCTACGCATCGGAATACGTGGCCAAGGTGAATGACTTCCAGCGCGTGGTGGTCGCGCGTTCGCTCGACGGCAGCTGGCTCGCGCGCGGCATGGACGCCTTGCGCACGCTGCGCGCGCCCGCGGCCCTCGGCGCCCCGGCAGGCGAAGGCGTGGCGGGTCACCAGCGCAGCGGCGACTCGACCTACATCCACCTGTACGCCGGCGAGGCGCGCTTCAGGTTCACCCCCGGCCCGCCGGCGGCACCCGCGCTGGCCGAAGCCAATGCGCGCATCACTTCCTTCCAGCGCACGGGCAGCGGGTTCAGCTTCGGCCTCGCCGGGCACCGCCCGCTCGAGTTCCGCATCGCCGGCGCGGAGCGCTGCAGCGTGGACATCGGCGGCCGCGCGCTCGCGGCGGACAAGACCGGCCTCTACCAGCTCGAACGCAATGGCGCTGAACGCATCGACGTCCGCTGCCGCTGAAGCGGACCAGGCCCGGGCCCGTCCCGGAGCCCGGATCCGCCCGCGGCTGCGTCTGATCTCGCCGGCCGCGCTTGCCGGGCTCGCGCTGCTGATCGCGGCGGCGCTGCTGGTCCTCTACCCGCAGCGCGAACTGCTGGAACGGCTCGCGAAGGCGCGCCAGGACGACCCGCTCACGGTGCAGTACCTGGTCAACCTGAACCGGGTCGAACCCGGTGACGCCGAGACCGCCCTGCTGCTGGCCGGCGCGCGGCTCGCGCAGGGCGAGCTCACCGAGGTCGTGCGGCTGGCCGCGCCTCTGGAATCCGCCGCGGATGCGGCGACGCGCCGGCGGGCGATCCTGCTGCACGCCGCGGCGCTGCCCGTTGGAAAGCCGCGCGCCGCGCTCATCGCGCCCCGCATCAACGAGGACTGGACACGCGATGAACTGCTCCAGATCGCGGGCATGGCAAACGCCGCAAACGACGCCGCCCTGCGCAGCGCCGCCTATGCCCGGCTCGCCATCGCCGAACGCGACCCGGAGTGGTTTGCGCGCACCGCGCGGGAAACGCTCGGCGCGGGCGACTACCGCCTGTCGGCGCAGCTCTGGTTCGGGGCGCGGACCCGCGCGCCGGACCGCGACAGCGCGCGCGCGTACTACCTCGAGGGCCTGCGCACGCTGCAGTCGGGCAACCTGCTGGCCGAAGCCCTCGCCGCGGCGGAGGCCGAACTCGGCGACCTCGCCGGCGACGAGGAGGCCATCCTCGCCGTGGTGAAGCTCGCGCTGGCCGCGGGCCGGCCGGACGTGGCCGAACGCTGGATGAAGCGCCTGCTCTGGCCGGGCACTGCGCGCGGCGCGCAGCCCGCGGCCGCGGCGCGGCTGCTCGGCTGGCTCATCGCCAGCGCGGCCGCGGCGGACGTGCCGCCCGGAATGCGCCCCTACGACGAGCGCGTCTACACCTTTGCGTACGAAGTCTTCCTCGCCAGCGGCAACCTGGCGGACGCGTACCGCGTTGCGCAGTCGGCCGTGGCGCAGCGCCCCGACGACCTTGCCTGGCGGGAAAAGCTGGCGCGCGTGGCGGAGTGGTCTCGCCACCCGGCGGTGGCGTTGGAACACTGGCTGTTCCTCGCGCAACGCTCGAACCAGGAGGACGCCTGGCAAGGCGTGCTGCGGCTCGCGCCCGGCCTGGGCGCGGACGAGGCCCTCTTCCTCGCCATGCGCCGCCAGGCGGAAAGGAAGGACGCGCGGCCGGAGGACCTGAAGAATTTCGCAGCGCTTTATGAGCGGCTCGGCCGCCCGCGCGACGGGATCGCCTGGTTCGCGGCGCGCTATGCTGCGACAGGACAGGTGCTTGCCCTCGAGCTCGCCGCCGAACTCGCCGACCACGCCGGCGAACGCGACCGGGCGATCGAGCTCAACCGCCAGCTCATCGCGAAGGCCGGGCCCAGCGAGGACCGCCTGGTCCGCACGGCGACGCTGCTGGTGCTGGCCGGAAAATTCCGCGCGGCCCACGACCTGCTCAACGGCTACCGCGCGACGATCCGCCCGGAAGCCGCGGACTACTGGGACCTGCTGGGCGACCTCGCGTGGCGCCTGCAGGAGGACGAGTCCGCGATCTTCGCCTACCGCGCGCTCTCCACCCGCAAGGAGGCCGAGTCCGGCGAGTTCGACCGGCTGGTCACGCTGCTGCGCGAGCGGCACCCGGAAGAAGCGGCGAAGGTGGCCGAGTTCGGCTTTGCGCGCTTTCGCACGCCGGGCCTGCTGCTGTCGGCGCTGGAAATCCACTGGGAGCGCAAGGACCTGCCCGCGATGAAGCGGGTGTACGCGGGCCTCGGCGGCGGCGACGAGAAGGCCTTCGACGCGATTCCCTTTTACTACTCGCTGCGCTCGCAGTACCGGCAGGCCGGCGGCGACCTCAAGGGCGCGCGCGCCGACCTTGAGCGCGCGATCGCGATTGCGCCGCAGAACGCCGAGCTGAAGGTGGCGCTGGCCTGGCTGCTGATCGACGCGAAGGATACGGCGGCGCTGAAGCAGTCGCTGGAGGAGATCGCCCGCTCCGGCGCGGACACGCCCGACCTGCGCGCGCTGCAGGCGGCCGGCTGGATGACGCTGGGCGAGCCGCGGCGCGCGCTGCCGTTCCACGCGCGCCTCGCGCGCGACAAGCCCGACGACTACCTCGGGCTGATGGGGTACGCCGATGCGCTGGAGCAGGCCGGCCTCGCCGGCGAGTCGGCGCGCGTGCGCCGCCAGGCCTGGGTCGTGGTGCGCAAGGCCGCGTCGCAGGATCCGGCGCGCAACGACCGCCAGCTGCGCGAAACCGTTGCGCGGCTCGCGCTCACGCTGGCGCCTGCGGATGCGCAGCTGGCCGTCGTGCGCGACCTGCTGCGGCGCGATCTCGCGCCGGGACTCGCCCCGGATGAGAAGAACCGCGCGGCCGCCGTGAAGGAGCTGGTGCTGTCCTGGGCGCTGTCCGGCGAGCAGTACTCCAACGCCAAGGCCTGGCTCTGGCTGCAATACGGCAGGAAGCTCGCGGCGCCCGGCTGGGCTGAGGCTGCGGTGGCGCTGGGCGAGAACGACGTCGAGGCGGCGGAGCGGCTGCTGGCCGACCGGTCGCTGCCGGCAGGCACCCGCATCGAAGCGGCCAGGCTCGCGCAGAAACTGGCGCTCGCGCAGACCCTCGCATTCGAGGAACAGGAGCGCCGGCCGGAGGACGACAGCCTGCACCTGCAGCTGGCCGATTCGCTGCTCGCCGGCGCGAGCCGTGTCATCGGCAGCGCCACCAGCTCCGTGCGCGGCGTGATCCGCGCGCAGCCGCGCGAGTTGCAGGCGCAGGTCTGGCTGGCGCCCCGCCTGCGGCTGGCCCTCGAGTGGCGCGAGGCCGCGCAGTCGAGCACGGATCCGGCGGTGATCCGCTCGGTCCCGGCGCGCGACCGGGAAACGCGCGTGTCGCTGCGCCAGCTCCTCGACAGCGGCTGGGTGGAGGCGGGGTTGGGCCAGCGCGAAGGCCTTGCCAGCCAGGGATCGTTGCGCGCAAGCCTGTTTACCCAATGGGACCGGCGCTTCTCGACGCTCTTCTCGGCCGGCCGCAACGAGCGCACGCTGGACTCCACGGCGCTGGCGGTGGCGGGATCCAAGGACGAGCTTGCCGCGCGCTTCGCCTACACCTTCTCCAAGTCGGAATACCTCGCGGGCGGCGTGCGCGGGGCGCGCTACCAGACGCAAGGCGGCGCGCACCTGGGCAGCGGCAGCGCGGCCGAGTGGGAGCTCGGGCACCGCGTGCGCATCGAGTATCCCGACCTGACCGTGCGCGTCACGGCGGCGAACTACCGGTTCAGCGCGGACGGCGCCCCGGACGCGCCGACCGCGCAGCTGAACCCGGCGGGCGGCATACCGGGCGCCGCGTTCTTCATCCCGCAGAATTCGCGCATCGTCGGCGCGGGCGTGGGCTTCGGCGAGAGCGCGCGCGACACCTATTCGCGTGCGCTGCGCCCGTACGGGAGCTTTGCCCGCACCATGAGCTCGCTCGCGGGCAGCGGCTACAATGCGCTGATAGGCGCGGGCGGCAGCCTGTTCGGCGCCGACCGGCTTTCCCTCTACTGGAACCGGGCGCGCGGCGGCGGCACCAGCGGCGCGTCCATCCTGGAGTACGGCCTGCGGTATGAGTACCTCTTCGACCGGTAGCCTGCGGATCCGCCTCGCGCTCGGCCTCGGCCTGCTCGCCGTGCTGCTGACGGGCGCGCTCGCGCTGGTGGTCGGGGAACTCGCCACCACCCTCGCGCGCAAGGAGATCGGGCGCTACCTCGCGCGGCTGTCGATCGAGATGCGCGACAAGCTCGACGTCGGGATGTTCGAGCGGGTGGCGGAGATCGAGATGCTCGCCAACCTGGACGCCCCGGCCGACGCGGCGCGCAACACCGCGATGCGCAAGCGCCTGATCGAGGAGCTCAGGCGCTCGGCGCCGGACTATTCCTGGCTCGGATACGTGGACACCGAGGGCCGGGTGGGCGTGTCCTTCAACGGCCTGCTGCAGGGCGCAGACCTGTCGTCCAGGCCGTGGTTCCGGCGCGGCCTGGCAGGCCCCTACGTGGGCGACGTACGGGACGCAACGCTGCTGCCGCACGTGAAGAGCGAACTTCCCCGGGTGGTCGACATCGCATTTCCGTTGCGCGAGGGCGGCAGGGTGTACGGCGTGGTGGCGGGCTATGTCAGCTGGAAGTGGGTGGAGCGCCTGCGCGATTCCATCGAGGCCTACGCACGCGCCGATGCGCCTTTCGAGCTGCTGGTGGTCTCAGCCGACAACAAGGTCCTCCTCGGCCCGGCGGCGCTGGCCGGGACCCGCCTCCAGCTGGCCGAGCTCATCCCGTCGCGCCTGCTGGCATACGACGCCCGGCTCGAGACCTGGCCCGACGGCATCCAGTACCTGACGGGCACGAGCTCCACGCGGGGGTACGGGTCATACCGCGGCGTGGGCTGGAGCGTTATCGCCAGGCAGCGCGCCGACCTCGCGTTCGCCCCGGTGCGCCTCCTGCAGCAGCGCATCGCCATCGCCGGCGCGCTCGTCGCCGTGCTCGCGATCCTGGTCGGCTGGTGGATCGCGACCCGCGTCAGCCGCCCGCTCGCCGGGATCAGCACCGCGGCCGACGCGATCAGCCGCGGCAGCCGGCGGGTGCAGATCCCTTCCGGCGGCGGATACGCCGAGGTTGAGCGGCTGGCCATTTCGCTGCGCGCCATGCTTGCCAGCCTGACCCGCCACGAGGAGGACCTGCGCCAGGCGCAGGCCCAGCTGGAAGCACGGGTAAAGGAGCGAACGGCAGAACTCGTCAAGGCGCGCGCGGAGATGGAACTCGAGGCGGCCGAACTCGCCGTGGCCCGCGACGAAGGAGCCGCGGCCAAGGACCGGCTGGCGCTCGCGATGGACGCATCGCGCCTCGTGCTGTGGGATTACGACGTCGCCGCGGGCAAGGTGACGCTGTCGGAGGCCTGGTCGGAACTGCTCGGCGGCAAGCGCGTCGCGACCACCGAGACGTTCGCGTCGCTGGCCGGCCTCGTGCCGGAGGAGGACCAGCCGGCCGTGCGCGCCGCGATCGAGGCGGCGGTCAACGGGCCTGCCTCGACATACCGCGTGGAGCACCGCGTGCGCACCGCGGGCGGAACGCCGTTGTGGATCGTGAGCGAGGGCCGGGTCGTCGAGCGCGACGCGGCGGGGCGCGCGCTGCGCATGATCGGCACCAACCGCGACATCACCGACCGCGTGCGCGACGCGGAAGCCCTGCGCGCGATCGCCGAGGAGTTCCGCGGGGCCTTCGAGCACTCCGCCACCGGCATGGCGATCATCGGGCTGGACGGGCGCTGGCAGATGGTGAATCCGGCGCTGTGCGCAATCACCGGGTACACGCCCGAAGAGCTGCTCGAGCGCACGTTCACCGACATCACCCACCCGGAGGACCGCTCGCTCTCCCCGGCGCAGCTGCAGGAACTGCTGGACGGCCGGCGCGACACCTACCAGATCGAAAAGCGCTACGTGCACAAGCAGGGCCACGCGGTGTGGGTGCAGGCCAACGTTTCGCTGGTGCGCAACGCGGAAGGCAAGCCCCTGCACCTGATCTCGCAGATCATCGACGTGAGCGAGCGCCGCCGCCTGCAGGCGGAAGTCGAGCACCTCGCCCTGCACGACCAGCTGACCGGCCTGCCGAACTCGCGGCTGCTGCTCGACCGCCTCGCGCACGCGCTCGCCACCGCGCGCCGCACCAAGCGGCCGATCGGCGTCATGTACCTGGACCTCGACGGGTTCAAGCCGATCAACGACACCTACGGGCATGCCGCGGGCGACCTCGTCCTCAAGGAATTCTCCGCCCGGGTGAGCCGCGTGCTGCGCGCGAACGACACGATCGCGCGCGTGGGCGGGGACGAATTCGTCGCGGTGCTGGGCGAGGTCGATGGCGAGGCCGAGGCGCGCCTGGCCGCCGAGCGGGTGCTCGAGGCGACCGCGAAGCCGTTCGACCTGGGCAACGCGGTGGCATCGCTCTCGACCAGCATCGGGATCGCGCTGTTCCCCGCCCACGGCGAGGATCCGCAGTCGTTGTTGCAGCGCGCCGACACCGCGATGTACCAGGCCAAGCGCGCCGGGAAGAACTCATTTCGATTTTTCGCAGGGGGATCACCATGAAGAACCTGATGCCGGCATTCGCGCGCGCGCTTGCGTTCGCGCTCGCAGTTGCGCTCCTTTCCGCCGGCTGCACGACGCTCGACCGTACCCGGGAGGCGCGGCTCGACCCGGCCGCGAAATGGGTGCTGCTGCCCATGGCCAACCACACCGAGACCCCGCAGGCGGGGCTGCGTGCCGAGGCGATCACGGAAACGCTGCTGCGCAACGCCGGCGTCGCGCAGCTCGAGCGCTATCCCGCGGCGCTGAACCCGGACAGCCTGTTCGACCCGGCCGAGCGCAAGGCCCAGGAGCAGGCGATGGCCTGGGCGAAGGGGCAGAAGGCGCGCTTTGCGGTGGGCGGCAGCGTGGAGGAGTGGCGCTACAAGGTCGGCGTGGACGGCGAACCCGCGGTGGGCCTCACCCTGTCCATCCTCGACCTGGACAGCGGCGCGGTCGTCTACTCGGCCTCCGGCGGCAAGTCCGGCTGGAGCCGCGAGGCGCTGTCGGCCGTGGCGCAGAAACTCGCCCGCGAGCTGCTGTCCGGGGTGCAGTTGGGACGCTGAGCCCGCCGTGGACATCGAGCGCCTGCTGACGGGAGCCCGCAAGCGCGGGTGGGAGTGGTTCGAGACCGTCGCGCTCACCCTGCTCGCCGCGGGCCTCGCCTATTGGGCCGAGCCGTCCAATCCGTTCTTCGTCCGCGAGGACTTCCCCTGGCTCGCGCTGGCCCCGGCGCTGCTCGCGCTGCGCTACGGGGTTCTGCCCGGCCTCGCCTCGTGCGCGATCCTCGCCGCGCTGTGGTTCGGCGCGCGCGCCAGCGACCTCGTGCCGCCCGCGGTGCCGAGCCTCGCCCTGCTCGGCACGCTGATCCTGACGATGGTCTGCGGCGAGTTCGCCGGGCTGTGGACCGCGCGCCTGCGGCGGCTGGAGATGTCCAACCGCTACCTCGACGAGCGGCTCGACCGCATCACGCGCCAGCACTACCTGCTGATGCTGTCGCACGACCGGCTCGAGCAGGACCAGTTCTCCCGGCCCGTGACGCTGCGCGCCGCGCTGATGCGGATCCGCACGCTGGCGGCCACCAGCGCCGAGGCCGAGGGCCTTCCGGGGCTGGCGCCGATGCTCGAACTGCTCGGCCAGTTCTGCCAGCTTGAAGTGGCGAGCTTCCATGCCTGCCCGGCCGGCGCGCCGGACAGCGCGATCCTGTGCGCCATCGGCGCCGCCCAGCCGCTCGCCCTCCAGGACCCGCTGGTCCGCTACTGCCTGGACAAGCGCGAGCTGAGCCACGTGCAGATGGACGAATTGCGCGGCGCGGCGCACTCGCGCTACCTCATCGTCGCGCCGGTGTCGACCAAGGAAGGCCGGCTGGTCGCGCTGCTCGCGGTCGAGCAGATGCCCTTCCTCGCGCTGCACGCCGAGGCGCTGGCGACGCTCAACGTGCTGCTGGGGTACTACGCCGATGCCCTGGCCGTCTCGCGCGCCGCGCTGGTCATGCAGCGCGCGCTGCCCGGCTGCCCGCTGGAGTTCGCCGACGAGCTGAACCGCTGCCACCGAATGTGGGAGGAGGCGCGCGTCTACTCCTCGCTGCTGCTGGTCAAGTTCGGCACGCATCCCGATTCCGCCGCGTTCGCCACGCTGATCCGCCGCCAGTTCCGCGACCTCGACATCGCCTGGGACATCCCGCAGCCGCGGGGCCACGCGTTCCTGGCGCTGCTGCCGCTGGCCGGCCCCGCGGGCGTCGAGGGGTGCCTCGCGCGCATCGAGGCGGCCCTCGACCAGCGCCACCAGGTGAATTTCGACGCGGCGCACATCGCGCCCTACGGGCAGCAGCTCGGCGACGAGGACCCGTTCGTCACGGTCAAGCTGATGCTGGAGAACTACGATGTACGCCTATAGCCAGGCCATCGCCGCGCTGGGGCTGGAGGCGGCGGGGTTCTGGGCGCTGATGGGGCTGGGCGGCGACCTGCGCGCGCTCGCCGCCTTCCTCCTGGCGCACGCGGGCGCGAGCGCGCTCGCCGCGCTCGTGCTCGTCGCGAGCCTGCCCGGCCCGACGCGCCGCCAGCCCGGCTGGGCGTCGGCCTTCTACTTCGTGATGTGCTTCTTCATCCCGGTGCTCGGCGTGCCGGGGCTGCTCGCCACGGCGCTGGTGGGCCGGGTCTTTCCCAAGCGCGGGGCGAAGGAGGTGTTTTCCACGGCGGCCGCGCCGGAGTTCGCCCCGCACGACGATCGCGCCGCCCCGGCCGAGTCGCCGCACGCCCACGGCCCGGTCCGCGCCCAGCTCACCGACCCGGCCTCCCCGGTGGAAACGCGCATGCGCGCGCTGCTGACGATCCAGGACCTGCCCTCGCGCGTGGCGAACCCGATCATCCGCAACATGCTCGCCGACCCCTCCGACGACGTGCGCCTGGTGGCCTACGGGATCCTCGACTCGCGCGAAAAGCGCATCAACGCGCGCATCCAGGCGGCGCGCGCGCATTTGGAGGGCGACGACCCCAACAGCCGGCTGCCGGCCGAGAAGGAACTGGCCGAGCTCTACTGGGAGCTCGTCTACCAGGGCCTGGTGCAGGGCGACCTGCAGAAGCACGCCGCGGCGCAGTCGCGCGCGCACTTCGACGCGGCGCTGAAGCTCGCGCCGGAGGACGCCGCGCTCTGGGCGCTGGGCGGGCGGCTGGCGAACTTCGCCGGGCAGTATGAAAGGGCGTGGCACGCGTTCACCCGGGCGATGGAATTCGGCATGCCGGAGGTGCGCGCGCTGCCCTACCTCGCCGAGGTGGCCTTCCGCATGCGGCGCTTCGACCGGGTGAGGCAGATGCTGGAGCGCATTGCGCAGACCTCGCATACCCAGCGCATGGCGCAGGTGATCGACTACTGGAACGCCAATGGCCGAGCCGCGGGCTGAAGACGCCGACATCGCGCTGCTGCTCGAGGGCACGTTCCCCTACGTCTCCGGCGGCGTCTCGAGCTGGGTGAACCAGGTGATCCGTGCGTTCCCGGAATACCGCTTTGCGCTGGTGTTCATCGGCAGCCAGGAATCCGATTACGGCGAGATGAAGTACAAGCTCCCGGACAACGTCGTGCACCTCGAACGCCACTACATCCACTCGGCCGCCGAGAAGCCCCGCGTGCGCGCCCAGGCCGGCGACCCGGCCACGTTCGAGATGGTGGAGCGCCTGCACGCCTATTTCCGCTCGCCCTCCCCCGAGGGCGAGCCGGTGATCGGCGAGTCTCTCGCCGCGCTGTCGTCGTCGGGCAGCCTGTCGGACGAGAGCTTCCTGTACAGCCGCGCATCGTGGGACTACACCACCGACCAGTACCGGCGCTTCTCGCGCGACCCCTCGTTCATCGACTACTTCTGGACGATCCGGATCATGCACCAGCCGCTGTGGCAGCTGTCGCGCGTGGCCGAGCAGTTGATCCCGGTGAAGGCCTACCACACCATCTCCACCGGCTACGCCGGGTTCCTCGCCGCGATCCTCAAGTGGAAGACCGGGCGGCCGGTGATCCTCTCCGAGCACGGGATCTACACCAAGGAACGCAAGATCGACCTGTTCCAGAGCCAGTGGATCAAGGACAACCGCGACGCGTTCAGCAAGGACCCGGCCGAGATCGGGTACCTGCGCGCGCTGTGGATCCGCTTCTTCGAGTCGCTCGGGCGCATGTGCTACTCGGCCTCGGACGACATCGTGGCGCTCTACGAGACCAACCGCCTGCGCCAGGTGGCCGACGGGGCCGACGCGGCGCGCACGCGCAACATCCCGAACGGGATCGACCTGCCGCGGCTGTCGAAGCTGCGCGCGCTGCGGCCCGCCGACCCGCCGCCCATCCTGTGCCTGCTCGGGCGCGTGGTGCCGATCAAGGACCTGAAGACCTTCATCCGCGCGATGCGCACGGTGGTGAACCGCATGCCCGAGGCGCAGGGCTGGATCGCCGGGCCCGAGGACGAGGACCCCGGCTACGTGGCCGAGTGCCGGGAGCTGGTGCAGAGCCTGGGGCTCGCGGACTCGGTGAAGTTCCTCGGGTTCCAGAGGATAGACGCGCTGCTGCCGCAGGTCGGGCTGCTGGTGCTGTCCTCCATCAGCGAGGCGCTGCCGCTGGTGGTGCTCGAAGGCTACGCCGCCGGGGTGCCGGTCGTGACCACCGACGTGGGCTCGTGCCGCCAGCTGGTCCACGGCCTGCCGGGCGAGGATGCCGCGTTCGGCGCGGCCGGGCGCGTGGTGGGCATCGCCGATCCCACGGCGCTCGCCACGGCCGCGCTCGAGCTCCTCACGGACCGCGCGGCCTGGGATTCGGCGCAGGCGGCCGGTATCAGGCGCGTCGAGCGGTACTACACCCAGGACCGGATGTTCGCCGACTACCGCGCGTTGTACCGCAAGGCGATGGACGCGCCCACGCTGGCGCCGCGGGCGCCGCAGGGCAAGCGCTGACATGGCGGGCATCGGCTTCGAGCTGAGGAAGCTCCTCGCGCAGAACACCCTCGCGGGGGTGCTGCAGGCCTATCTCTACGCCAGCATCATCGGCTCCGGCCCGTGGGTGCTGTCGATCGTCGGCATCCTCGTGATCGGCCTGCTTTCCTCGGTGGTGGCCGGTCCGGGCCTCGCGGTCACGCAGTTCCAGGTCAGCGTCACCTACCTCATCGCGGCCAGCCTCATCCTCACCGGGTTCGTGCAGCTCGGGTTCACGCGCTTCATCGCCGACCGGCTGTACGAGAAGAAGGAGGCCATCGTGCTGCCGAACTTCAACGGCGTGACGCTGCTGGTGACCGGCGTGAGCGGCACGCTGGGGGTGGCCGCGATCGCGTTCCTGTTCGCGGGGGAGAACGTCGCCTACCGGCTGCTGATGCTCACCGGCTTCGTGATGCTGTCCAACATCTGGGTGGCGACGATCTTCCTGTCGGGCCTGAAGCAGTACAAGCAGATCCTCGGCCTCTACGCGCTCGGCTACGGCGTGACCGTGGTGTCCGCGCTGGCGCTGCGCCCGCTGGGGCTGGAGGGGCTGCTGCTGGGGTTCGTGCTCGGCCACGGCGTGATGCTGCTCGGCATGGTGCTGCTGGTGGTGCGCAGCTACCCGGCGCAGGACTTCATCGCCTTCGATTTCCTCCGGCCCGGGGCGATGTACCCGAGCCTCATCCTGGTCGGGTTCCTCTACAACCTCGGCGTCTGGCTGGACAAGGTCATCTTCTGGTACGTGCCCTCCACCGGGCAGGCCGTGATCGGCCCGCTGCACGCCTCGCTGATCTACGACCTGCCGGTGTTCCTCGCCTACCTGTCGATCCTGCCCGGGATGGCGGTGTTCCTCGTGCGCATGGAGACCGATTTCGTCGAGTACTACCAGCAGTTCTACGACGCCGTGCGCCAGGGCTCGACGCTGGCGCGGCTCGAGGACCTTAGGAACGAGATGGTCTACACCATCCGGCGCGGGCTGTTCGAGATCATCAAGATCCAGACCATCGCCACGCTGGCGGTGTTCGTCGCCGGGGGCCCGCTGCTGCGCGCGCTGGGCATCCCGGAGCTGTACCTGCCGCTCCTGTACATCGACGTGGTGGCCGCGGGCCTGCAGGTGGTGCTGCTCGGCCTGATGAACGTGTTCTTCTACCTCGACAAGCGCAGGGTCGTGCTCGGGATCACCGCCCTGTTCGTGGCGCTGAACGGGCTGTTCACCTGGGCCACCATCGGGCTGGGCGCGCCGTGGTTCGGCTACGGGTTCGCGGGCGCGGTGTTCGTCACCGTGTTCGTCGCGTTCCAGGTCCTCGACCGCCGGCTGGAAACGCTGGAGTACGAGACTTTCATGCTCCAGTAGGTCAGTTCCGGTACGACGGGTCCTTCGCGTCGACGATCCTCTGCATCGCGGCGAACACGTCCTCGCAGACGCGCTTCTCGCCCGGCCCCGACTCGCGCACGGTCTGCTCGAACACCTTCGACTCGATCGGCTGCAGCGTCCCGGCCGAAGTGGACGCGACCTGGATGTCGCAGGCGCGCTGCAGCGTCCAGAGCATCATGAAGGCCTCCGGCACGCTCGGGCCCCAGGTCAGCAGCCCGTGGTTGCGCAGGATCACGGCGCGCTTGGCCCCGATGTCGCGCACCATGCGCTCCTTCTCCGCGGGCTCGACCGTGATGCCCTCGAAGTCGTGGTACGCCACCCCGCCGTGGAGCTGGGCGGCATAGAAGTTGGTCGGCGACAGGCCGTCCTTCAGGCAGGCCACCGCCATGCCCGTGGTCGTGTGGGTGTGCATCACGCAGTGCGCGGTTTCGATCGCCCCGTGGATCGCGCTGTGCGTGACGAAGCCGGCGCGGTTCACCGGCCACTCGGACTCGCGCAGCGGGTTGCCCTCGATGTCGATCAGCACGAGGTTCGAGGCCGTGACCTCGCGGTAGTGCAGGCCGAAGGGGTTGATCAGGAACTGCGGCGGCGCGTCCCTGCCGGTGCCCGGCACCCGCAGCGTGATGTGGTTGAAGATCATCTCGGTCCAGCCGAGGTGGTCGAAGATGCGGTAGCAGGCCGCGAGCTGCACGCGCGCCTTGCGCTCGGCGTCGCCGACCGGCAACGCCGCGTCCTTTTTGGCCGCCCCCTGGAGATAGATGCTCATGGTCGTCCTCCGCGCTTGTTGCGCTGCAGTCTAGCGCGAGTGGCCGGGGCAGGCCAGAATCCGCCCCACAATTCAAACCTCCGGAGGGGAGATCCAATGAAATTTCGGTTCCGCACGCTGGCAGTCCTCGCAGCCCTGGCCGCGGCGCTGCCCGCCCATGCGCAATACCCGGCGAAGCCGATCCGGCTGGTGGTGCCGTTCCCCGCGGGCGGCGCCGCCGACATCGCGGCGCGCATCGTCACCCAGCCGCTCTCGCAGGTGCTGGGCCAGACCATCGTCGTGGACAACAAGGGCGGTGCCGACGGCGCGATCGCGGGCCTCGACGTGATGAAGGCGGCGCCCGACGGCTACACGCTGCTGTTCGCCACCAACACGGGCCTGTGCGCGGCGCCCACCATGCGCAAGGTCCCGCCCTACGACCCGGTGGCGGACTTCACCCCGATCTCGCAGGTGGGCAAGTTCGGGTTCTTCCTGTTCACCCACTCGAGCGTGCCGGCGAAGTCGGTCAAGGAGCTGCTCGACTACATCCGCGCCAACCCGGGCAAGCTCAACTACGGCACCGGCAACAGCACCAGCATCGTGACCACCGC
>JAFEDL010000029.1:35335-101161 GCA_018241645.1 Pseudomonadota bacterium
GTGCAGATGGCGATCGGCACGCCGGGCACGGCGATCCAGCATGCGAGGGAGGGCAAGCTCCGCGTGCTGGCGACGCTGCTGCCCACCCGCAGCCCGCTTGCGCCCGACGCCCCGACCATGGCCGAGGCCGGGGTGCCGAAACTGTCGATCGTGTCGTTCGCCGGCCTGTTCGGGCCGGCCAAGCTGCCCAAGGAGGTCGTGGACCGCGTCGCGCGCGCCACCGCCACGGTGCTCGCGCGCCGCGAGGTGCTCGACCAGCTCGACCGCCTCGCCTTCGAGGGGCGCAGCTCCACGCCCGAGGAACTCGGCGCCTTCCTGAAGGAGCAGGTCGAGGTCTGGAGGCGAACCGTGAAGGAAGTCGGTATCGTTCCGGACTAGGAGCGGGGGGGCCAGAATCTTCCCCCGCACCCCCCTTAACTGAAGCTGAAGATCGCTTCGGAATTCTTGCCGCGCACGCGTTCCCGCACGCCGTGCGGGAGCCGATCCACGCGCGCGAGGCACCCGATCGGGTCGCCGATGGTGTGCGGGTAGTCCGAGCCGTACAGCACGTTCTCCGAGCCGAACACGTTCACCGCCATCTGCAGCGCCTCGTCGGTGAACACCACCGAGTCGCAGTAGATGCGGCGCGCGTGCAGGCTGGGCTTCTCGACGGTCTTGGTGCGGCAGGCGGGGATGTGCTCGTAGCACTGGTCGAGGCGCCCGATCAGGAACGGCAGCGTGCCGCCGCCGTGCGAGGCGATGATCTTCAGCTTCTGGTGCCGGTCGAAGAACCCGTCGTAGATCATGCGCGCCACGGCGAGCGTGGTGTCGGTGGTGAAGCCGATCGAGGCCGTGAGCTGGAACTGCGACATGTCCATCTCCTTCACCCCGGGCGGGGCGGTCGGGTGGATCAGCACCGGCAGGCCCGCGTCGTCGATGGCCTTCCAGATCTTGGCGAACAGCGGGTCGGTCAGGTGCTTGCCCGAGACGTTGGCGAGCACCATCACGCCGCAGGCGCCGGCCTTGCGCGCGCGCTTGAGCTCCTTCAGCGCGGTCTCCGGGTACTGCCAGGGCAGCGAGGCGAAGAACTGGATGCGGTCCGGCCAGGTCTTGTGGGCCTTGGCCATGGCGTCGTTCATGACCTGCGCGGCCTGCAGGCTGACCTTCTCGCCGCCCCAGTAGACGTTGGGGCAGGAGAGCGAGGTCACCGCCACGTCGATGCCCATCCGGTCCATGTTCCTGATGCGCAGGTCCCAGTCGAACATCTCGGGCACCGGGGTCATGAACGGCGCGCCGTCGAGGTGGATCGCGCGCAGGCCGCCGAACACGGTCTTCATGGTGTACTTGCCGCCGTGCTTTTCCAGCAGCTTCACCCACGCGTTGTCGAGCATGTGGGTGTGGACGTCGATTACGGGACTCATGGCTATTCCTTCAGGGGGTGGGTCAGTCGACTTTCAATCCTGCGGACTTCACGACGCCGGCCCAGCGGCCGACGTCGGTCTTCACGATCTCGGCGAACTGCTCGGGCGTGTTGGGCGCCCAGGGCTCCATGCCGAACTTCACCAGCTGCTCCTTGAACTCCGGGGTGTTCTGGAAGCGCTGCATCTCGGCGTTGAGCTTCGCGACGATGGCCTTGGGAGTGCCGGCCGTGGTGACCACGCCCTGCCAGGCCTGCCAGTCGAAGCCGGGAAGGCTGCGCGCAACCGGCTGCACGTTGGGCATCAGCACCGACTGGACCGCGGCCGAGGTGCCAAGCGCGGTGATCTTGCCGGCCTGGATGTTGGGCACCGCCACCGAGAAGTCGAGGAACATCATCTCCGGCTTGCCCGCGATGATGTCGAGCACCGCCAGCGCCGAGCCCTTGTACGGCACGTGCTGCACGTCGATGCCGGTTTCCTTCTTGAACACTTCCATGAACAGGTGGTGCGGGCTGCCGCTGCCGGATGAGGCGTAGTTGAACTTGCCGGGATTCTTCTTCACGAGGTCGACCAGTTCGGCCACCGTCTTCACGCCGAGCCTGGGCGAGGTGACCAGGAAGAAGTTGACCGCGCCCACCATGGACACCGCGGCGAAATCCTTCACCGGGTCGACCTGGGGCTTGGAGTAGATCGCCGGGCTGATGCCCAGCGTGGTGCTGGTGGCCATCAGCAGCGTGTAGCCGTCGGCGGGCGCCTTGGCCACCAGGTCGGCGCCGATCAGCGTGCCGGCGCCGGCGCGGTTCTCCACCACCACCGGCTGCTTCAGCGCCGTTCCCAGGCGATCGCCGATCACACGCGCCAGCACGTCCGTGAGCGCGCCGGGCGGGTACGGCACGACGAAACGGATCGGGCGGTTCGGGTAGCCGGCGGCCGGGTCCTGCGCCCACGCGCCCGAAGCGCATGCCGCAAGGGCCAACAGTGCTGCGATGAATGTGGTCTTTTTCATGGGTCCTCCCTCCAGGGAGCGCTAAGGCTAGTCGGTGCGGCTGCTAAAATCAATTTCCGCAGCATTCGTTTCACATCGAAACCCTTGGCCCCTCACCGCATCGTCTACCTGCAGCGCGCCACGCTCGACGCGGGGGTACGAGTGCGCCGCCCCGCATTCGAGCACGAATGGATCGAATATCCCGCCACGCCCGTGGAAGAGATCGCCGGGCGGCTGGCCGGCGCGACGATCGCCGTGTCGAACAAGTTCCGCCTTACGCGCGAGACGATCGCGTCCGCGCCGACGCTCAAGCTCATCGCCATTGCCGCCACCGGCCACGACAGCGTGGACCTCGACGCCTGCCGCGACCTGGGCATCGCAGTCACCAACGTGCGCCGCTATTCGGAGCACAGCGTGGCCGAGCACACGCTGATGCTGATGCTGGCCGTCAGCCGCCACCTGAAGGGCTACGCGACGCGCACGGCCCTGGGCGCCTGGAACCAGTCGCAGCGCTTCTACCTCGAGGGCCCGGCCATTGGCGACCTGTACGGCAAGACGCTCGCAATCGTCGGGCGCGGGGGGCTGGGCACCAGCGTCGCGCGGCTGGCCGAGGCTTTCGGCATGAAGATCCTGTGGGCCGAAAGGAAGGGGGCCCCCGCCACGCGCCCGGGCTACACGCCGTTCATGGAGGCGCTCGCCGCTGCGGACTTCGTGTCGCTGCACTGCCCGTTCTCTCCCGAGAACCTGCACATGATCGGCGAGCCGGAACTGCGCGCAATGAAAAAGACCGCCTACCTCGTCAACACTGCGCGCGGAAAGCTGATCGACGAGCCGACGCTCGTCTGGGCGCTGATGGAAGGCTGGATCGCCGGCGCCGCGCTCGACGTGCTGTCCGCCGAGCCGCCGGCGCAGGGCAATGTGCTGCTCGACCAGCGCATCGCCAACCTGCTGATCACGCCGCACATCGCCTGGGGCTCGACCGAGGCCCGCCAGGCGCTGGCCGACGAGCTGGTCGACTGCATGGAGGCGTTCGTGCGCGGCGAGGCGCTGAACCGGCTGGTGTGACCTGTCCTGCGAAATGTACCGGTACCGGTACAAGGATTAGCCGGAGATCGGCTCCTAGCGCGGACATTACAGATACAATGTTCGCAATTCAGTCCACCTGGACGATGCGGTCGGCATTCCTTGCGCGCATGCGGTTCGGGCCAAAAGGAGTCCCCGATGCCTTTTTTCGACTCACTGCCGGCCGACGCCGGCGTCCGCCACATCCTCCAGCTGAACAAGCCGGCCGGACGCGCGTTGATCGAGTTTCACGAGGCGCTGCTGCGCGGCGATTCGCCGCTCAGCCCGGCGCAGCTCGAATTGATCGCCGCCTACGTTTCGGGGCTGAACGCCTGCCACTATTGCTATGGCGTTCATTCCGAGACCGCGCGATCGTACGGCCTGGAGCCCGGGGTGCTGGAGGCAATGCTCGCGGATCCCGACTCGGCGCCGGTCGATGCAAGGATGCGCCCGCTGCTTCATTACGCGCGCAAACTCACCCTTACCCCGTCGCGAATGATGCAGTCGGATGCCGACGCCGTGCTCGCCGCAGGCTGGAGCGAGCGGGCGCTGCACGACGCAGTGCTGACCGTCTGCCTGTTCAATTTCATGAACCGGCTGCTGGAAGGACACGGCTGCAAAGGCGCGCCGGAGGCATTCGCCACGCGGGGCAAAGCGCTCATGGACGAGGGCTACGCGCCGTTGCTCAAATTCCTGGAGTAAGCGGCTCAGCCATCCGATCGTTGCACGGCGTCGAGCCGCTTCAGGCGTCCCCGCGCGCCGGATAGTTCTTCGCGATGACGAAGTCGAGGCTTTGCAGGATTTCGTTGAAGTGCGGCCGGCCGAACGGCATGGTCGAAGTGGTGCCCCAGTACAGTCGTCCATCCGGCCGAACGATGTAGAGGCCCGGCTCGTTGAACAGGTCAGGCTCAACCACGCCCGCCGAGGTCATCCCATTTGAGCGGGAAACGTAAAGGCCCCATTCGCGTACGTCCGCGATCGACAGCCCGTGCCCGATGCGCAGGTTCTTCAGGCCCCAACCGGCTTTCGCCTGCTCGGCACGGTCTTGCGGATCCGAACTGGCGGCGATGACCGATACACCCCGTTTCTCGAATTCCGGGAGCAGGGTTTCCAGTTCCGAGAGATAACGCCGGCAGATTGGGCAGTGCAGGCCCCGATAGAACACAACCATCGTGAATTGCTGCGGCCTCTCGCCTGCGAGCGAGAAAGTCCCGCCTCCTGCGAGGTCTAGTTCCAACATCGGCACCGCTTGGTTCGGGATGAGTGACATGTTATTCGTCTCCGGGCAAGGATTTATCGGTCCGCCGCTTCGCGCACGATCTTCTCGAAAACCGGATCGAGCTCCCGTGCCATCGCATTCAGTTCGGCGCTGCCATAAGGCGCAAATACCGCGCTGGGGGAGCGCCAAGTCACGCTGGTCTTCCCGTCGGCCTCCTCGACCAGGTAGATCCGGATCGGCGCTTCGATGCCCGCAGGCACGCTCGCCGCGAGCATCCTTACCGCGTAATCATTGCGAAACACCATCAATACGAGATTGCCGCGGATCTTCACTCCGCGTGCGGCTGCGCCGCGACTCGCGCTTGCCTGCGCGACGAGCCCCATCTTGTTCGACTCGATCGACTTTTCCAGGCGACCGGCCAGCACATCGAAAGCGTACCTCGAGGTTACGCTGTTGGTCCCAGGATATGCCGGGAGCGACTGGGCGAAAGCAGCGTGCGACACGAGCATGAGCGCCGTGGCGAAAGTGCCCAGGCTGCTGAAAAGTATCTTCATCTGGAGTACCCCTTTGGGTTTGGCGTAAATCGTGATCTCTGCGCGATTCAACGGCTGTTGATCGCCTTGCTTTGCCGGCTGATGCTTGGACGCGGGCACAAGCCGATTTCTTACGCCAAGGTCATGCAATGCCGTTCGGCAGCAAGACGCAGGCGCTAAAATGATCGATCGCAGCACATGAAGCGCCTGGGAGGCTGGGAGTGGCGGGGAAAGAGACGGATCTGGCGAGAGAACTCGAATCGCATCGCGATTACCTCGTGCGATTCGCGCTATTCATGCTGCGCGACCTGGCGCTCGCGGAGGACGCCGTACAGGAGACGTTCATCTCCGCTCTTGCGAGCCATGAAGAATTCCAAGGTCGCTCGCAATTGCGTACCTGGCTGACGGCGATCCTGAAGAACAAGGTGTTCGACCTCGTGCGCAGCCGAAGCAAGGGCCCGCCGATGGTTTCTTCGGACGACTTACAGGAAGACGACGGCAGGGACGGCGCATTCGGCGAGAGGGGGCAGTGGATTGACCCCCCGTCGAACTGGGGTTTGCCCGAGGAAGCCTTCGAGTCGAGCCAGTTCTGGGAAACCTACTTGAAATGCTGCAAGGTCATGCCGGAGCGCCAGGCGCTGGTGTTCTCGATGCGCGAGGTGTTGGGCCTCTCAGCCGAAGAAATATGTAAGAAACTCGAACTGACCACGTCCAATCTCCATGTGATCCTTTTCAGGGCGCGGCAGAGTTTGCGCACGTGCATGACGAAAAACTGGTTTGGTGGCGAACATGGGTAAGCTGATGTATTCGTGCGAGCAGGCCGCAAGACTCAGCTCGCGGGCGATGGAAGAGCCTCTGGGGCCCGTGGATCGGACGATGCTGAGGCTCCACCTGATGATGTGCGCCAATTGCACGAATTTCTCCCGCCAGATCGAGTTCCTCCGCCGAGCTTCGCGCAAGGTCCCGGAAGCCATCGATAGGGGAAAAACCTGAATCCGGCCCGGCGCACGGCGGTTCAGGACCATACACATGAATGAACTGCAGACTTACCTGTTCTGGGGATTTCTCCTCGCGTTCGGCGCGGTGATGTACCTGGTGGTGCCGAAATCCGAAGATGAGGCCGGATTTTTCCGCGGCCACGATTCGCAGGGCCGGCCCGCCTCCGAGTGGGCGCTGATGTTGAGCATCTTCATCAGCTGGATATTCGCCAAGTCGGTGACCAATGCGGCGAACCTCGGGGCGGCCTACGGCATCGTCGGCGGACTTGCCTACGCCGCGTACTGGCTTTCGATCCCCGTCGCCGGCCTGGTCATCTACCGGCTGCGCACCCGGGAGGGCGCAACCGGCCTGGTGCCGTTCCTGATCGGGAAATACGGCCGCGGCGCGGCGCTTGCGTTCTCGGCGGCGATCCTGATCCGGCTGTTCAACGAAGTGTGGAGCAACACCGCGGTGGTCGGCGGCTACTACGGCGACAGCGGTTCACCAGGCTTTATCTTCTCGGCGCTGCTGTTTACCGCGGCGGTGCTGTTCTACAGCTTGAAAGGCGGATTGCGCAGCTCGATCTTCAGCGACGTGATCCAGGCGATCGTGTTCATCCTGTTCCTGGGCGTGGTGCTGGCGTTCGTGCTGCCGAATCACACTCCCCGGGTACTGCTGACAGAAGGCGATTTCGCGCTGAGTTCCGGCGTCGACCTGCTGCTGGTCGCGCTATTGCAGGTCGTGTCCTACCCGTTCCACGACCCGGTGCTGACCGACCGCGGATTCATCACGCGCGAGAAGACCATGCTCCGGGCGTTTGTCGCGGCCGGAGCGCTCGGATTCCTGGCGATACTCGCATTCAGCCTCGTCGGCGTGCACGCGCGCCTCGAGGGCTTCAAGCCGAGCGGCAACGTTCCGGCGGAGGTCGCAAGAGGGCTGGGTTTCGCGGGATTTTTCGCGATGGTCGTAGTGATGGTCACATCGGCCGGCTCCACGCTGGACTCGACTTTCACGTCATTGTCGAAGCTGGTGGCGCGGGAGCTCCCGCTGCTTGCCGGCCGGCTGCCTTCGCCGAAGGCCATGACCATCGGATCGCTGGCGATGGTGGCGTTTGCGCTGCTCGGCAACGTACCGATGATTGCGGGAACCGACATCCTCAAGGCGACCACGATCAGCGGCACCATGGTCATTGGGCTGGCGCCGGTCTTCCTCTTGTCCCGCTGGGTACGCTATTCGCCGGCATCGTTCCATCTCGCATTCTGGACGGGCATCGCCCTCGGTGTGCTCCAGGCCGTCGACATGGTTCCCGCCAGCTGGGCAATCGGGAGTGGCAAGTACGGGATCCTGCTCGGAACCAATCTATACGGCCTGGTGCTTTGCACCGCCGGCTTCCTGCTGCCCTTGGCGTTGCCCCGACGTCGCATGGCTTCATCCGGGAGTGCGGCGTAGCCTTTACAGGCCGAGGATTTCCGGCAAGGCCGCCAGCGTGCTGATTTCGCCATCCGGAAGTTCGGGGATGCGCTCCGGCGCCTGGCCGAACCGATTGCACCAGACCACGTGAAATCCGAACGCCTTGGCCGCGTGCGCGTCCCATGCGTTGGAAGACAGGAAGCAGATCTCCTCCCGCTCGATCCCGAACTGCGTGGTCGCAAGCGCATACACCGAGGGATGGGGCTTGAATACTTTGACTTCCTCAACTGATATGACTGCGTCCAGCAGGCTGGCGATCCTCGAATTCTCGGTGGCTGCCCCCAGCATTCGCGGCGAACCGTTGGAGAGGATCGCAAGCCTCATGCCGCCCGCCTTGAGGCGCTCGAGCGTGCCCTTTACCTCCGGGTAACTGCTGAGCCTGAGGTAGGACTCCATCAACCGGGTGCGCAGGACCGGGTCGGCGATCTTCAGGCTCGTCATAGCGTAGTCCAGCGCGTCTCCCGTGACCTGCCAGAAGTCCGCGTGGCGGCCCATGAGGCCCCGCAGCCAGGTGTACTGCAGTTGCTTTGTTCGCCACAGGTCTGCGAGCGGCTGCCACTTGTCCCCCAACGCGTCGCTTTCGGCCGCGGCGGCGCTATTGACGTCGAACAATGTGCCGTACGCGTCGAACACGCATGCACGGATTCCGGTGAGGCGAAGCGGTGTCATTCTTTTCCCCTTGGCGAATGCCCTTTGATTTGCGAGTACTGCCTGTCCGCACCAACCACCGTAACACGCCGTGGTTGAATCCCGGCTTCCTGGCCGGGCAACGGCCGGCGCTCCTCATTGAAGGTGAAGCCGGAGCGCAGGGAAGCGGCGAGCGCGGTACGGATCATTTTTTCCCCGCGAACGGCCGGTCCGCCGGCCAGCAACGACTCGAAGAGGCCCGCGTAAAAGGCGTCGGGTTCGACGCGCATCCGGTAGGTCAGTGACACAGCGTTAGGGTGAATGGTCTCGAGATAGTCGAACGTTGCCGCCTCGTCGGGCGCCAGCCGTGTATCGGATATCTCAGTCGACAGGTCCGCTGAAACAACGCGAGCGATCACGTATTGGCGGAGCGTACCCCGCAGCATCTTCCCTGCCCGGTCGGACTGGAAGATCTCGGCGATCACCTTGGGCGTCACATAAGTCGGGAACCGGTGCCCGGTACCGGTATTGCGGACCTCGAGGCTCGCCTGGATTGCGGGGCCCGCGCGGACCGGATCCGATGCACGCATCGTCACGCCGCCCCGCATGGTCGGTTCGTCATGGACCCCGCGCCACAGATGGCGCCGGTCCGGCATGTGACACGACTGGCAAGCGCGCCCTTCCTTCGCGTAGCGGCTCGCCTTCCATTCCTCGTAGGTGTTTTCGAGATACTTCCCGTTCAAGGCGAAGTC
Organism: Pseudomonadota bacterium; assembly: GCA_018241645.1. Classification (GTDB taxonomy): domain Bacteria; phylum Pseudomonadota; class Gammaproteobacteria; order Burkholderiales; family SG8-39; genus SZAS-79. The sequence goes on from JAFEDL010000029.1 coordinate 44,359, forward strand.
GCCTTCCCCGAACTGGTGGCATGCGGCGCAGAACTTCGAATCCTCAAACGCGGCGCTTGCGCTCCAACCGCCGTGGGGAAGGCCGGTGTCTGTCGCCAACGGTGCGCTGCCGTCGCGCCTTGGCGGCCCGAAGCGGATGTGCTGGCGAACATGACAACCCGCGCAGGTCAGCCCCCGCTCGTGAGCCCCTGGGCGTGCGTGTGCAGTTTTGTCTGCGATCGCCTCGGACAGGCTAGTCGCCTGCTCGGACAAGGGCGCGTGGCAGCGGATACACGCCTGGTGCTCCTCGCGTGCTTCCGGCGCCATGTCGACCAACTGGCCGAGCACGCCCGGTCCCATGGCCCGTGAATGAAGCGACGCCTTCCAGTCGCTGAACTGGCCCGCATGACAGGCGCCGCAGGCTTCCGGGTCAAGCGCATGCCCCGCTGTGCCGAAGCCGGCCGGAACGGGACCCTGAGGCCCGATCGGTCGCTGCCAATGACGGCCGAGAAATCCATCGATCGCGCCAGTTCGGACACCCGACCCGTCCGTGGGCAGCGGCTTCTCGCCGCACCCAGCCAACAGGAAGAAAAGGACGAGGACGGCAAGCCTCCTGCCGTTCGCAATCAGGAATTGCCCATGCCGGCGTGACATTCTTCGGTTCGCAGCTTACCCGCGGCCGGGGAAATCCGAACGGATTCCCCCGGGTCCTGTTGCCAGCCCAGCAATCGGCACAGGGCTTGTGGGCCCCGCGTTACTTCTTTTTCGCCGCGCAGGGGTTCTTGGCAGCGCACGGATTTTTCGCAGCGCACGGATTCGCTTTCGCCCCGCACGGGTTCTTCTTTGCGGCGCACGGATTGGATTTCGCCGCACACGGATTCTTCTTCGCGGCGCAGGGATTCGCCTGGGCATGGGCCATCGGGACTGCCAGTGCGAGCGCGGCGGTGCCGAGGGCCAGGCGGACGTGCTTCATGTCGATCTTCATGGTGGGTTCCTGTCAGGTTGGGGACGTAATTGTCTTGCTGCGAAATTTCCGCGGCAGGCATCTGACGAGGGCACTGCCAGGAACCTTACACATCCGCCACGGGTTGCAGTTGGCCGTGACTGCACTGTAAGGATCCGGGTTGCCAGGCGGTCTAACCGGCACCAATCATCGAAGGGGTTCGGGAAATGCGCGCATTCAACTCACTTTGCCGGTCGGCGTTGCTGCTTGCGGTCGGGATGTTCATGTCGGGCGCGATCGCGGCGGCCGAACGGCCCTACTCGGATGCAGAGTTTGCAGCGACACAGCGCGCAGGCAAGCCGGTACTGCTCGCCGTGCATGCCGACTGGTGTCCGACCTGCCGGGCGCAAGAGCAGGTCCTGAAAGAGTTGCTCACGGACAAGCGGTACGCGGGCATCTCGGTTTTTCGCGTCGACTTCGACTCGCAAAAGGCGGTACTCAAGCGGTTCGGGGTCCGAACCCAGAGCACGTTGATCCTGTTCAAGGGGACCACCGAGGTTTCCCGCTCAATCGCACAGACTGACCGAAACGCGATCGCCGCGGATCTCGCGAAAGCGCTGTAGCCGGGAGCAGGGAATGGAGTTCGGCCTGGGTACCTACGGAATCGCGTTCGCCGCGGGAGGACTCTCCACGCTCTCCCCGTGCGTTCTGCCACTGGTGCCGATTCTTATCGGATCGGCCCTGACCGCGCATCGGTTCGGCGCATGGGCGCTCGCCGGAGGCTTGGCCCTGTCGTTCACGCTGGTAGGCGCCCTGCTCGCCAGCCTCGGTGCCACCTCCGGCCTGGACCCGGATGCTCTGCGCACCGTCGCAGCGGTGATGTTGCTTGTATTCGGGGGCCTACTGGTGTCACAACGACTGCAGGATCGCTTTGCGCTTGCCACCGCCGGGGTCTCCGGAGCCGGACAAAATATGCTTTCCGGGTTGTCGGCTGACGGGCTGTCCGGACAGTTCACTCTCGGATTGCTCCTGGGCATTGTGTGGAGCCCCTGCGTCGGACCTACGCTGGGGGCGGCAATCACTCTTGCGAGTCAAGGCGAACACCTGAGCCAGGTCGCGCTGGTCATGGCGCTGTTCGGGCTCGGCGCAGGGATTCCGCTCATCGTACTTGGAACGCTATCGCGCCAGGCGATGAGCCGCATTCGGGGGCGGCTCCTGTTCGCGGGACGTAACGGAAAAAAAATTCTGGGCGTGGCGATGCTGATTCTCGCCGCCTTCATTTTGACGGGTGCGGACAAGAGTGCTGAAAGCTGGATCCTGGACGTGACACCCGACTGGGTTACCCGCGTCGGCACGCAGCTATAGAGCGCTGGTGTAAGTTTTCCGCGCACCACGGTGTCTCATCAACACGGCGAGCGCAAAGATGTTGGATCCGCGGGTCGGCTGCCGGTACGAATCCGACAGCCCCCTGCAGGCGCGCTTCGCATACCCACCAAAGGGAGTACAAATGAACCTGAACCTTCGCCCCATGACTGCCGCGATGCTGTCGTCCGGATTGTTGCTTGGCGTGCCACCAGCCTCGGCCAATCCGTGCGCCCCGCGCGCAAACGCACCGATGCAGTTGGCGCAGAACCCGTGTGCCGCCAAAAAGAACCCCTGTGCAGCGAAAAATCCCTGCGCGGCTAAGAACCCCTGCGGGGCGGGCGGCGTCAACCCGAACCTGGTCACCCGTCCGGCCGGAAGCAAGCCGTTTGCAGGCAACAAAGCGGAGCTTGTCGCGCTGGGCGAGAAGCTCTGGTCCGACACCAAGCTGAGCTCCAACGGCCTTTCCTGCGTGACGTGCCACCAGGGCAACAACGCTTTCAATGCCAGTTTCGCAAAGCCCTACCCGCACCTCGTTGCCATGGCGGACGATCAGTCGAAGTTGAAGCGGATTACGATGGAACAGATGGTCCAGTTCTGCATGGTCGTTCCGATGGCGGCGAAGCCGCTGGCCTGGGATTCCAGGGAACTCGCGGCATTGACCGCGTACACCGGTGTGGTGCAAATGGGGTTCACCAAGACTGGTGCGAAAAATCCTTGCAGCGCGAAAAATCCATGTGCGGCCAAAAACCCCTGCGCAGCGAGGAACCCCTGCGCAGCGAGGAAGAAGTAGGCAGCGCATGAACGGGCGCGCGGCATTGGCTGAAGGGGATGGGCTTCACGATTCCGCGTGCGCCGTGCCGCGCCTTGCGTCCCTTACCCGGGGGGAACTGCTGTCAATGCGCGCCGCCGGGCTGGACGTGCTCGAATTCCAGCGGGTCCTGGCCAAGGGCGGCTTGAACATCGTCGGCGAACTGCTGCGCGGAGCAGATGGTTTCGTCGAGTACGACCACTACCCGGAAGACGACGTATTCGATGCGGATTCGGGTGCGCAGTACTACTACCACGCGCATCGCGGATTGCACGGCGAGCACGGGCATTTTCACACCTTCCTGCGCGCGCGCGGGATGCCGGCCGGCGTCTCCCTGTCGGATATGCCGCACGCCGAACCCTGGCCCGAGGGCAACGACGCGCTTTGCCACCTGATCTCCATATCGATGGATGCCTACGGCGCGCCGATCGGCCTGTTCGCACCGAACCGCTGGGTGACCGGCGACACCTGGTACCCGGCCGACGAGGTCGTCAGAATGCTCGACTGCTTCCGCATCGATCATGCAAATCCGTCCTGGCCAGTCAATCGCTGGCTGGGTGCCATGTTCCTGCTGTACCGGCCTCACATCATCGAGCTGCTCCACGCACGTGATCGCAAGATCGCACTGTGGCGAGAGAAGCACCCCCGGGAAGACGTACTCGAGGATCGCGAACTGGAAATCCTCGCGCATCTTCCGATTTCCATAGCGGCCACGATGTCCGAGCTGGACATGGCCCTCGCAGTAGCAACCCGTTGAACTTCCCGCCATGGACCTTCGAAAAATATTGATTGCTGGCTTGGTGCTTGCCGCACCGGTGGCGTCGCTTTTGGCACAGTCCGGGCCCAAATCCCCGCTGATCGAACTGACCCAGATCCCCTGCCAGTTCCTGGAGAGTGAGGACGGGCGGGACCGCGGCTTCAAGGCTGCCGCGGCGAAGGATTGCGAGGCGATCAACGCGCGCGGCGGCAGGCAACGGGTGGCGGAATCTAAGACGATCGAACTCAGGCCGGGCAAGTACATCTTTCGCGTAACCAACAAGAACGTGCCCTATGAACTTGGCTTCTGGGTGCGCGGCGAATCTCTGGTCGATCGTGCCCGGCTGCCGAGCGTATCCGGTGGGGGATTGACCTCCGGGAAGACGCAGGACTACGCCATCGAACTCAAGGCCGGCAATTACGTCTATTCCTGCCCCTTGAATCCCACGCCCGACTACAAGCTCGTCGTGAGGAACTGATTGCCAAAGGTGCAGGCGGGACCGCTCTGCAGCGCGGCCGCGATCTGCGCGTTACTGATCGCAGCCGTCTGGGGCCAGGGCCCGCGAATGGTCCTGCTTGCCACAATCGGCATCCTCCTGGGAATCACGCTCTTCCATTCGTCCTTCGGCTTCGCGTCGGCCTACCGGCGGCTGCTCGAAGGCCGCGGGGTACGCGCCGTGCAGGCGCAGATCCTGATGCTCGCCGCAGCAACGCTGCTCTTTACGCCGGTCCTCGCCCAAGGTGAATTTTTCGGTCGCGAAGTAGTCGGCGCAATCGCCCCGGCCGGCATACCGGTGGCACTGGGCGCGTTCCTGTTCGGAATCGGCATGCAGCTGGCAGGCGGGTGCGGGTCGGGCACCCTCTATGCAGCAGGCGCCGGGCAAGGGCGCATGGTCCTGGTCCTCGGCGCCTTCTGCGCCGGTGCGTTCTGGGCGAGCCTTCACATGGGTCTTTGGGAGCGGCTCCCCGCTTTTGAACCCATGGCCCTTGGGGACGCGCTCGGGTGGCCGATTGCGGTCGTGTTGCAACTGGCCTTGTTCGGCGTGCTGCATGGCCTGCTCGGCAGGCTCCCCGGGGCCGGCGCCGATGCATCGCCCCGGATTGCCGCATCGCTGCAGCGAGTCTGGCGCGGCCCCTGGACTCCCGAGGTCGGGGCGCTTGTCCTCGCCGGGCTGGCTTTTCTGACGCTGATTGTGGCGGGCCACCCGTGGTCGATCACCTGGGCGTTCACGCTGTGGGGAGCGAAGGCGGCAGTGGCGCTGGGCTGGGAACCGGGCGCAAGCGAATTCTGGGCCGCGGCATTCCAGCGCGAATCGCTCGAGTCAGGGGTGCTTTCTGACGTAACCTCGGTCATGGATATCGGGATTCTTGCAGGCGCCTTCCTGGCGGCAGGCTGGGCGGGCGGATTCAGGCCGCGCCTCGGCCCCACTCCGCGCGCCGTGCTGGTCGCGATGCTGGGCGGCGTCGCGATGGGGTATGGCGCACGTATAGCGTTCGGTTGCAACGTCGGCGCGTTCTTTTCTGGCATTGCCAGTACCAGCCTGCACGGCTGGCTGTGGATCGCCAGCGCGCTGCCCGGAAGCTGGGTCGGCCTGAAACTTCACGCGCGCCTGGCGATCCGGTAGGCGCGGGACTTCATTCATGGATGTGCCCACCCGCAAACCCAGCAGCCGCTGGTTCGCCGCAATTGCCGCCGTGATCCTGGTGACGATCCTTGTTGCGATCTACCTCGTACTGCACCAGACGGGAACACTCGGCACACTCCTCGACAGTGCGGCACTGCACGCGCTGGTTGAACGGCTGGGCCCTTGGGGGCCCATCGCAATCATCGCGCTGATGGTGCTTTCCGTCGCGATCAGTCCGATCCCCAGCGCGCCGATCGCGATGGCTGCCGGTGCGGCGTATGGGCATCTTTGGGGCACGCTTTACGTGGTCGTCGGCGCGGAGATAGGCGCACTGACGGCGTTCGGCGTCGCCCGCCTGGTCGGCCAGGCCGCGCTGTACCGATGGTTCGGCGAGCGCCTCTCGACCGGCCTGATCGGGTCCCAGAACGCATTGACTGGCATCGTCTTCGTCAGCCGCCTGCTGCCCTTTGTGTCGTTCGACCTGGTGAGCTACGCCGCAGGCCTGACGCTGCTTTCGCCCTGGCGCTTCGCCCTCGCCACGCTCGCGGGCATCATCCCCATGAGCTTTCTGCTGGCCCATTTCGGCACGGAACTGTCCAGCGGCGAGTCGGATCGATTCATGTACACCGCCCTGGGTCTGGGTCTGGTGACCGCGCTGCCGATTGGCGCGAAGCTCCTGCGTGACCGATACCGTCGGCGGAGCGCATGAAAGGTTTCGGCATTCGTGCGCGACTAACTGTCACATGGAACCGAACCCGCCCCACGACAAATCGGTACTGAGCTGGCTCGGATTGTGGCGGATCAGGCCGGACATGCACCTCCCGGCGCGCGTGGAGCGCGCCCTCGAGGAACTACAAAAGCGAAGTGAGATCCTTATTGGCTGGGTGCAGGCGTCGCTGATTGCGGTGCTCGGTACTTTGTACCTCGTCGCGCCCAGCACTTCCCCCGCAGACGCGACATTCCGTCCGGTGCCGTGGGCGCTCGGCATCTACGCCGCGTTCACGTTGCTGCGGCTAGTGCTCGCATACCGCAACCGCCTCACCCCCGTGTTGAAGATCGCTTCGGTGCTGGTGGATATTTCGATGCTGATGATCACGATCTGGAGCTTCCACATCCAGTATTCCCAACCGGCGGCGTTCTACCTCAAGGCGCCGACGCTCCTTTACGTATACATTTTCATCGTACTGCGCGCGCTGACCATCACGCCCGGCTACGTGATGTTTACGGGCCTGGTAGCCGCGGGCGGATGGCTGGCCCTGCTTGGGTATGCGCTGGCGGAACCGGGCGGCGCGGCACTCGTGACGCACGACTACGTCGAGTACATGACTTCGGCCAAGATCCTGGTTGGCGGGGAAGTGGATCGTGTCGTCTCTATCCTGATAGTGACCCTCGTGCTCTCGGTTTCGGTGGCACGCGCGCGGCAGCTCTTGTTCCAGGCAGTTGGCGACCAGGCAGCGCTTTCACAGTTGTCGCGCTTTTTCTCACCTGAAATCGCCGAGCGGCTGGCGCGCGCCGACGAACTGCTCCACTCTGGGGACGGCGAGCAGCGCGAAGCGGCGGCGATGTTCATCGACCTGCGCGGCTTTACCAAACTTGCTGCCGAACTCGCCCCTGCCAGCCTGATCGAGCTGCTGCGCGAATACCAGCGCGTGGCCGTGCCGATCATCCACAGGAACAACGGCAGCGTGTCGACCTACGTCGGCGACGGCATCATGGTGACCTTCGGCGCCACCCGGGCGTCCGGCACTCATTGTGCGGACGCAATGCGCTGTGCGGACGAACTGCTCACGGCGCTGGTCGGTTGGTGCATGGCGCGCGAAGCGAAAGGCCTTCCGGCGCCGGGCGTGGGCATCGGAGTGGAGGCGGGCACGGTCACCTGCGGCGTCATCGGCGACGAGGGCCGCCTCGAATACTCGATCATCGGCGACCCGGTGAACCGCGCCGCCAAGCTGCAGAACCACACCAAAGTCGAGGGCGTGCTCGGACTCGCGAGCATCGCCTGCCTCGAGCGCGCGCTTGCGCAGGGGTACTTGCCGAAGGGGCAGCAACGGGTACTCGCCGATCGTGAGGTTGCGGGCGTCTCAGGCGCCATGACTGTCGTGGCTCTTGGGTGAATCAACAAGATGCGGGATGATGCTGGTGCACTCTGAACCGCGCAAGGGCGGTTTCCGTATTGGCGACTGTATGCGCTGCATACCGCCGAGAGCCCCGAGGACATGGATATCCTCGGCTAGGGTCTGCACAAACTCAAGGACTGAGAGGCCGCCATGCAAATGTACAACCCACCTCACCCCGGGCAGATCCTTAAGGAATTCTTCCCGGACGGACTAAGCGTGACCGAGGCTGCAAGGCGATTGCGGGTCTCACGGCAGACCCTTTCCGCGGTCATCAACGGACGAGCCGGAGTAACCGCCGACATGGCGCTACGCCTTGCATCCGCACTCGGCAACAAGGCCGACTTCTAGCTCCGCCTGCAGATGCAATACGACCTCTAGCATGCGAAGAAGCACGTACCCAATGGGCTCCAGAAGCTCGTGGCGTGAATTTCTGTTTCCGGCATATAAACTGACATAAACGCGGCTCCTGGAGTCACTTTCTTGAAGAAAATGTTTGTAATTTTAGATGCATGATGCCTGCTGACCTCCCCAACCGCTCCGTCGAATTCTTCGACACCCAGTTCCGCCGCCAGGCCGCGGCGGGCGAATACGCGCTCAATCCCTTTGAGCAGGCGGTTCTGCCTTTCCTCTCGGGCGAGACGCTCGACCTGGGCTGCGGACTCGGAAACCTTTCGCTGGCGGCAGCAGCGCGCGGCTGCATGGTGCTGGCGCTTGATGCGAGCGCCGCCGCAGTGGAAAGCCTTGCAGGGCGGGCCGCGGCAGGCGTGCTCCCGGTCCAAGCGCGGCAAGCCGACCTGCGGAACTACGCACCTTCACAAGAGTATGACTCGGTCGTGGCGATCGGCCTCGCCATGTTCTTCGCCTGCCCGGACGCCCATGCAATGATTGCGCGCATCCGCGCCGCCGTCCGCCCCGGCGGCGTGGCCGCCGTGAACGTGCTGATCGAAGGGACGACTTTCATGGGGATGTTCACGCCCGGGGACTATTGCCTGTTCGGCGAGCATTCCCTTGAAGAGGCCTTCGCAGGCTGGGCGGTCGAGTACCTGAAGTTTGACGCATTCCCCGCGCCCGGCGACACGGTGAAGCGCTTCTGCACGATGGTTGCGCGGCGGTCCCGGTGACGACCGCCGTGTTTGCACGATTGACGCAGTGGGCACGGGAGATCAAAGCCCAGGGTCCTGTGATCCGGTTCACCCGCGCCCGTCTGCCGGCAAGCCAGATCAAATCCCGCAACTACGCCGCTGGCGCATTCGTGATCCACGCATGGGCTGTGGCTGCGTATTGGACATGGCTGCGATTGGCCGAAAGGTGGACCCGATGACGATGCTTCCCGCCGACGCGTCTTGCGTCAAAGCTTCCAAAGATGCGCAGCCGGTCAGCCTGCTTGAGAAGGTGCTGCGCGGCATGTCCGTATTCACGATGCTGATGACTGTGCCGCAGGTCTTCATAGTCTGGGTCAGGCACGATGTCGGCGGCGTGTCGCTGCTGTCCTGGCTGGCCTACTTGTTGTCCGCCTGCCTGTGGTTCGTGTACGGGTTCCAGAAGGGCGACAAGACGATCTACCTTGCCTGCATCGGATGGATCCTGCTCGACGCCGCAATCGTGGCCGGCGTCATCATCTTTGGCTGACCTGCGACCATGAGCGAAGTCTTACTCGAATCGACCCTGACCTGCCCGCACTGCGGCTACGTGAGCACGGAAACGATGCCGACGGACGCCTGCCTGTTCTTCCACGGCTGTGCCGGCTGCGGCGCGCGCCTCAAGCCCAAACCCGGCGATTGCTGCGTATTCTGCAGCTACGGTTCGGTGCCCTGCCCGCCCGTGCAGCAGGAACGGGGCTGCTGCAAAACCTGAAGGACCGCGTACAGCTTAAAATTGTGGCGTCCATCCACGGCGAACACGCCCGGCCATGATCTCAAGTGCGGCAGCAGAGCAAATCGAAACCCTGTTCCCTGCGCTGCGCGGGCTGCCCGAGGCGCTGCGCACGGCGCTGTACGCGAAGGGAGCATTGCATACCGTGCCGGCCGGCACCGCCTTGTTTTCACCGGGCGCCCCGTGCACCGGCTTTCCGCTCGTCATCGACGGCGTCGTGCGGGTGGGCAAGACCACGCCGAACGGCCGCGAGATCCTGCTCTACCGCGTCCAGACGGGCGAAAGCTGCATCCTGTCGAGCGGGTGCCTCCTCGGCCACAGCGAGTACTCCGCAAACGGCGTGGCCGAGACCGAAGTCACGCTGTTCCACATCCCGGCCGGGCTGTTCCAGGAACTGCTGCTCGCCGTGCCGGCCTTCCGCGAGTTCGTGTTCGGCATGCTCGGCGCGCGGCTCGCGGAGGTCATGGAACTGGTGGAGGAAGTGGCCTTCCACCGCGTCGACGAGCGCCTGGCGCGGCTGCTCGTGCATCGCGGCCCGGTGCTGAACGCCTCGCACCAGGCGATCGCCGACGAGCTGGGCAGCGCGCGCGAGGTCATCAGCCGGCTGCTGGGCAGCTTCGAGCACCGCGGCTGGGTGCAGCTCGCGCGCGAGCGGGTGACGGTGACCGACCCGAAGGCGCTGGCGGCCCTCGCCGCAGGCTAGTCCGGCGCCGCAAGTGCCTGTGTAACCCGGGTCACAGACATACCCGGACCCCGCTCCGACAATGTGTGCATCAACAACCAATGCACAAGGAGTCGGACATGAAAGCGAACGTCGGTGGCGTGGACAAGGTCGGCCGGATCGCCGTGGGCGCGGGATTGCTGCTGCTGGTGGTGTTCCTCGAAGGCAATGCGCGCTGGTGGGGGCTCGTGGGCCTCGTGCCGCTGCTCACCGGGATCTTCGGCTTCTGCCCGCTGTATACGGTGCTGGGCATCAACAGCTGCCCGCTCGAGAAGAAGGCGGGGTAGTTCCCCGCCGCAGGGAGCAGACCAAACCGGGAGGCAGATCATGAGCAAGTACGTATTCGGCAAGACAGTGAACTTGACCTATGAAAAGGCAATCGAGGCCGTCACGGCTGCCCTCGCCAAGGAAGGCTTCGGCGTACTGACCGAGATCGACGTGGCGGCGACGCTGAAGAAGAAGCTCGGCCTCGAGCGGCCCGCCTACAAGATCCTCGGCGCCTGCAATCCGCAGTTCGCCGCGCGCGCCCTTGAGTTCGAGCCCCAGATCGGCGCGCTGCTCCCGTGCAACGTCGTCGTGCGCGTGGACGAAACCGGAAAGACGGTGGTCGAGTTCATGGACCCCAACGCCGTGCTGCAGCTGGTGGACCGGCCCGGGGTGGATGAAATCGCCGCTGAGGTGCGCGCCCGGCTGGTACGCGTGATGGACGCGCTGTGAAAACCGGCAATCCCCAGGAGGCGGCCCGCGGGCCGCTCGTTCTCCAGATCCTGCAGGCGATCTTCTGGTCGTTTTTCGGCGTGCGCAAGCGCGTCGACCTGCAGGCCGACTTCGCCCGGCTGCCCGTCGTCCCGGTCATCGTGGCCGGCGTGATCGCAGCCGCGCTGCTAGTCGGGGGCGTGCTGCTCGCCGTCCGGCTGGTACTGGCGCAGGCCACGGCTTAGTTCCCGCGCAGCCGGGTTGATCCATGTCAACGGGCGGATCGCCCCGCGGCGCATCATTTGCCCGATTCGCGCCGGGAGCCCGAGCATGAGCGAAAACGCCAGCGTCACCATCACCCAGAAGAGCAACTACCAGTTCCTCGTCGATTTCGGCGCCGGCATTCCGCACGTGCTGGCCGACGAGCCCGTGCCGCTGGGCGCGGGCGAAGGGCCTTCGCCGAACCAGCTCCTGCTCGCCGCAGTCACCAACTGCCTGTCGGCCAGCCTGTTCTTCGCGCTGAACAAGTTCAAGCAGGATGCCGGCGGCATCACCACCACGGGCACCGCGATCGTCGGCCGCGACGCCGACAAGCGCCTGAGGGTGAACGAAATCGACGTCACCATCCGGCTCGGCAAGCCGGGCGGAGACATCGAGCACCTCGATCGCATCCTCGCCCAGTTCGAAGCCTTCTGCACCGTCACCCAGAGCGTGCGCCACGGAATCCCGGTGGTCATCGCGGTGGAGGACGGCCAGGGCGTGCGGGTGGACAAGCCCGCGCCCTAGCAACCCATCCAAGCCAAACCCGGAGAAGACCATGACCACACGCGAAATCGTTCTGTGCAATCCCGTGCGCACCGCCATCGGCACCTACGGCGGCTCGCTCAAGGACACGGCGGCCCCGGCGCTCGGCGCCGCCGTGATCCGCGAAACCCTCAAGCGTTCCGGCCTCGCCGCTGACAAGGTGCAGGCGCTGGTGATGGGCAACGTCATCCAGGCGGGCGTGAAGATGAACCCGGCGCGCCAGGCGGGCATCGGCGCCGGGCTCCCCGTTACGGTTCCGGCGCTGACCGTGAACCGCGTGTGCGGTTCGGGCGCGCAGGGCATCGTCAGCGCGGCGCTGGAGATCTCGGCGGGCATGCTCGACTGCGCGATCGCGGGCGGCATGGAGAACATGGACCGCGCCCCCTACCTGATGCCGCAGGCGCGCTGGGGCGCCCGCATGGGCGACGTCACGTCCTACGACTCCATGCTGTACGACGGGCTCAACGACGCGTTCTCCGGCCAGCATTCGGGCTGGCACACCGAGGACCTCGTGGCGAAGAACAACGTCAGCCGCGCCGACCAGGACCGCTGGGCGCTGCGTTCGCAGCAGCGGTTTTCCGCGGCGCAGGCAGCGGGAAAATTCGGCGCCGAGATCGTGCCGTTCGAAGTGCCCGGCAGGAAGGGCCCGACCGTCTTCGACAAGGACGAGCACAACCGGCCGGAGACCACGGCGGAAAGCCTTGCCAAACTGAAGCCCGCATTCCGCAAGGAAGGCACCATCACCGCCGGCAACGCGCCCGGGCTGAACACCGGCGCCGCGGCGATGATCGTCGCCGAGCGCGGCTGGGCCGAAAAGAACGGCCTCAAGCCGATGGCGAAACTGGTGTCCTACGGCGTGGGCGCGGTGGAACCCGGCTTCTTCGGCCTCGGTCCAGTGCCCGCGGTGCGCCAGGCGCTCGAGCGCGCCGGCTGGAAGGTGGGCGACGTGCAGCGCGTCGAGATCAACGAGGCCTTTGCGGCCATCGCGCTCGCATGCCTGCGCGAGCTGGGCTTTGCCGAGGACATCGTCAACGTCGAGGGTGGCGCGATCGCCCATGGCCACCCGATCGGCGCTTCGGGCGCGGTGCTGGCCACGCGCCTCATGCACTCGATGCAGCGCGACGGCCTGAAGCGGGGCATCGTCACGCTGTGCATCGGCGGCGGCCAGGGCATCGCGCTGGCGCTCGAGATGCTTTGAGAACCGGCGGGCAGCCTTAGCAGGCCGCGGCGGATTGCGGCCTACTTGAGCCGGTAGGCGGCGTGGCAGGCCACGCAGGCCTGCGTAGTCACGGCAAGCGCGGCGAGGGCCGGCTTGAGGTCGCCGGTCGCCGAGGCGTTCTGCGCCTCCAGCGCAAACTTGCTCGCGCTTCGATGCATGGCGGTGCCGATGTCCTGCATCCCTTTCGGCATGAACTTCTCCACCTCGTGGGCGCCATGCAGCTTCAGCGAGCTCATCCCGAGGCGCTCTTCCGCGGTCCTGCCCGCGGCGTCGAACGCACCCTTTGAAAGGGCCTCCTGGATTTCCGCGACCGCAAGCAGGTGGTCCCGCATGTTGGCCAGCGTGTGCTCGCGCAGCATCGCCGGGAACCGGACCGGGACGCGCCCGTCCGCAGCGGGCTTTTGCGCCGCCGCCATGTGCATGGCGGGGTCGTGCTGGTGCTGCGCCGGGGCGGGAATGGCCGCGACGCACAGGCTGGTCCCGAGGATGCAGGCCACGATCGATCTGCGTACTTGCATGAACACTCTCCGGTAAACGACGTCAGGTGTAGAGCCCGGGCGAAGCCGCGAACACCTGACCGCAGTGCTTGGAACAAAACCAGTAAGTCTTGCCGCCGTGCTCGACCCTGGCGGCCGCGCTGTCGACGTCCACCTGCATGCGGCAGACCGGGTCGATTGCTATGGTTGCGCGGGCCTCGTCCGCCTGCACGAGCTCGAAGAGGTCCACCGGATGGGCCACGTTCTTGAAATGCTGCTCGCCGAGCGGGCGGCAGTCCACGCCTGCAACCGCGGCAATTGCGCCGGCGATCGGCGCGGTGCACAGGATCTGCTCGCCGGCGGCGTGCGACGTCAGCCGCGCGGTCAGGTTGATCGGCCCGCCGAACAGCCGTGCCTCGCGCTCCACGATCGGCCCGCGGTGGATGCCGGTGCTGACCCGCGGGAACCCCGGCTCGCGGCCCACCGCCTCGCGCAGGCGCAACGCGGTGCGCACCACCGCAAGCGTGTCCTCGCCGGCGCAGAACACCGAGTCGCCGATGCTGTCGACGATGCGCACGCCGGGCTCCAGGCTCGCCTCCACCAGCCGCACGAAGCGCAGGACCGTCTCGGAAGCCTGCAGCGCGCCGTGCGTCTCGGTCAGCGCCGTGTAGCCGCACAGGTCGGCCATCATCAGGGCAAGGTCGAGCTCGCGCGCTTCGCTCATCCCGGCCTGTCCGATAAATGTTTGACTTTAATTTCTAGAGATTGGCTGCTGGAGCCGCTTCCAGGCCGGATGGATTGCCTTTTACGGAAATTATCATGGCGCAGTTGCGGATCAACGCCGCGATCCTGGCCTGCCATCCGGGCGCCGCTCCAACCGCTCGACGACGAAGTCGCCGTCCTTGTTCGGCAGCCCGCCCATCTCGAATTCTATCTCGTCGCCCTTCTTTAGTCCTTCGAGCAGCCTCTTGTCGGCGACCGCAAAGCCCATTTGCATTGCGTCCATGCGCATCGAGGGGATCGGTTCATGCTTGAGCTCGAGATAGCCGTCAGGCGCACTTACCCCCGTCACTATGCCGCGACCTTTGTGCAGCACTGCGGCCGGTTTGGCTGTTTCCTGCCGTGGCACGATCGGGGCCTGGACGGGCTGCATTTCGTGCGTGGAAAAGCGGTAACCACCCACCGCGATGCCGGCGACCACTACGACAACAATGACAATGACCAACAGCGCTTTCACGGGCTAGCCTCCACCGGATAAAGAAAGGCCCGGGCCCCGCACAAGGCTCGTGGGCTCAAAATCAGGTTTCTCCACGCTTCCAGAGCAATTCGTGCACTCGATGAAACCCGCTGAAACCCTTTAGACGGCAGACGCCCACCTGCCGCAGCGTGAATCCAGCCGATCCCAGTTCCTTGACCGCGTCCTCATCCAGGAAAACCCGATTGCGGTCCGGGATTTCAGTCAGGCGCTCTTCCCCGTCGACTTTCACGAATGCTTCATCAGGCACGCCCATCAACCGGAAGGCCTCGTTGATCACGGCTCCGTGGCGAGACCCGCGCGAATCGAGCAGAATCTGCCCATAAGTAATTGCGGCCCTGACCTCAAGCATCGGGCCCGGGGCCATTTCCGGCGGGCGGTCTTGCAGGCCCCGCAACAGTTCGGTGGCCGCCCGCGCGGCGGCAGGGACCGAGGGAAACGCCATCATGCTCCCGTCTCCCGTATTTTCCACGAACGAAACGCCGTTTGACTTGCCCGCGGCGAGCGCGCGCCGTTCGAGTACGTTGCGCGCGCGCATTGCCAGTTCTTCCCCATGATGCGTCGCCAGCCAGGTCGAATTCACCAAATCGACCGCCAGGATCGACTCTACGGTCACTGCGGCCGGCGCGCGCTGCCAGCGCCGCCGGGACCAGGCGCGATGCGCGAGCACTCCGGCAACTGCAGCGCTCGCGCCTACCAGCACGTGCGACAGCCACTCGAGGAGCCAGTCCACCGGCAAGTGCACCGGCGGAATCATATCCGCCATGGCGCTTTGTGCCCCGAGCAAGCCGCCGATCGCTACCACGGCAACTACTACGGGCATCGGCTTGCGCGTACTCACACGGCTGCCTTTCCGTCGATGGCCGGGGACGCGCCGTTGCCAAGCAGGCCCGCAACGGACGCGCAAAGCACCCCCTCGAGGGCAATGGCGTTCGTGGGGTGCGGAATGGTGTCGCAACTTACGACGCGACCGGCGCCGGCGGCGTGCAGCGCATGGAGCGCGTCGCCGGCAAAGACCGCATGCACGGCAATGCACACCGGTGGCGCGAGGCCCGCCTCGCGCAGGTGGCGCACCGCCGCGATCATAGTGCGCGCCGTGGATACAATGTCGTCCACCAGTACCGGCGTGCGGCCGGCGAGCTTTGCCGGTTCCGGGACCGACACCTCCACGTCGCGGTCGCCGCGGCGCCGCTTGGCGAGCACGATGCTCGGTACGCCCGCGAGGGACGCTACTTCTTCCACCCACTGCGCGCTCTCCTGGTCCGGCCCGACCAGCACCGGTGCCGGGACGTTTTCACGCAGCCATGCGGCGATCACCGGTGCGGAATGCGCGGCGCGCGCGGGGATTGAGTAGAGCTCCGCCAGGTGCGCGAAGCGGTGCAGGTGCGGGTCGACCGTGACCAGCCAGTCGAAGTGCAGCTCGATCCACTGCGCAAATACCTTCGCGCTCACGCATTCTCCCGGAGTAAATCGGGCGTCTTGGCGCATGTACGCGAGATACGGCGCAACCAACCCTACCCGCAAGGCGCCCGACTCCCTCGCGGCCGATGCCAGGAGCAAGAGCTGCGCGATTCGTCCATCCGGCCTGTCGAGCGTGCAGACCAGGATCGCGTCGCGACCGGAAACCGCAGTTTCGACGCGCACATACGACTCATCGTCCGGAAAGCGCCGCACGGTGCAAGCGCCACGCTCGGCCGACAACCGCGCCGAAAGCGCATCGGCCATCGCCTCGTTACCCGGGAATGCGAACACGACCGGCGTCACGAGTCCCGCTCCACATGAATCAGCATCGGATGCGCCTTGACGTAAGCAAGCGCGTAGTCGAGTTCACCCGGTGAATCGGCGTGTAGCGTGAACAGGGGTTCGCCTCGGGCAATCCGCGCGCCGAGACGAACGTGCAGGTCGATTCCAGCCCCCGGATCCCGCGGCGCTCCGGCGAGTTTTCCTGCCCGAGCGAGGCTGCGATTGTCTATGGAAATTACCGTACCGCCGTACGCGGCGGGCCAGGGCCGCGTATGCGCTGCGTGGGGCAACTCGCGCAGCCCGCCTTGCGCCTCGCAGATGGCCTCGAACTTGCGCCATGCCGCACCACTGTCCAGAATTTGCCTCGCGCGCAAGATTCCCTTGTCGAATGGAGCCGCCGCGAGATGCTCGAGCAACGCACCGGCCAGGGCCAGCGCCCGCTCTCGAAGATCCGCCGGCGCGGCGCGCTCGCCGCGCAGGACCTGCAGCACATCACGCGCTTCCAGTGCCGGCCCGATTCCACGACCGACCGGCTGCGTTCCGTCAGTGACGATGATCTTTGCCAGGAGCCCGACCCGGGCAGCTACGTGCTCGAGCGTCTCACCCAGTGCGCGCGCCGCCGCCGGCGAGCGAACCTTGGCTGTCGGGCCGACCGGAATGTCGATGATTGCGTGCGTCGATCCGGCCGCGACCTTCTTCGAAATGACCGAGGCAACGAGTTGCGCGCCGCTGTCCAGGTCCAGCGGCCGCTCCACGCGAATAAGGGCATCGTCCGCGGGGCTCAGCCCCACTGCACCACCCCATACAATGCAACCGCCCTCCCGCTCCACCACGCGGCGGATTGACGCGAGGTCAAGGTCGACGGGGGCAAGCGTTTCCATCGTGTCCGCCGTCCCAGCGGGCGACGTGATCGCCCGGGACGAAGTCTTGGGCATCGTCAGGCCGGCAGCGGCGAGGATCGGGACCACGATCAACGTCGTCCGATTGCCCGGAAGTCCACCGACGCAGTGCTTATCCGCAATCTTCTCGCCGCGCGGCCACGCCAGCCTGTCTCCCGAATCGATCATCGCCCGCGTGAGCCCGACGATCTCCTCACGATCAAGCCGCCCGCCGGCGCAGGCGGATACGAAAGCCGCGAGCTGGATATCGGCGTAGCGTCCCGCGGCGATATCCTCGACGATGGCCCGCAGGTCTGCGTCGCTGAGCCGCTCCCCGTACAGCTTGCCGCGCACCCGAGCCAATGATTCGATCAGCGGCATCGGCTCGACTTCCAAAAGCTCCCCGTCGCGCGCGCCGAACTTGCGCCACGCGCTTTCCGAAAGCCCCGCCTCGCCCGGCGAGACAATGGACGATTCGACCACGTTAAGGGTCGCAATCAACTCCACGCCATTGCAGCGCAGAAGGACGCGCGACTGGGCGGCAAAGCCCTCGGACCGGCATACGTGGCAATCGCGATGCATGTAGACGACCGCTTCCTGGTAGGTGTCGATGCCAACCCGCTTTAGGCGAAGCGAATGGGAGCCATGACCGTTCATGTCGCGTCCTTCGCGCCGGTCTCCCCGCCGTCCAACTCGACGCATTGCAGGTGCTCTGGAATATCGGCCTCCCATCCGAATTCGCGCTCGATACGCCGGCGCAGCGCGTCTGAGGCGGTCGGCTCGCCGTGCGTGACGAACGTTCGCCGAGGGGGCCGTCCGAACGTGCGCAGCCACGAGATGATTTCGCCAGCATCCGCGTGCGCCGAGAGGCTGTCGATATTGAGCACTTCCGCCCGAACCCGCACATCCTCGCCATGAATGCGGATCTCGCGCTCGCCAGCCACGAGGCGGGCACCGCGGGTGCCGCCGGCCTGATAGCCGGCAAAGAGAATGGTGTTCTTCGGATCGGGCGCAAAGGCTTTAAGGTGATGGAGCACCCTGCCGCCGGTGGCCATCCCGCTTGCCGAAATGATCACCGCCGGATGCCTGATCCTGTTCAGGGCGCGGGACTCCTCGACCGAGCGCACAATCTTCGCCACGGTGCACATTCCTTTGCACTGTTCCGGAGAGAGCCGGTGCTCCGCGCGGTGACGATGGTAGACCGCGGTCGCGTCCGTCGCCATCGGGCTGTTCAGGAATACGGGGAGATCGGGAATCCTCCCGCTGGATTTGAGCCGCCACATGAAGTACATGAGCGCCTGGGCACGGCCCACCGCGAACGAGGGGACGACGACGATCCCGCCACGCGCCGCGGTGCGATTGATGACTTCCGCGAGCGCCGCCTCGGCATCTTCCGATGAATGCACCCTGTCGCCATATGTCGACTCGACCACCAAGTAATCTGCCTCGAGCCCGGTCGTGGGTGCTGACAGTATCGCGTCGTTCGGTCGGCCGATGTCGCCGGAAAATAGGACTGTCCCGTCCTTGCAGGAGAGCCTAATGCATGACGCCCCAACCATATGCCCGGCTGGGTACAACTGGACCTGCACGCCCGGCGCCAGATCGAAGGACTTGCCGAATTCAATGGCTCGAAAGCGCTTGAGCGCATTCTTCGCGTCGTCCTCGGAATACAGCGGCAATGCCGGGTGATGCTTCGAAAATCTCTTCCGGTTGGCGTACTGCGCTTCCTCCTCCTGCAGGCGTCCGCTAT
Source organism: Pseudomonadota bacterium (assembly GCA_018241645.1). Taxonomy (GTDB): domain Bacteria; phylum Pseudomonadota; class Gammaproteobacteria; order Burkholderiales; family SG8-39; genus SZAS-79. The sequence goes on from JAFEDL010000029.1 coordinate 63,366, forward strand.
CCGGGAGCAGGATTTCCGCCAGTTCACGCGTCCCCTCGCTGCAAAAGACCGGCCCGCGAAATCCGTCGCGCACCAGCGCAGGCAAGTAACCACTATGGTCGAGATGCGCGTGCGTGAGAACCACCGCGTCAATTCCTGACGGTGATACCGGAAATGGCGCCCAATTGCGCAAACGCAGCGGCTTGTAGCCTTGAAAGAGGCCGCAATCCACCAGTATCTTGTGCCCACCGGCTTCGACCAGGTACCGCGATCCGGTCACCGTTCCGCTCGCGCCGAGGAAAGAGATCCGCGTGCGGCCAGACTCGTCCCGCCCCAGGGTCACGTCATGGCCCTGCAATTCTTGTTGCCCCGTCTGTGGTGATAGATGCATTCGCTTACAGGGCCCTATCCATGACTTTTCATACGGCATGCCAAAAATTCGTGCTGCAAATATCCATTAAGTAGGCCTTTCATCGTCCGCTCCTGGATCGTCCCTAAAATAGGGTGGCTGCCCATACAACAACCTGAACATGTTTTCGTTCCACTGATCTGCGGCGCTCCTCCACAGGTCGAGCGTCCTCGCAATCTGGCTGCCGGCGGACTTTTCGAATTGCAGGAACGGATTCGCGGCATCCACCGGCTGACGTTCGGCGCGCGCCTGAGCCACGAGCGGCGCAAGCGCAGCCATCCAGGGCGCCACGCGCTCGGAGAACGTATAGCGGGAGATTCGCATCGGGTGCAGCCACTTCAGCCATGCCGCAGCCAGGGGGTTCACGGAAGCCCGCACCCAGGGGCTGACGAAACTCGCGTACGCCCATTCATTCCACTCGGAGACCGCCTTCACCCGCTCGAATGAGTCGCGTGGATACTCGTAGCGGATGTCCTCGACGCGGCGCGCTTCGAACTGCACCTCATAGTGCGGCTTGCGGCAGTCCGGATTCCCGGTCGGATTGGAGATCTTCATCTGGTACAGACCCGGCGCGAGCGCCTCGATGTCCTCCAGGCTCTCCAGGATCGCGCGGTGCTCGAACCGCGCCACCTCCGCGGAGACGAAGATGCCGAGATGCCCGACATGGGGATTGAGGAGATACACGATGCGCTGTCCCGCGAGTTTGAGCTCCTCCGTGGACGGGTAGATTGCGGGCACCCAGTTCAGCGCCTGGTGGGGCGGCGTGATGTTGTCGCCCGAGGACGCGAATACCACGATTGGGTTGCGGATGCGCTTCAGGTCGGCGACGCAATGCTCGCAGATGCGCATCACGCCCTGCTCGAGCCTGTTCCCGACAAACAGGTTCTCGACAATGGCCACGATCTCCTCGCGGCCGAGGAAATAGTAGCCACTCCACCAGCGCTCGAACTTGAGAAACCGCTCACGCTCGCCCTCTGGATCCGCCAGCACGGCATAGTTCTTTTCCCACAGGGCATGCGCCGGATTCAGGCCCTCGAAGTTCTGCGCCAGCCAGGCGCCATCGAACACGCCGCCGGACAGGTCGGCAGTCAGGTGCGAGAGCCAGGCACCGCCGAGCAGCCCGCCTGCGAGGCGCATCGGGTTCACGTCCGACTCTCCGGCCCAGTACGACAGTGGCGATCCGTTCATCACAACCGGTCCGGCCAGACCCACGCAGTCGGCGGCCAGCAACGCGACCACCCACCCTCCCTGGCAATTCCCGTACAGCACCGGCGCCTGGCCTGAATGGCGCTTGGCAACCTCGGCGACGAACCGGCGCAGAGCGTGATGCACGTCGGCCAGCGTCTGTCCCGGGCAAGGCTGCGGAAAGAAGGTCACGAAATACACCGGGTGGCCTTCGCGCAGCGCAATGCCGACTTCCGAGTCGTGCTTGAAGCCGCCGATGCCGGGGCCATGCCCGGCGCGCGGATCGACGATCATCACCGGCGGTTTCGATTCGTCTGGACACGTGTCGACGCACGGATCCCCGGCACCGGTGATCCTTAGCAGCGCGTAGTTCGCCGGAGCGTCAAACGTGCGCGCATCGAGGACCATCTCGTAGCGGAAGTCGAGCAACGGCGGCAGACCGGCCTGTTCGTGGTCGAGCATGTTGTTGGCGCGTTCGCGCAGGATGTCGAGGAAAAGCACGCTGCGCTGCCACAAGTCCTGCTGATAGCTCAGGGCATCGCCGGCCAACCGTGCCGGTACAGCGGGCTCAACGCTTTCCTGTTGGCGGAGTGACGGCGATTCCGGTTGCAGGGCCGCTACGCCGGGCCGGGCTCTCGCCACTTTTTTCTTCAGGGCACGTTGCATGGTTCTCTCCGCATACGCTCGCATTGCTCACCGCAACCGCTGTCTCGCCGCCAGTCGGACGGCACTAGAACCGCTTGCATGATTTTCCTCTTCGATTCTCAATCATGATCACTGGTCGTCCTTTTCGCGTCGCGGATTCACCCGCCGCGATTCCTCTGACGCGATGCGCCGCCATGAGATGCCGCCGTCGTTGGTCACGTAGACATCGCGACGGCGCGTCGCGAACGCGAGCACGCGCTCGTCCTTCGGGTTCTGCGCGAGGCACGTCACGTAATCTAGCCTGAGCCGCGGCAAACGCAGCGCCTTGCGGCCCCGGCCGTCCAGCGTCGACTCGACCACCTGATTCGACACGGTCCGCGCATAGCGCACGCGCTGGCCGCCAAAGTCGAACGCGACGGCGGTGGCCGGCTCTTTGCCATCGACCAGTACGAAGCTTCCGCCGGAATCCCGCGAAAGGTAGAGCCCCCGCCCGGTCGCAACCGCCACCGTACCCGTCTCCCGAGGGTGCGCGGCAAGGCCGTGGATCTCACCCTCCAGGTTGCGAGCCGTGGCGCGCAGCCAGGACAAACCCTCGTCGCGCGTCAGGTAGATCCCCGGCGTCGGCATCGCCGGATTCGGCCGCGCGTTCACCACGTAAATCGCCTTGGAGCGATAGCCCGCCGCCAGCAGCGGAAAATCAGCCCCGCCGGCGAGTCCCGGCGCAATCGGTTGCCAGGACCTGCCGCCATCGGTGCTGCGAACGAGGCCTATCGGTTCGTGCGCCGATGGAACGCCCGCCCGCGAATGGCCGCTTGCGTAGATAGCGTGCTCGGCAACCGAAAAGCCCGAGAAGCCCTGTATCGGGCCGGCTGCCTCCCGCCATGCGCCGCCCTCGTACACCGCGAGCCCTCCGTGGCTGGGCGCGAGCAGCGCCTTGCCGTCGGACGAAAACGAAAGTCCATGCCCATGGTCGTGGAACAGCGCTGGCTGCGCGCGCACCGCGAGTGCGGCCGTGACGAGCAGCACCGCGACCACCAGGCGGGCGATACCGGTTGCGGGTTGAAGCCAGCGCGCATGGCATTCTGGTTTCATTCTTTCGCTCCGGCAGCCATCTTGCGATGCTCCCTCGCCAGGGAAAGATCCTCCGCCGCCGCTTGCTGGAAGATGCGCGCAAGATTTTCGCAATGGGCGATTTGATTCTGATTGCCCTTTCTCGCACTGATCACGCCACCGGCCTTTGGGCCTGCCCAGACCCAGCCTCGCTCGTAGGCCCGCGCAAGATTGCGGTGCCGTTCCCCGGCTTCCATGTCGGCTTGCGCCTGCTGCTCAAGGATCGCGGCGATTTCGCCGTGATCCGCACGGGTGCGCGCCGCTTCGATCTTCTGCTCGAGCTCGGCCGGCTTGACCGGGCCTTCAGCCGCGCAACCGCCCAAAATCAACAGCGCGGGCCCCAGAACCAACCACCTTCGATCGATATTCATAATCTTCTCCGCCTGACCCATGAATCGCTTAATGAACCGCCCCGCGAACGGTCTGCAATGCCTCGTTACTCAGCAGGATCACCTCGATTTCCTCGGTAATCTCCTCCTGCCGCAGCAGGTTGTATTTCTGTTGCAGTCGGGCCGTCTTGTCCTGGATACGCTGCGTCGCTCCTTCGAGGTGCTGCAGACGACGGCGGTTTTCCGCCATCAGCGAACCGTAGAACACGTCGTGCATCTGCGCCCAGAGGTAGTGGTTGGCCAGTTGCGGAAAGAACGTCCCCGCCTCCAGGTTCAGCAACGGCGGACTAGAGAAACGCGGGGTCGCAGACCCGGTGCGAGGCACCGGCAATATGGGGCGGGAGGCAACCCCGGCTTCGCCGTCGCGATGAGCAAAGACGGTTACCGCAATCGGCCCGTCCCGCCCCGCCTCCGCCTGAAGTTCGGCGAGGGAATTCATCAGGCGGTGCAGAACCGGCTGCACTTCCTCGGCCACGCTGGGCCCATCCAGCGTGGCGACGATGCCGGGCTCCCGGGAAAGGTTCGAGGCCAGCCTGCGGCCTACTGCCACTACGCGGGGCGGCGGCGCGGCCGAGTGGCGTCTGTGCTCAAACACGGCATCCGCGAGCGATTTATTGAAATCACCGCAGAACCCCCTTTGCGAACCGATGGCGACAATGAGGTCGGAGTCCCCGGGGCGCGAGCGGTATCCGTATTCCGGATGATGGCCGAGGAAATCCTCCGCGGCCGCCTCGACGCCCGCCAGTACGCGGTGCTGGTGGACAAGGAAGCGGGCGATCTTGTGCGTCTCCATGAGCGAAATGTTCTTCATGGCGCCCATGATGCCGCCTATATCGTCGAGCACCCCGAGGTGCCGCCGAATCTGCGCGCGCGTGCTCACCCCGCACCCCCTTCCTTGAGCCACCCCGCGAGCGCCTCCAGCCACCGCTCGCGATCGGTGTCCAGGGTCAGAGCGCCCCGGGCGACGTGAGTCCCGATGCGCCGCACGCGCTCGGACAGCGCGCCTGGCGCGACGCCGTCGAACATGCCTTCGTTGTGGGCCATCATCCATGCGAGCTGGAATTCGATCGGCTCCGGCGCCAGGCGATCCTGCCTGAATATTTCGCGCAAAACGCGGCCGCGCCGGATCTTGGCCTCCATCGAGGCTTCCAGCTGCGAGCCGAAGCGGGTGAACACCTCGAGTTCCAGGAACTGGAGGTAATCGAGCTTCATGCTGCCGGCTTCCCGCTTGATGCGCGCGTGCTGCGCCTTTCCGCCGATCCTCGATACCGACTTGGTCACATCGATGGCCGGCAGGAAGCCGCCGGCGAACAGGCCCTGGTCCAGGTAGACCTGCCCGTCGGTAATCGAGATCAGGTTGGTCGGGATGTAGGCCGACATCTCGCCTTGCTCGGTCTCGACGATGGGCAGCGCAGTCATGCTGCCGCCGCCATGCATCGGACCCAGGTGGGTGGAGCGCTCGAGCAGGCGCGAATGAAGGTAGAAGATGTCCCCGGGATAGGCTTCGCGCCCCGGCGGGCGGCGCAGCAGAAGCGAGAGTTCGCGGTAGGCGCGGGCGTGGGTCGTCAGGTCGTCGTATACAATCAGCGCGTCCTTCCCCTGCCACATCCAGTGCTCGGCCGCCGCGCATCCGGCAAACGGCGCCAGATACTTGAGGCCCGGCATCGCCGTGGCTTCCGCGACAACCACCGTCGTATGGGCAAGCGCGCCGGATTCGCGCAGCACTTCAATGGCGTTGATCACGCTCGAGCGCTTCTGCCCGATCATCACGTAGATGCAATAGGCGTCCTTGCCGCGCTGGTTGACCACCGCGTCGAGCGCAAGGGCGCTCTTGCCGACGCCGTTGTCGCCGATGATGAGTTGGCGCTGCCCCTTTCCGATCGGGACCAGGGTGTCGATGATCCGGTTCCCGGTATAGAGCGGGGTGTTGACGAAATCCCGCGCCACAATCGGCGGAGACAGCACGTCGAGATCGCGCCGCGCGCTGCACTCGGGCATCGCACCCCCGTCCAGCGGCACGCCGAGCGGATCGATGACGCGGCCGAGCAGGCCCTCCCCCACGCCGATCCCGAGACGCTCTCCCGAGCGGTAGGCCGGGGTTCCGGCACTCAGCGCCGGGGTCTGGCGCAGGAGTATCGCCCCCAGGGATTTCTGTTCGAGATGAAATACCAGCGCCCTGCTGCCGTCTTCCAGTTCGAGGACCTCATCCATGGCTGCCGAGGGAAGTCCGCCGATCCAGGCGATTCCGTCGCCGATCGACAGCACGCGACCCTGCTCGGTCATGCGCAACCCGAAGCGATATGCGCCGCCTGACCCTGTGAGACCGTCTTTAGAATCCGGCATGGCGGTTCTCGGCGAAGAATTTCAATTCGTCCTGCAGGTTGCAGCGCAGTACCCAGGACCCGATGCTGATGCGCAATCCGGCGACAAGGTCGGGGTCCGGGCCGAACTCGCACGCGACGGGTGTGCCTGCCACCCGACCCAGCGCCTCCGAGAGCGACGCCCGCTGCGGTTCCGCAATCGGGTAGCGGCTGGTAACCCTGATCCTCGCGTGCTCGTCCTTGAAGGCCGCCCGCAAGGATTGCAGGTCGGCGTCGCCGAGTTGCGGCAGGTCTTCGATCAGCAGGACCCGAATCTTCTCCTCCAGGTCCGGGGAGGCCAGCCGCGACAACAGGTTCGCAGCAAATCGCGCGCCCTCGGCCAAGGCGCCTTCCTCCATCTTGTGCCGCAGTTCCAGTATCCGGCGCTCCTCCAGCGCGCGCGCCCGCTCGCGCTCCTGCTCGAGCGAGGCGCGCAACGCATCCATCAATCGAGCGCGTTCCGCCTCGACCTCCGACCCGAGCTTCACTTGCGCACGAGCCTTTTCCTCCTCCCACTCGGCCATGCGGCTTTCGTAATGCTGCTTGAGGGACAGCGCCGCCGCTTCCAGCGAGCGCGCATCCGCGAGCGTCTTCTCGATCGCCGCCTTGCGTTCCGCGATCGCGTTCGTCACCGGCTTGTAGAGAAGCCTTTGCAGCAGCCATACCAGCACCAGGAAGTTGACGACCTCCAGAGCGAAAGTGGTCCAGTCGAATTCCATGGCCTTTCCTTATCGCAGGGCCGGCAGGACGCCCGTTTCGGCTTGCGACCTCACGGCTTGATCAGGTATTCGAGCAACGGATTCCTGAACAGGATGATCAACACCACGACCAACACATAGATCGCAAGCGATTCGATCATCGCCAGGCCGATGAACAGCGTGCGCGAGATCGCCTTCTCCGCCTCGGGTTGTCGCGCCAGCGCATCGAGCGCCTGGCTGATCGCGCGCCCCATGGCTTGCGCCGGAAAGAACACGCCCAGAGCCACCGCAAGCGCGGCCGCGACGGTGGAAGCGGTTACAAAAAACGTCATATCGTTCACTTTTCACTCCTTTTCCCGATGTTGCTTGAGGTGTTGCGACTGGATCGCTCCGGCGATGTAGATCAGTGCGAGCATGCCGAAGATGTAGGCCTGCACGACGGCCTCGATGATGTGCAGCATCAAAACCGGCACGGGGGCCAGGAATCCCGCCACCAGCAGCACCAGCAGCGCCGCCATCTGCAGGCTGAAGATGTTCCCGAACAGGCGCACCGCCAGGGCCACGGTGCGCGAGATTTCGCTGATCAGGTGGAATGGCAGCAGGATCGGATTGGGTGCGAGGTAATGGCGCAGGTAGCTCTTCAGCCCGTTGGCGCGAATTCCGTACCAGTGGACCGAGAGGAACACCAGTATCGCAAGCGCCACAGTGAGCGAAAGATCGCCGGTGGGCGAGCGCACGCCGGGCAGCACGCTGGCCAGGTTGGCGGCCAGGATGAATATCCACAGGGTGGCGACGAGCGGCATGACCCGCCGGTGCTCGGCGGGCAGCACCGCGCGAATGGCATCCTCGATCGCAGTCACAATGCCTTCGACTATCACCTGCCATGGGCCGGGGACGGCCCGCAGGCCCCGAGTCACCCCCCAAGCGGTCAGCGCCAGCCCGAGCATGATCGCCCAGGTCACGACCACCGTATTGGTGACCGCGACGGGACCGATATGGAACACCTGCGTGATGAATGACAGGGAGGCAGCCATGGGTCACTCCCGCACAAAGAAATAGACGTTGATCGCGCCAACGACGACGCCGAGAAACAGCATGCTCAGCGTCCAGCGCATCGAGTAGCCTTCGAGCAGGCCGTCGATCCAGCGGCCCAGATAGGCCCCGCCGACCACGGGCAGCACGAACAACAGGCCGAGAACGCCTATGTGCGCGGACTGCGCGAGCAGCGTGGGCCGCTCCCGATCCGCCCGCCGCATCCGCTCGCTCTGCCTGTCGACCTGGCGCTCGAGTTCTTCCGGTCCGGAAATCGGCGGCGCCCGCTTCACAGCATCCCCCGCATATCTCGCTGCATGCCCCACATGCGCTTGAGCATCTCGTCCTCCAGGTGCTTGAGGCTCTCCCGCATGCCGAGCAACTTCTCCTCCTCGGCGAGAAGCTCGCTGCGCAACGCGGCGCTGATGTGCGTGTATTCGGCATCGTGCAGGTAGCGCCGGGTGCTCAGGTAAAGCTGGTTTTCGGCGAAGTAGAGCACCGCGCCCGGGTGCGCAAGATGCCGCCACATCCCTCCGGCCTTCTGGAAGCGTGCCAGGCCGCTCGCCAGGCAGGTCATCATGCGGGCATGCCCGGCAAGGATGCCGAAACTCCCGGAAGCATCCACGCCGACGAAGCTGGTCGCATCCTCGATGCGCTCGTACTGGGTGCCGCTTTGCAGGTGCAGCACGAAAGTGTTCATGAACGGACGCCCTTCATGGTCCCGCGCATGTAACAGCGGTCCTCCGGCACGTCGTCGTACTCTCCCCGCAGGAAGGCATCGCAGTCATCCAGCGTTTCGGCCAGCGGCACAGAAGCGCCGCTGATGCCGGTGTGCTGGGCGACGACATGAAACGGCTGGGTCAGGTAGCGCTGCAGCTTGCGCGCGCGCAGGACGACGACGCGATCGGCTTCGGCAAGCTCTTCCATGCCGAGCATCATGATGATGTCCTCCAGTTCGCTATAGCGCGCAAAATGCGCGCGCACCCCTTCGGCAATGGCGTAGTGGCGGTCGCCGAGGAAATGCCGGTCCATCATCTTGCTGGTGGACAGCAGGGGATCGATCGCAGGATAGATGCCTTTGCTCGCCTGGCCGCGCGACAGGACGACCGTGGTATCGAGATGCCCGAGGATCGCGCTCACCGCCGGGTCGGTCATGTCGTCTGCCGGTACGTAGATTGCCTGGACCGAGGTGATATCGCCGCTCGTCGTGGAGACGATGCGGTCCTGCAAGTCCGCCACTTCGGTCAACAGCGTGGGTTGATACCCGACGGTCGCCGGCATGCGCCCGAGCAGCCCCGAAATTTCGCTGCCGGCCTGGACGAAGCGGAACACGTTGTCCATCAGCAGCAGGACTTCCTTGTGCAGGGTATCGCGCAGGTACTCGGCATAGGTGAGCGCGGTCATGCCAACGCGGAACCGCACACCCGGCGACTCGTCCATCTGGCCGAACACCATCAGCGTCTGCGGCATGACGCCCGCATCCTGCATCTCATGCCATAACTCGTGGCCCTCGCGGATGCGCTCGCCGACGCCCGCGAACACCGACACGCCTTTGTGCAAGGCGACCACTGCGTGCATGAACTCCATGATCAGCACCGTCTTGCCCACACCGGCGCCGCCAAAGAGCCCCGTCTTGCCGCCCCGGATGAAAGGCGCCAGAAGATCCACGACCTTGACGCCGGTTTCGAGGATTCCTTTGGCGCTGACAGTCTCGTGAAGCGGCGCGGGGTTTGCCAGAATGCCGCGCGTTTCCTCACCGGCGAGCGGAAGCCCCCCGTCCAGGGGCTGGCCGAATATGTTCAGCAGGCGCCCGAGGCAGTGGGGCGTTACGGGCACCCGCAGCGCTGCGCCGGTATCGAACACCGGCATGCCGCGTTGCAGCCCGCTGGTGCGGTTCAGTGCAATGGCTCTAAGGCGCTGTTCGTCGAGATGCTGGTGGGCTTCGAACACATAGGCTTCATGGTCTATGCTCGTGTAGAGGGCCTGATGCAGGGGCGGCAGGCGCTCGCAGACGATTTCCACGACGGGGCCATTGACCTCGCTGATCGTCCCGATCTGGGCGCCGCTGAGTTTCAGCCGCTTCATGGATTCGACGCGCGCGGAGAACTGGTTCAGGCAATCGACGGAGCAGAAGAAGAATCTTGTCCCGGCGTCGAGCAGACTGTGCTCGGCGGCGTGCTCGTCGATGGCCATGCCGCATACAGGGTCGATGACCATGGCGCTCAGTCCTTTTCCCTGTCAGGCAGGTTCCGGTGGGGTCTTGCGAGGGCCAAGCCACGATGCCGTTGGGCAGCCTCCCGGTTATTCTCGGCCTCCTGTTCATAGACTACGGCGATCTCCGCATGATCCGCGTGCGCAAGCGCGCTCGCGATCCTCTGCTCGAGGCCGAACGACCTGACCGGGCTTTCGGACGCGCAGCCGGCGAGGCCCAATATGGCCACAACCAAGGCTATCGACCTCTTGCTCATTTCGTCTTCCTGTCGGCTCGAATCATGTTTCTGCGCAAACTCTTCCGGCGAGGCCGTGGCTATTGCTTCATCCCCGCAGCGATCCGGCGATGCAGTTTTGCAAGTCCCCGGTTTTCCTCCGCGGCCTGCGCGTAGAGACGCACCAGACTCTCGCATCGCTCCCAGAATCCTGTGCTGCCCAAGGTGTCCCGCGCGTTCGCCATACGATCGGATTGGGGTCTTGAAGCCCATTGATCATAGTGCTCGCCCATTCCGCGATGCCGTTCGGCGCTCTCTTCGGCTTCCTTCGCCTCCTTGTCGTACCAGACGGCCAGCGCCTCATGGTCCGCCGGTGAATTCGCCGTCGCGATTCGTTGCTCGATCTGCTGCCGTCGCTGCATCGCCTCGGTGGCACACCCGCTCATTGCACCCGCCAGCAGCAGACAGAGAGCAATCCCTACGGATCGCCTCGCGTTCAACCGCCAGCGGACGGAAGCGACCTTTGCATCGGTCTCGGTTCGATTCGCGTTTCCAATTTCGTCCATTCCCGGCTCCTTTGCGTCGACCAACTCCTGCGTAGATCAGTGCCGTTCAAAAACAGCGCTGCCGCCATCGCCGAACACGAGCGTCGCATACGGCTGGGGCCGACCCTGCTCCATTCCGGGCGAGCCAACCACCATGCCCGGCACCGCCAGCCCCTTCGCCTTGGTCCTTTCGCGCAGCAGCCGCTTGATGTCCGTCGCCGGCACGTGGCCTTCGATCGTGTAACCGGCCACGATGGCGGTGTGGCAGGAAGACAGTTCGTCTGGAACACCGAACCTGCGCTTGAGCGGCGCCATATCGGCTACGTCGTGCGTCTCGACGCGAAAGCCGCTTGCCTGAATGTGCTTTACCCATTCGCCGCAACAGCCGCAGGCCGGACTCTTGTATACCGTCACAATCGGCGGCGCCTGCTGCGCGCGCGCCGCGGGCAGTACGCCGAGCCCCAGCATCGCACTCGCCGCAAGCATGAAAGTCCGTCTCGTAGTCATGAATTCCTCCGGATGACGCTTCATCAAATACTCACCCCAGCCGGCCCAGTGCCGGAACCGCGTCGAGCAGCCAGATCGCCAGGACCGACAGCTGCCCGGTAATCATCGCGGTACCCAATGCCACCAGGACCAGCCCGCCCCCCATTTGCAGCACTGCGCCCAGGCCCCGGAGTTTGCCTAGCCACTTGGCAGCCCGGTCCACGAACAGCGCGGCCAGCAGGAACGGCACGCCGAGGCCAAGGGCATACGCCGCGAGCAGGCCGATCCCGGTCGCGCTGGTACCCGCGGCGCCGACGGCAAGAATGGCACCGAGCACCGGTCCGATGCAGGGCGTCCACCCGAAAGCGAACGCCACGCCGAGCACGAAGGCGGCGGTCGGGCTGCCGCCGCTGAGGTGCGGATGCAACCGCAGATCGCGCTGCAGCCACGGCACCCACCGCCATAACCCCAGCGTAAACAGCCCGAACGCAATCACGATCGCACCGGCTACCAGATTCGCCTCGTAGCGGTAGTGAAGGAACAATTGCCCGAGTGCGGTCGCGCTGGCGCCGAACGCCAGGAACACGATCGAAAAGCCCGCCACAAAAAACGTGCTCATGCCGAGCGCTGCAAGCCTTTCCGGCGCATGCAGATGCCTCTTCCCGTGGATGCCCCCTCCGGCGACATACGACACATAGGCGGGCACCAGCGGCAGCACGCACGGCGAAAGGAACGAGACGATCCCTGCCGCGAATGCGGCCAGCATTCCAATGGACGCGGCGTCGGTCATGGCCGATTCCTCCGCCGCGCGCGCTCAAGGCCGAACTCCTTGACCAGTCCGTAGATCGCGGGGATCACGATCAGGGTCAGGAGGGTCGAGGAAATCATTCCGCCCACCATCGGCGCCGCAATGCGGCGCATCGTTTCGGATCCGGTGCCGCTGCCCCACATGATCGGGAGCAGGCCGGCCATGATGGCCACTACCGTCATCATTTTCGGCCGCACGCGATCCACCGCACCCTCCATCACCGCTTCGTACAGATCGGCGACGGTCGGCGTCTTGCCTTCGGTGGCGCGCTTTGCCCTGATGGCCTCCCAGGCGTGGTCGAGATAGATCAGCATCACCACCCCGGTCTCCGCAGCGACGCCGGCGAGCGCGATGAAACCCACGGCCACCGCGACGCTTACGTTGTAGTCGAGCAGCCACATCAGCCAGACGCCGCCGACGAGCGAAAACGGCACCGAAAGCATGACGATCAGCGTTTCCGTCAGGCGTCGGAAGTTCAGGTACAGCAGCAGGAAGATGATCGTCAGGGTCAGCGGGACCACGATGACGAGCTTTTCCTTCGCCCGCTCCATGTACTCGAACTGGCCGCTCCAGGTGGCATAGTAGCCAGGGGGAAACTGCACCTGTTCGCGCACCGCCTTTTGCGCGTCGGCCACGTAACCGCCGATGTCCCGATCGCGGATGTCCACGAAGATGTACGCGGCCAGCAGCGCGTTTTCGGTGCGTATGGCCGGGGGCGCCTGCGTCAGGCTGACGCGGGCGAGCTGTCCCAGAGGGATCATCGCGCCGTTCATGATCGGCACCAGGACCTGCGTGGAGATGCCCTGTGGATCCTGACGCAACTCGCGCGGATAGCGCACGATCACGCCGTAGCGCTCGAGACCTTCCACCGTGGTGGTCACCATTTCACCCCCTAGCGCCGTGCCGATGACCTCCTGCAGTTCGCCCACGCCCAGGCCATAACGCGCCAAGGCCAGCCGGTCGGGTTCGATGTCGAGGTAATACCCGCCCGTGACTCGCTCGGCATACGCGCTGGTGGTCCCGGGAACAGCCTTCACGACCGATTCGATTGTTTTGGCGAGTTTTTCGATCTCGGCCAGGCTTTTGCCGTAGACCTTGATTCCGATCGGGGTTCGGATGCCGGTCGCGAGCATGTCGATGCGGCCCTTGATGGGCATCGTCCATGCGTTGGAGACCCCGGGAATCTGGACCGCCTTGTCCATCTCCGCGATCAGCTTGTCCACGGTCATGCCCGGGCGCCATTCGCTTTGCGGCTTGAGGTTGATGACGGTTTCGGACATCTCGAGCGGCGCGGGGTCGGTCGCAGTCCCGGCGCGGCCGGCTTTGCCGAAAACCGAGGCGACCTCGGGAAACGTCTTGAGGATCTTGTCCTGGGTCTGCAACAGCTCACCGGCCTTGGTGACCGACATCGAGGGCAGCGAGGCCGGCATGTACAGCAGGGTTCCTTCGTTCAGCACCGGCATGAACTCGCTGCCCAGCCGCATTGCGGGGTAGGCCGACAGGCCCAACGCAAGGATGGCGGCGGCGATGGTGAGTTTCTTCCGGCGCATCACCCCCTCGATCACTGGGCGGTAGATCCAGATCAGGAAGCGATTAACCGGGTTCTTCTTCTCCGGCATGATCCTGCCGCGTATGAACAGCAGCATCAGCACCGGTACCAGCGTGATCGACAAGAGCGCCGCCCCCGCCATGGAAAACGTCTTGGTGTAGGCGAGCGGCTTGAACATCCTGCCTTCCTGCGCTTCGAGCGTGAACACCGGCAGGAACGAGACGGTGATGATCAGGAGGCTGAAGAACAGCGCGGGCCCCACTTCCCGGCAGGCGTCGATCACGATCGGCAGGCGCGGCGCGTCCGGCGGCGCCCGCTCCAGGTGCTTGTGCGCGTTCTCGATCATGACGATGGCCGCATCCACCATGGCGCCGATGGCGATGGCGATGCCCCCCAGGCTCATGATGTTCGAGTTGAGCCCCATCCAGTGCATTGCGATCAGCGCCATGAGCACGCCGACCGGCAGCATGACGATCGCCACTAGGGCGCTGCGCGCATGCATCAGGAACACGACGCACACCAGCGCAACGATCACGCTTTCCTCGATCAGGGTGCGCGTCAGGTTGCCGATCGCGCGGTGGATCAGGTCGGACCGGTCGTACACGGTCTGCAGCGACACGCCCTTGGGAAGTCCGGCGGAGATTTCCGCGAGCCTGGCTTTGACGTTGTGGATGACATCGAGCGCGTTCTGGCCGTAGCGTGCGACGACGATGCCGGCAACCACCTCCCCTTCGCCGTTCAGTTCCGTGATCCCGCGGCGCTCGTCCGGCCCGAGTTCGACTTTTGCCACGTCGCGGATCAGCACCGGCACGCCCTTGTCCGCCTTGACGACCAGATTCTCGATGTCGGTTACACCGCGCAGATAGCCCCGGCCGCGCACGACGAACTCGGTCTCCGCCAGTTCGATGACGCGGCCGCCCACGTCCCGGTTGCTCGCGCGAATCACTTCGGCGACCTTGTTCAGGGGGATTCCGTAGGCCTGCAGCTTGCGCGGCTCGACGATCACCTGGTATTGCTTCACGAAGCCGCCCACGCTCGCCACTTCCGCCACGCCCTGCGCCTTGGTGAGTTGGTAGCGCACAAACCAGTCCTGAATGGTGCGCAACTCGGCGAGGGTGTGCTGAGCAGCGACCACGGCGTACTGGTACACCCAGCCGACCCCGGTGGCGTCCGGACCGAGGCTGGGGCGGACCCCTTGCGGCATCTGTCCCGATGCGAAATTGAGATATTCCAGTACCCGCGTGCGCGCCCAGTAGATGTCGGTGCCGTCCTCGAAGATGACGTAGATGAAGGAGGCGCCGAACACCGAGAGCCCCCGCACCACCTTCGATTTGGGCACCGCCAGCATGGCCGTGCTCAGCGGATAGGTGATCTGGTCCTCCACCACCTGCGGCGCCTGGCCCGGGTACTCGGTGTAGATGATCACCTGCACGTCCGACAGGTCCGGAATCGCATCCAGCGGCGTACGCATCACCGCATAGATCCCGGTTGCGACGATGAAAAGCGTGCCCAGAAGCACCAGAAACACGTTGCGGACCGACCAGGCGATGATGCGTTCGAGCATGTCAGTGCGCTCCGTGGCCGCCGGCTGAGGGTTGGATGCTCACGATCAGGAACTCCCCCTTGCCCGCATCGATGAATTCGAACGCAATCTTCTGGCCCGGTTTCAGCGCCCGAAGCAGTGCCGGATCCTTGACGCGGAATTCCATGGACATGGCCGGCCATTTGAGGCTGGCGACCGGCCCGTGCGCAAGCGTGACGCTGCCGTTGGCGAGATCCAGTGCTTCGACACCGCCCTCGGCCCGGTGCACCGCCGACCCGCCTGCCGCTGCGCCGGCGTCGGCTTTGGCGCCGTGCGTGCCATGGCCAAATCCACCGAGCGCCGCCTTGAGATTGCTCTCTGCATCGATCAGGAAATTGGCGCTCACGACAACCGCTTCGCCCGCCTTTACGCCTTCCAGAACTTCGACGTAGCCATCGGCGCGCGACCCGAGTTTCACGGCGCGTGGGTCGAAGCGGCCGCCGCCGAGGTCGACGAGCACGACCTGACGCGTACCAGTGTCGAGCACCGCCGAATCCGGCACGGCCAGCACCTTCGCTTTGCCGCGGCTCGACGCGATCTCCACCCTCGCGTACATCGCGGGCTTGAGCAGGCCCTGCCCGTTGGCCAGTTCGATGCGGACCCTGGCGGTGCGGGTTTCCGGGGCCACCGTCGGGTAGATGAACGTGATCCTGCCGTTGAACTGCTTCTCCGGATATGCATCGACCTTGATGGCGGCCGCATCGCCGGGCCGCACCGTCGCGAGGTCCTGCTCGAACACGTCCGCCAGAACCCATACACTGGAGAGGTCGGCGATCTGGTACAGCACCTCCCCGGCCATGAAGCGTTTACCCTGGATGGAAGGCTTCTCGAGCACCACGCCGGTCGCGGACGAGCGCAGGGTGACGAATTGCCTCGCCTTGCCTTCCTGCTGCAACAGCTTCAGTTCGGCCTCCGAGATGTCCCAGTTGCGCAACCGCTGCAGCGCGCCCTCGACCAGTCGCTGCATGCCGGCCCGGACTTCCGGCCCGCCCTCGGCGACCGACTGCAGGCCTTTCCAGGCGATCAGGTATTCCTGCTGCGCCGTGATCAGGTCGGGGCTGTAGACATCCATCAGGGCGTCGCCCTTCCTGACCGCCTGGCCGGTCGTGTTGACGTATAGGCGCTCGATCCAGCCATCGAACCGGGGCGCCACCGTATGCAGGCGCCGCTCGTCGGCCTGCACGGTCGACACCGCCCTGACCGTGCGGGTCAGCTCACGCAGCGCGGCGGCTTCCGTCCTTACGCCCAGTTTTTGCACCTTTTCGACGCTGATCTTCACCGCCGCGCCATCCGACGCTGGCTCTTCGCCCTCGTACACCGGGGTGTAGTCCATGCCCATCGGGTCCTTTTTCGGCGCCGGCGAAGTGTCGGGCAGGCCCATCGGGTTGCGGTAGTAAAGAATCTTGCGCTCGGCCTTGACCTCCGCCGCCGGCGGCGCTCCAACCTGTTCCCGAGCGGTGCCGGAGTGCGCCGGCTGGTTCGAACCCCACCAATAGCCCACACCGGAAGCCGCGGCTGCCACGACGACCAGGGTAGCTGCGGTCGCTGTCCACTTCATAGTCTTCTCCAGATGCTTGGATGCCGTGCGTTTGGAAACAACGAGCCGATCAAAGGCCGGACTTGCCGGTCAGAAATTCCATCTCCGCGAGCGCCTTGTTGTAGCTCGAAAGCGCCGATGCGTGGCTGATCTCGTAATTGAGAACCGTCATCTGGCTGTCGAGCAGCGTGAGGAAATCGACCCGATTGACGCGGTAGGCGGCAAGCGACGATTCCACCGCGAGCCGCGCCTGAGGCAGGACGCCCGTCTCGTAAAGTCGCGCCGACTTCAGGCTCTGCTCGGCGTTGGCCGCCTGCTGACGCAGCCTCGAGACCAGCTCATTGCGCTGCGCCTCGTACATGTCCGATGCCTGATCGCGCATTGCGATCGCCTCCGCAACCCGGGGATCGCGCTTGGTCTCGCGCCAGACCGGCAGGTTGATCGCGACGGTAAAGCTCACCATATCGTCGCGGCGCATTCCTTCCAGCGTCCTGTCCCTCTGGCCGTAGGAAAGCTTGACGTCGAAATCCGGGTAGTAGTCCTTGCGCGCCAGGTCGAGGGTCCTTGCGCTGCGCTCGACCAGGCTCTTCAGCCCAAGGAGCTGCGGACGCTCCCTGAGGGCGGTTTCGAGCAGCGTATCCAGTTGCAGCGGCGCCTCCCTCAGGCGCAACGCGGCCGGCGCGGGCACGCCGGCCGAGGGTGCACGGCCGAGCACGCGCGTCAGTTCCGCCTCTATCGTCCGGCGTTCGCGCGCCAGCTTGATCAGTTCGTCCGTCATTCTCGACAGCTGGGTCTGCGCCTTGAGCACGTCCGCCTGCGTTCCCTGGCCGACCCCGTATCGCGATTCGGAGATTTGCAGGAATTGCTCGAGCACCTGCCTGTTCCGTTCCACCACACGCGCCGACTCCACGCTCAGCGCGAGCTCGAAATACGCGACCTTCACGTCGCGCAGCACGCGGTTGACGGTTTCCTGGTAGGCATAGCCGATCGATTCGGCGTCCTTGGCGGCCACGTCCTGCCTCAGGTCGCGCTTGCCGGGGTAGGGAATCCTCTGCGACAGACCGAGCATTTTCATGGTCATGTCCTCGCGCCTGAAGGGTTGCGAGGCCAGCGGCGCGTTGATCACCCCGGCCTCGAGCATCGGGTCGTCGAGCGCCCCGGCCGGCAATACGCGCTGCTGCGCCGCCAAGCGCTCGTTCCCCGCAGCGCGGATTTCAGGGCTGTTGCGCGCAGCCTCGGAAAGGAGTTCCTGTAATTGCGCTTCGCGCGGGAACTCCGGTGCTGCGCTCACGCCGGCCGGCGTTGCCGCGAACAGTAGCACTCCGATCAGGGCGAACTTGAACCGATCTTCGTAACGGGTATGGCAATGGCTCATCTGGATCTCCCAAAAGAACTCGCGCCGCAATGTGCGCGCGAGCGGACAACGCGCGGCCGCAAGCCGGCCGCGCAGCCCGGGAGATCAGACTTGGAAGGACTGGAGCAGGATGCGTCTTGGGGGACCGATCCCGAGCGCACGGTCCGAAATGTATGCGACGACGGCATACGGCACCGGATCGGGCTGCACCACGAGCGTCAGTATCGGCGCCGAAGGCATTGCGGGAACATCCATCGTCACCTTCTGCACTGCCTGCCGATCCGACAGGCAGTGCGCGAGGCAAGCCGCGCCGAACCCGGAATCGTGGCAGGGAGCGACTTCGGCCGCCGCCAGCACTGCGCGGTCCGGCGAGTTCTCGAGCCAGTCGCAAGCAGACAGGGCCATCACGCCTTGCGCGAACAGCATCAGCGCAAGCATGATCCGCGCGATCAGGAGGCGGTGTAGGCGGAAACCCATTTGGTAATTCTAAGCATTCCGCCCGATGCGAGGTTGATTTAGATCAACCGGTGTGGGCATCAATGTCCATGAAAGACCTGTGGTTTTCCCGGAAAAGCACTGGGAGGCCGGGGCGTCCCGGACCGATCCGGGGCGATTGGATGGCCAAGCCGACCGCTATGGGGCGCCTGGCCCAGAAGAAGGAAGAACCGTGCCTGCCAGGCGCGCTCCGGCCGTTGAATCAATGACCCGGCTTGAGCGTGCCGTGCTCGGTGATGGTCTTCCAGATCGCATTGTTCTTCATCATCACCTTGCTGCCGTCCTTGGCTTCCATGACCTTGCCGTCCTTCATCTTCTCGCGCTTCCCGGCCGCGTCGATGTGCGCCATGGTTCCATCCTTGTCGACAAAGACCTTGCCGCCGTCCTTCAGTTCGATGGTTATCGGCTCGGCCGCAGATACCGCACCCGCAAATGCGAGCGCAATGATCGAAAGTGTGAATTTACGCATGATTCGATTCCTTTAAGAGTGTGGTCACGAACTGGCGCGCCGCTGAGCTAAGACGACTCATCAGTTGCGCTCCGCGGCAACACCGGTGCAGAAAGCATGCCAACCGAACCACGCGAGGGCAATCCGTTCGTTGGGCGAGGCCTTACCCTCAAGTCGCTCCGGTCCCGTCTAATTATGGGCGCGACAAAATAGTGCGAAAAATATTCCACCGCACTCACATAGTGCATTCTGGCACGCAGTGAATTTGAGCATCTCGGCACAATCTCCGCAATGTCCGTTACCATTTGATCCCAGTCAAAATACTTACGCCGAACAGCCGATAATGTGGTGGCCGCGATAGCAGGACTGGTCTGCCGACAGAGGCTCGCGCCGTTCCGAATCCGGCATATATTTACAACCACGCAAGGACTCAACCATGAAACTCAAAATTTTTGCAGCAGCAGCCGTCGCCGCCTCCCTCGCAATGCCGGTACTCGCCCAGGACAAATCCGCCACGG
The DNA here is from genome assembly GCA_018241645.1 of Pseudomonadota bacterium. Taxonomy (GTDB): domain Bacteria; phylum Pseudomonadota; class Gammaproteobacteria; order Burkholderiales; family SG8-39; genus SZAS-79. The sequence continues at coordinate 82,921 of JAFEDL010000029.1, forward strand.
AAGCGCCGAAAGCCGACGCACCGAAAGCGCAAGCGAAGTCCAAGGCAAAGCCGCATAGCCACATGAAAGAGAAGACCGGAATCGAGCCCTCCGATCAGGCGACCGGCGCGTCCAAGCCCGTGGACAAGACAAAGCACTCTCACCCGAAAGAGAAGTAACGCAGGGCCTGGCGGGCGCCTCCAGGCGCCGCCTTGCCGCCTATTTGGCAGGCATGGGATGCAGCATCTGGTCGTGCTGCATCATCTGTTCCATCATCATCTGCATCATGTCCATGCGCTTTTCCATCATGGCGTGGTGCTTCATCATTTCGCCTTTCTTGCCGTCCATCGGCATGCCCCCCATCATCGGGCCACCCATGCCGCGCATGCCCTTCATGCCTTCCTGCATCAGCCTCTGGCGCACCTCGGGATCCGTCACGATGTGGATCGTGTCCATCTGCGCCTGCATGGCTTTCATCTTTTCCATGTCCATCGCCATCGCGGGCTTGTCGTGGACATGCTTGTCCTGCGCCCACGCGATGGGCGCGGACGCCGCGCAAACAATGACGGCCGCAATCAATAGCGAGTTCTTCATTCTTGTTCCTCGTGTTGCTTCCTACCGAAGATAAGGAAGAAGAGCACGGCGCCCATGACCGCTACCAGCAAGGCGGAGGCCCACATCCAGCTGATCACGCCACCGCTTGCGCTGTCCATCATCCCGTTTCTCATCATGTTCCCGGTCATCGTGCCGCCGCCGAAGAACAACAGCAGCACGGCGACAGCAACTGCGGTAATTATCCAAGCGGACCTGCTTGTCGTATCCATGGCGTATCTCCGGTGACGGGAAGCCTCAAGAAATACTTGTAAGCGTCCCCCTTCCCCTCGTCCGTGCGCTGGCGCACCCAGCCTCATGTGGTCTCGTTTCGCGCCGGCGGCACTGTATATATGTCCGTAACCCCATGCACTGCCCGTGCAGTCAGCCCCGCCATCAACCCGTATTTCAAGGCTTTGCCTGCAAACAGCGACGAGAAGACCGTAATCGCGGGCATGCCGAGCATGGCAGCGAGGAAAAGGACCGGCGTTTGCGCGATCGGGGAGACCGCAATGACCGAAAGCACCCACCACCCGTGGTGAGAACCCGACTCCACCAAGTGCTGCCAGTGCGCCGAGGCGACCAGTTCCGGCAGCTTTGCCTGCAAGTACAGGGCGCCTAAATGCCCAAGCACGTGAACAAACAAGGCCCCGGCGGACGCGCTTCCCACCACTGCCCAGAATGCGATCGCGCGCCAGCGGCGCCGATTTAATGCGACCAGCGCACAGAGCATGGGCACCGTCGGCACGGTCATCGACAGGGTCGCGGCAAAAGCCATGATCCCCGCGAGTGGCGGGAACCAGGCGTGCTGCGCGAACGGCGCGAGGCGGCCTACCAGGCGATGCAGCGCCGGCCGATTCCCGATTTGGACAAGCCAGAGCAGCGACTTGTTCAATTTCGCCTACGCCGGGCGGTTGCCTTCCGCAAACAGCGCCGGCAGGAACCGCGGCGTCCTGGCGGCGTACTGCGCGTACTCGTCGCCGAACTGGGCGAGCATGTCGGCCTCCTCCGTCCTGGCGAGATACGCGTACATGAATACCAGGACGGGGAACATGGCGAGCGTGAGCAGGGTCGGCCATTGCAGCAGGAAGCCGAACATGATCAGCACGAAGCCAATGTACTGCGGATGCCGGATGCGCGCGTAGGCCCCGGTGGTCGCCAGCCGGTGGGCGCGCTGCGCGTGGTAGAGGATCTTCCACGCCGACGCCAGAAGCCAGAAGCCGGCGACTATGAAGATGTTGCTGAGGACGTGAAACGGCCCGAAGTGCGGATTGGCCCGCCAGCCGAACATGATCTCCAGCAGGTGCCCGGCATCATGCGAAAGGAAATCCACCCCGGGAAAGTGGCTCGCGAGCCAGCCAGAGAGCAGGTAGATCGTGAGCGGGAACCCGTACATCTCCGTGAACAGCGCGACGAGGAATGCAGAAAACGCTCCGAAAGAACGCCAGTCGCGGGCGTTCTGCGGTTTCGCGAAGCTGAACGCGAAAATAATGAACACGAGCGAGTTGATGATCGCCAGCGACCACAGGCCGTAGGCGGGCGCCGAATTCGCGTGATCCATGATCGCTCTCCTTCGGCGGGGTCAGTGTTGGTGATCCTCGGGCGACCCCGTGCCCTTGCCTTTCCCGTGCCCGCCATGCCCATGCCCGAAGAAGTGCATCAAGGGGCACGCGAGCAGCAGAAGGTAAGGCAGTGCGCCGAACACATGCGCCTGGTGCTCGGTGAGAAGAAAGAAGCCTACAACGAGCAGGAAGCCGGCAAACACCCAGTTGCGAACCGTGTGCCGCGAGTCCTGCCCGTGGGAATGCTCATCCGGCATTTTGCGGCTTCCCGCTTTCAGCCAAAACGCTCAGTGCCCCGGCTTCAGCGTGCCGTGCTCGGTGATCGTCTTCCAGACCGCATTGTTCTTCATCATCACCTTGCTGCCGTCCTTGGCTTCCATGACCTTGCCGTCCTTCATTCTCTCCCGCTTGCCGGCTGCGTCGATGTGCGCCATGGTTCCATCCTTGTCGATGAAGACCTTGCCGCCGTCTTTCAGTTCGATGGTTATCGGCTCGGCCGCAATTGCCGCGCCGGCAAAGGCAAGTAACAGAATCGGGAATGTAAATTTGCGCATGATTGTTCTCCTTTCAAATGGCGAAGTACCCCCCTAATCAGAATACAAATATGCGCGCCTGGAGAATTGATCCAGGTCAATCATGTATAGTTTTCTAATTTAGGCAATACGATTGGCACGGAGACCGCTTCCAGCAATGTGTCTTCGAATTGAAAGTTGAACTATTTTGCACCGCACCTGCGCTAGCGCACCGTAGCGGTGCGCGATTTCAGCCCTCTCATCACAGCTTTACCCGGTTCAGCCGCAGCGCATTGGTGACCACCGACACCGAGCTCAGCGCCATCGCCGCCCCCGCAAGCACCGGCGACATCAGCAGGCCGAAGGCCGGGTACAGAACGCCGGCCGCCACCGGGATGCCGAGCGCGTTGTAGCCGAAAGCGAATACCAGGTTCTGGCGGATGTTGCGCATCGTGGCGCGCGACAGCACGGCGGCCCGCGCGATGCCGCGCAGGTCGCCCTTGACCAGCGTCACGCCCGCGCTTTCCATGGCCACGTCGGTACCGGTGCCCATCGCGATGCCGACATCGGCCTGCGCCAGCGCCGGCGCGTCGTTGATGCCGTCGCCTGCCATCGCGACCTTGCGCCCTTCGCCCTGCAGGCGTTTCACGTGGCCGGCCTTGTCTTCGGGCAGGACCTCGGCCAGCGCCTCGTCAATGCCGAGTTGCTTTGCGACCGCATCGGCCGTGCGCTTCGAATCGCCGGTCAGCATTACGACACGCACTCCAGACGCTTTGAGTGCGGCAATCGCTTCCCGCGTGCCATCCTTAATCGGGTCGGCCACCGCCGTGATCCCGGCCGCCGCGCCGTCCACCGCGAGGAACACAACGGTCTTTGCTTCTGCGCGCCAGGCTTCGGCCCGCCCTTCCCACCTCTTCGTATCGACGCCGTGCTGCTCGAGGAACGGCCGGCTGCCCACGAGCACGCGCTTGCCATCGATGTCCGCCTGCACGCCTAGGCCGTTGACGGCTTCGAAGGCGCCGGCGGCACGCGGGGTGAGGCCGCGCGCCTTCGCGCCCTCGACGATCGCGAGTCCGATCGGGTGCTCGGACAACTGCTCGACACCCGCGGTCAGTTCGAGCGCCTCGTCCTCGGCGATCCCCTCGAAGACAAAATCCGTCAGCGCCGGATGCCCGAGCGTCAGCGTGCCGGTCTTGTCCACCACTACGGTGTCGATGTCGCGCATGCGCTCGATGGCCTCGGCATTGCGAAACAGTATTCCCGACCGCGCCCCCTGCCCCATGGCCACGGTCATCGAGATCGGCGTCGCAAGCCCGACCGCGCAAGGGCAGGCCACGATCAGCACGGCGACCGCATTCAGGAACGCGTAGGCAAACCTCGGCTCCGGGCCCGCAAACCACCAGACGGCGGCGGTAACGACGGCAATGGCCACCACGATCTGGACGAAGTAGGCCGCAATGACGTCAGCGAGCCGCTGGATCGGCGCGCGCGTGCGCTGCGCCTCGCCCACCATGTGGACGATGCGCGCCAGCAGCGTATCCGCGCCGACGCGTTCGGCGCGGATGACCAGCGATCCGTTGCCGTTGACGGTTGCGCCGGTGACCTTGGCGCCGGCAGCCTTGGCCACCGGCACCGGCTCGCCGGTGATCATCGACTCGTCGATCCGGCTCGTGCCCTCAAGTACAGTCCCGTCGACGGGCACCTTTTCGCCGGGCTTCACGCGCAGCCTGTCGCCGACGACGACGCTGTCGAGCGGCACCTGCTCCTCGCTGCCGTCCTCGCGCAGCCGCCAGGCGAGGTTCGGCGCGAGTTCGAGCAGCTGCTGGATCGCCTGGCTGGTCCGGCCCATCGCACGCAACTGCAGCACGTCGCCCAGCATCACCAGCGTGACGATCACCGCCGCCGCCTCGAAGTAGGTACCTACCGCCCCGTCGTGCTCGCGGAACTCCTGCGGGAACCAGCCCGGGAAGAGCACCGCCGCGAGGCTGAACAGGTAGGCGAGCCCCACGCCGAGCCCGATCAGCGTGTACATGTTGAGTTCACGGTGCGCCAGCGACAGCCAGAACTTCCTCAGGATCGGCCAACCCACCCAGAGCACCACCGGCGTCCCGAGGGCGAATTCCACCCAGCCCCGCGGCCGCGGCTGCAGGCCGAATAGGTCATGCAAACCGACCATCGGCGACATCGCAAGGATCACGAGCGGGATCGACAGCGCGACTCCGACCCACAGCCTGCGCGTGAGGTCGCGCAGTTCGGAGTCGTCGGACTCCCCGGATCCGGTGCCGGCCACCAGCACCAGCGTCATCCCGCACTTCGGGCAGCTGCCCGGGGCATCGCGGACGATTTCCGGGTGCATCGGGCACGTATAGACAGCCGCGCCGTGCGTGACCGTTGCTGGAGCAGCCTTCTGTGCGGAGGCAGGCTGGGCGTGCCCGTGGTGATGCTGGTGCCCGGCGTGATCGCTATTCATTATCTACCTCGGCTTCTTCAGCAGCGCTCGATGAGTGATCACGAGTGCGGGAGGAATGACCAACCATTGCAATAACGGGGTCAGGCCGATCCCATAAACGGTCGGCATGTCCGGCGTGTAACCCCATGCAGCAACGCGATACACGTTGTACCACTCGCTCCAAGCAGTATAGGCCACTGCGCAAGCCGTCGCGATGGCCCCGCCCGACCACGGTTGCGACGACGGCCAGTCGGCGCGCCGCAGGGCGACACCCGCCAGCGCGTACGCCGCTAAGGCAATCACAACATCCCCCAGGGAGCAATGCAGCACCGACCACGCGATGCGCGGGCCATCGGCCTCCATCCACAGCGTGTAGAGCCTGACATGGCCGATCTCCCACGCCAGGTTGGAGGCGAACGCGAGCGTCGCCCACAGGCCTGTGCGTGTCAGGGCGCCGGACATCGGCGCGGAATTCATGCCGTGCCCATCGGGTTATTTTGCGGGCTCGATCTTCGTCACGGTGATGTTTTCCCCCACCTTGTCCGCCGAGAAGCGCACTTTGTCCCCGGCCTTGACCGTGTCGAGCATGGCTGGGTCTTTGACGTGGAACACCATCGTCATTCCCGGCATGTCGAGGTTGGGGATCGGGCCGTGCTTGAGCGTGATCTTCTTCGCCGCCTTGTCGACTTTGCGGACCTCGCCTTCGGTCATCGCAGCCGCCGATGCCGCGACTGCGGCCTCGGGTTTCTTGTGATGCGCGTCGTCGGCAAGCGCGGGTTGGACGAACAGCGCGACGGCGTACAACGGGACGAGCAGGTAGTTCTTCATGAATTTCCTTTCAGGTCTATAGAAGCGGTTATTCGACTATCACTTTGCCAATCATCCCGGCCTCGAAATGCCCGGGAATCAGGCAGCCGTAGTAGAAAGTGCCGGCCTTGCTGAAGCGCCACCCCATTTCGGCAGTCTTTGCCGGTGCGACGTGCGCCATATACAACTCATCATGCTCCATGCCCGGATTCTTTCTCATGATCTCGGAGTGTTTTTTAAGATCGTCCATCGTGCCGAGAACCATTTCGTGCATGACCTTGCCGTTGTTGGTGACGATGAAGCGCACTGTGTCGCCCTGCTTGACTTTTACTTCACCCGGCGTGAAGCGCATGGTGTCGGCCATTTCGACACGGATGGTGCGTACGGCCTTCTTCGGATCCACCGCCACGCCGAACGGCATCTGCTCTGCCTTGGAGTAGTCGGCTTTCGCAGGCTCGGCATGCTTGTCGCCGTGCGCCAGCGCGGCGCCAGAGACAAGCATCGAACAACCAACAGACAACACAACTATGCGGTTCACTTTCATCCACAACCTCCGTGATTGAATTGCGAAAATTTCAATGAGCATGGCCGCCTCCCGCCACCGGCTTGCGCACGCGCACCTCACGCGCCGCCGGATTGCCTTGCGCAGGCATGGACTGCCCGCCGTCGGACTTGAAGCGCGCGTGATCCGCAATCGGCCCGGTCCATTCGTGCGCGATTGTTCCGGGCGGGTGCTTGTACCAGCCGGGGTCCGTGTAGTCGCCGGGCTTCTGGTCCTTGCGCACCTTGAGCATGCTGAACATGCCACCCATCTCCACGGATCCGAACGGCCCGGTGCCGGTCATCATCGGCAGAGTGTTGTCGGGCAGCGGCATTTCCATTTCTGCCATGTCGGCCATGCCGCGCTCGCCCATCACCATGTAGTCCGGAATGAGCCGCGTAATCTGTCGCGCGACGCCGCGGTGCTCGACTCCGATCAGCGTCTGAACATCATGGCCCATCGCGTTCATCGTGTGGTGCGACTTGTGGCAATGAAAGGCCCAATCGCCCTCCTCGTCGGCCAGGAAGTCGACCTGGCGCATCTGCCCGACTGCGACGTCGGTGGTGACCTCGTACTGCCTGGCGCTCTTCGGCGTCGGTCCGCCGTCGGTGCCGGTGACCAGGAACTCATGGCCGTGCAGGTGGATCGGGTGGTTGGTCATCGTCAGGTTGCCGATCCTGATGCGCACCTTGTCGTTCTTGCGCACCACCAGCGGATCGATGCCCGGGAACGCGCGGCTGTTCCAGGTCCACAGGTTGAAGTTGAGCATGGTCATGATCTTCGGCGTGTAGCTGCCCGGATCTATGTCGTAGGCGTTGAGCAGGAAGCAGAAGTCCCGGTCCACCGGGTCGATTAGCGGGTGCTTTCCCTTGGGATGGGTCACCCAGAAGCCCATCATGCCCATGGCCATCTGGGTCATCTCGTCGGCATGCGGGTGGTACATAAACGTGCCCGGCCGGCGGGCGACGAACTCGTAGACGAAAGTCTTGCCGACACCAATCGCGGGCTGGTTGAGCCCCGCGACGCCGTCCATCCCGTTCGGCAGCCGCTGGCCGTGCCAGTGGATGCTGGTGTGCTCAGGCAGACGGTTGGTGACGAACAGGCGCACGCGATCGCCTTCGACCACTTCGATCGTCGGCCCGGGCGACTGCCCGTTGTAGCCCCACAGGTGCGCCTTCATGCCCGGCGCAATCTCGCGCACCACGGGCTCGGCGACGAGGTGGAACTCCTTGACCCCGGCGTTCATGCGCCACGGCAGCGTCCAGCCGTTGAGGGTCACGACTGGGTTGTACGGCTGCCCGCTGTTGGGCACCAGCGGCGGCTGGGTCGTGGCCTTGTCCATACTCACGACTTCCGGTAATGCGGCAAGCGCTGCGCGGCCAACTGCGGCCGCGGCCAGCGTCGAGCCGGCCAAGGCCGCGCCACGCAGGAAGTTTCTTCTCGAGGTCATCTTTGTCATCCTCAGTGCCCGGCGCCGGGTGCGGCGGCGGATTTGGATTCGGTGGAGGCGGCGCTCATGTTCGGCTTTCCGATGAGCGACATCTGCAGGTCGGCCTCGGCCATCCAGAAGTCGCGCAAGGCTTCGATCGCGCTGCGCACGCTCTCGATCTGGGCGCGTGCATCTGTCAGCAACTCGAACACGCCGATCAGCATGCCGTTGTAGCGCAGCAGGTTCTCGTCCGCGATGCGTTTCCTGATGGGCACGACCTCCTCTCGATAGTGGCGCGCGATGTCCCAGCTAACCCGGTAGTTGTCGTAGCTTTCACGCACCTCCGAGCGCGCATTGACTGCGGCTTCGGTTGCTCGATCCACCGCCTGCATGTACAGGGATTCCGCCTTGGCGACGCGCGATGATCCCCAATCGAAGAGCGGTATCTCGAAGCCGATCTCGTAGCCTTTCTTCCACTGGTTGCGATGCACGCCTTCGAGAACGCGCGCAGGACCGAACTCGAGCGCATTGATGAAGCGCGTGGTCCTGGTCAGCCCCAGGTTCTTCGCCAGCGCCTCGGTGTCGAGCCGCACCGCCTGCAGGTCGAGCCGCTCCTGCATGGCGCGGCGCTCGATGTCCGGCAGGTCCTCGGCGACCTTCGGCAGGTCGGGCAGCCGCTCGGGCAGCTTCAACTGTGTCTGGTCACCCCACACGCCCAGCATCCGTATGAGCCGTTCGCGCGCCGCGGTGCGCACTTGCTCGGCCCGAGCGAGACTGAGCGCGGCGTCGGCATAAAAGCCTTGCTCGCGCGCCTGCTCGACTTTGCCCCAGTTGCCGACGCGTGCCATGCGGCGTGCGAGTTCGGCGCTGGCATCGGCTACCGCTTTCACCTGCCGCGTGTAGCGCACGGACTCTTCGGCGGCGAGCGCAGCGAAATAGGCCTTGCGCGTCTCGGAAGCCAGGCGCAGCACTTCGAGCGTAACGCCTCGCTTGACGCGTTCGAAGTTGCGCGCTTCGATCTCGGAGGCGAGCGGCGTCGTGATCAGCGAGAACACATTCATCGTCAGAATCTGCTCGATCTTGTACTCCCGTCCGCCAATATCGTCGCGCGACGTACGCAGCATGGAGATCCGCGGATTCGGCAACCGTCCGGCCTGCACCAGATCCGCCTCGCCAATGCCGAGCTCCGCAAACTCCGCTTGCAGACCGCGGTTGTTAAGCAGCGCGACCTGCACCGCGTCGTCGGCCGAGAGTGATCGCGCGAGGAGTTCCGCAACGCGCTTCTCGGCGTCGTCGCGTTGCGCCTCGGTCTTGACCCAGGCGATGTCCTTGCCGGTGCGGTCCTTGACAGCCTTCTCGACCGTGCCGAACCCGCCGTCCGGGCTGAAGGTCGCACAGCCGACGAGAGCAATCGAGACCGCCGCCAGTACCGCTATGCGCGCGCTCATTGCTTGCCTCCCGGCACGCCGTGGTGGCCATGCCCCGGGAGCGCCCCCTCGGCAGGTGCAGCAGGTCCAGCGGGTGCCGCCTTGGCCGGCGGGGCGGCGCCGGGTTTCTCCTCAGGCGACTGGGCTTCGCGCGCGTACTCGCGCCAGCCGCCGATGCGGCGGACCTCGTCGTTGGCCGCCCGCCAGTCGCCCACGGGCTCGTCGCCCAGGCCGCGATAGCCAGCAAACGCGGAGCGATACGCCGCGGCGGGGACCGGTGCGCCGGGGGCGGTCGGGTCCGGGCGGGACTGGGCGTTCGTCGGCAAAACGGGCGCGGCCAGGAGGGCGCATAGCAAGATCGATATCCGGGTTGGACGCATGTCCAGACTCCCTGCAAGGTTCGATGAACGCCGCGCGTATGCGCGCGGGACTGCGGCTCAATGAGCCGCGATTCGAATCAGAGGGGCAGGAGGAGGGGCGGTCGTTCGAGCTGCGCGGGCACGAAGCCCGTGAAATTCTGCTCGAAGAAAGCAATGCGGCTCGCGCCGCCTGGCAGGAACGAGAGCGAAGACCAGCCGGTGGGCGCGATCGATCCGCCCATGCAGCAAGCGGTGCAGGCACTGCAGGCCGAGGCCGCGGGAGAAGCGGTCTCTCCGGCCGAACCATCCTGCACCGACGTATCGTGGCTGTGGTGATCGGAATGACCGGCGGCGGCTTCGCCATGCGTGCCGTGCGCGTCCGGAGGCGGCCCCGCCGATACCGTCATGGCGTCGCGCTGGTCCTGCGCGCAATGCCACGTCGCAACCGCTGCCAGGCCACGAAGCGGCAGGGCGACAAGCGCCACGAGCAGGATCAGGAATTTAAACTTACCAGTCATATATTTGAATACTAGCATGCCCAATTCTGGCTTCTACGCAGAGTAGGACACACAACGGTCCGTTTTGTTCATGCGCGCATTCTGAACCTCTCCCCCTACGAGAAGGTCAAGCGCCGTGGACAGGCGGCCGGGTATCGTCCGACAATGCAATCCTCACCCGGTTCACAGGATCGTACATGAGCGAAGTCGGCGTCGTCCCCATGGAGGAGCTGAGGAAGCTCTCGGGCCTCGAACTCATGCACGGCCTGATCGCGGGCAAATACCCGCCGCCACCGATCATGCGCGCCCTCGATTTCACGCTGGACCGGGTGGAGCATGGGGTGGCCGTGTTCTCGGGCGACGCCAAATACGACCATTACAACCCGATCGGCAGCGTGCATGGCGGGTGGATCGCCACGCTGCTCGACTCGTGCATGGGCTGCGCGATGCACACGACGCTGAAACCCGGCCAGGGATACACCAGCCTCGAGATCAAGGTGAATTTCGTGCGCGCCGTGCTGGACACCACCGGGCGGGTGACTGCGGAAGGGCGCGTGCTCTATGCCGGCAGCCGCACCGGCACGGCCGAGGGCAAACTGCTGGACGCCAACGGCAAGCTGCTCGCGCATGGCACTACGACCTGCCTGATTTTCCCGATCTGACCTGACCGGCCGGCGCCGGGCCGGACAGTTCGTCCAGGATCGGGCACTCCGGCCGGTGGTCGCCATGGCAATGCGCGGCCAGCCGCTCCAGCGTCGCCTTCATCGCGAGCATCTCGCGGATCTTCTCCTCGAGCTCCCCGATGTGCTCCAGCGCCAGCTTCTTCACCGTGGCGCTCGACCTGCGGCTGTTCTGCCACAGGCCCAGCAGTTCGCCGATCTGCCGGATCGAAAAGCCCAGCCCGCGCGCCTGGCGGATGAACCTGAGCAGGTGGACCTCGTTCTCCGAGTACGTGCGGTAGCCGGAATAGGAGCGCTTCGCCTTGGGGATCAGCCCGATCTCCTCGTAGTGCCGGATCATCTTGGCCGATACCCCCGCGGCCGCGGCCGCGTCACCGATGTTGAGCGATGCCATTGCCTGCCTCCAGTTGTTGTCCGCCTTCCGGCCGCCAGCGGCGCAGCAGCAGCGCGTTGGACACGACGCTCACGCTGCTGAATGCCATTGCGGCCCCCGCGATCATCGGGCTCAGGAAGCCGAACGCCGCGAGCGGGATGCCGACCGCGTTGTAGGCGAACGCCCAGAACAGATTCTGCCGGATCTTGCGATAGGTGCGGCGCGAAATGTCGATCGCGTCGGCCACCAGGCGCGGGTCGCCGCGCATCAGCGTGATGCCGGCCGCGTGCATGGCCACGTCCGTGCCCGTGGACATCGCGATGCCGACGTCGGCGGCCGCCAGCGCCGGCGCATCGTTGATGCCGTCGCCTACCATCGCCACCACGGCGCCGTCGCGCTTCAGCCCCGCGACGGCCCGCGCCTTGCCCTCCGGCAGCACTTCGGCCAGCACCTCGTCGATGCCCAGCATCCGCCCCACCGCCTGCGCGCTGCCGCGGTTGTCGCCGGTGAGCAGGGCCACCCGCGTTCCTGTCCGGCGCAGCCGGGTGACGGCCTCGCGGGCCGAGGGCTTCAGCGTGTCGCCGAATGCAAGCAGTCCGACGAGCGCGCGCCTGCCTCCCGCCTCCCGCGCCAGCCAGGATACGGTGCGCCCTTCGCCTTCGAGGACGGACGACGCCCCCTCCAACGCCGCAGTGGATACTCCCAGTTCGTCCATCAGGCGGCGGCTGCCAAGGTAGACCAGCGCTGCATCGACCCGCGCCTGCATGCCGCGCCCCGGGAGCGTGCGCGCTTCGGTGGCCGGGGTATCGGGAACGCGCCGGGCCGCGGCCTCTTCCAGCACCGCGCGCGCCAACGGGTGCTCGCTGCCACGCTGGACCGCCGCGGCCAGGCGCAGCAGGTCCTCCCCCGTGCCGGAGGCCGGCAGCAGCGATACGAGCGCCGGGCGGCCCTCGGTCAGCGTGCCGGTCTTGTCGAAGGCCACGGCCGTCACCGCATGCGCGATTTCAAGCGCCTCGGCGTCCTTGATGAGGATGCCATTGCGGGCCGCAACGCCCGTCCCGGCCATGACTGCCGTGGGTGTCGCAAGCCCGAGCGCGCAGGGACACGCGATCACGAGGACGGCTACCGCATTCAGCATCGCCGACTCCCAGTCGCCACCGGCCAGCCCCCACCCGAGCAGCGTCGCGAACGCCAGCGCTATGACGACCGGCACGAACACCGCGCTCACCTTGTCCACCAGCCGCTGGATCGGCGCCTTCTCGGCCTGCGCATCCTCGACCAGCCGGATGATGCGCGCGAGCGTGGTCTCGGCGCCCACCGCGAGCGTCTCCACCACCAGCACGCCATGCCCGTTGACCGATCCGCCGGTGACCAGGTCGGGGGGCCTCTTTCCGAGGGGCCGGCTTTCCCCGGTGACCAGCGATTCGTCGACCTCGCTTTCGCCTTCGCGCACCCCTCCGTCGACCGGGATGCGCTCGCCGGGGCGAACCACCACCAGGTCGCCGATGCGCACCGTTGCCAACGCGACCTCGGCCTCGACCCCGTCGCGACGGACCCGTGCCCTGTCCGGGCGAAGCGCGTTGAGCGCGCGGATGGCTTCGGTCGTCTGGCGCCTCGCGCGCATTTCCAGCCATTTGCCCAGCAACACCAGCGTGATCACGCCGGACGAGGCCTCGAAGTACGAATGCGGCATGCCGTGCCCGGCATGCGCGTACAGCAGCCAGGCCGACAGGCCGTAGGCGGCACTCGTGCCCAGCGCGACCAGCAGGTCCATGTTGCCGGTGAGGCCGCGCAGCGCCTTCCAGCCCGCGCGGTAAAAGCGCGCGCCGAGCCAGAACTGCACGGGCGTCGCGAGCATCAGCTGCACGACCCCCGGGAGCATGAGGTCGGCGCCGGACAGTTCGCCGGCCATCGGGAGCACGAGCGGCAGGGTCAGCGCCGCCGCAACCGCGACCGGCCACCATTCGGCGTCGTGGACCTGCCCTTCGGCCGCCGGAGCCGCGCCCGCCTGGGTGTCGGATGCCGCTTCGTAGCCGGCATCAGACACCGCTTTGCGCAGCGCCGCCCGGGTGGCAGGAGCGGCGAAGCGGATGCGCGCCTTTTCGGTGGCCAGGTTGACGGAGGCGGACGCAACGCCCGGCACCCTGGCCAGCGCCTTTTCCACTCGCGTGACGCAGGAGGCGCAGGTCATGCCCGAGATCTGCAAGGTGTGTTCGGTGTGCATGGCAATCCTTTCGTTACCGGTTACGGTCCGGGGATGCTCGACCTTCCCACCGCAGGAAGGTCAAGCGGCCGAACCCGCTTGACCTTCCCATGGGGGCAAGCTTCATCGTGGCACCTCCGTTAACCGTCCCATGGAGGACACCATGATTGAGTTCCAGGTGGCAGACATGACCTGCGGGCACTGCGCGAGCGTGATCACCAGGGCCGTGAAGTCGGTCGAGGTCGCGGCGAGGGTCGAGATCGACCTGAAGGCCAGGCGCGTTCGCATCGAAGGCCCGGTCGACGCGCAGGAAATCCGCGACGCGATCCGGGACGCGGGCTATTCGCCGGCGCCGGCGCCGGCGCCGGCGGGCTAGTTACATCTTCCTGCCGAAATCGCGCAGCACTTCCCGGGCGCAGTTGTGCCCGGGCGCGCCGGTGACGCCGCCGCCCGGGTGCGTGCCCGACCCGCACGTGTAGAGCCCCTTCAGCGGCCCGCGGTAGTCGGCGTATCCGAGCATCGGGCGCGCCGAGTACAGCTGGTCCAGGGACAGCGCGCCGTGGAAGATGTCCCCGCCGACGAGCCCGAACTGCTGCTCGAGATCGGCCGGGGACAGGGCGGTATGCGCGATCACGCTCGCCTTGAATCCGGGGGCGTGGCGCTCCACCACGTCGAAGATCCGCCCGATCGCCTCGTCCTTGCGCATGGTCCAATCCGCTTCCGGGGCGAAGTGCTGGCAGAACAGGCTCGCCACGTGCGCGCCCTTGGGCGCCAGCGAATCGTCCAGCGTGCTGGGGATCAGCATCTCGACGATGGGCGCCCGGGCGATCCCGTCGGCTTTCGCATCGAGATACGCGCGATCCATGTACTCGAGCGACGGCGCCATGATGATGCCGGTGGAATGGTGCGGGCCGGGCTCCGGCAGGCAGGAGAATTCCGGCAGCGCCGACAGCGCCACGTTCATGCGGAAGGTGGCCGACCCGCATCTCCAGCGGCGCATGCGTGCGAGGAACTCCTCCGGCAGCGCGCCCGCCTCGATCAGGTCGAGGTAGAGCAGCTTCGGGTTGAGGTTGCTGATCACGGTCCTGCCCGCAACTTCCCGGCCGTCGCGCAGGGTGACCCCGACGGCCTTCCCGTCGCGGACGTTCACGCTGGCGACCGCGGCATCGCAATCGATCTTCACACCCAGCCGCTTCGCCTCGGCGGCCATGGCCTGCGTGATCGCGCCCATGCCGCCGATCGCGTGGCCCCAGGCGCCCTTCCTGCCGTTCACCTCGCCAAAGCAATGGTGCAGCAATACATACGCGGTGCCCGGGTGGTACGGGCTCGCGAAATTGCCCACGACTGCGTCGAACCCGAAGGCCGCCTTGACGCCTTCGCCGTCGAACCACCCGTCGAGGAATTCAGCCGCGCCCTGGGTGAACAGCGCAAGCAGGTCGCGCCGCGCCTCCATGTCGAGCCGCTTCGCCAGGCGCCCGGCCTTGAATGCGCGCGCGAGATCGAGGATCCCGCCGCCGACGTTCGGCGGGCATTCGAGCACCACCTCGCGCAGGACATCGGCCACCCGCTCGAGCATGGCCCAGTAGGCGGGCAGGCGTTCCGCATCACGCTTCGAAAATCGCGCGAGTTCGGCCTGGGTCGCCGCGAGGCCCCCGCCGATCTTCAGGTGCCCCCCGTCGCCGAGCGGCAGGAAATTCGAGTACGGCCGCTCGACGATCCTGAGGCCGTGCTCCGCCAGGTTGAGGTCGCGGATGACCTTCGGGTTCAGCAGGCTCACCGTGTAGGCGGCGACCGAATTGCGGAACCCGGGGTGGAATTCCTCGGTCACCGCCGCGCCGCCCACCACGCCGCGGCGCTCCAGCACGCGCACCTTGAGGCCGCCGCGCGCGAGGTAGCAGGCGCAGGCGAGGCCGTTGTGGCCCGCGCCGATGATCACGGCGTCGTAGCGGTCGGGGGTGGACATTCGGGATGCCGGCTTCCGGGGGGAATATACTGCGAGTATATGACTACCCCCCAAGACACCCGCAACCTGGCACTGTTCTGCGATTTCGAGAACGTGGCGCTGGGCGTGCGCGAAGCCAAGTACGACAAGTTCGACATCGGCCTGGTCCTCGAACGCCTGCTGCTCAAGGGCAGCATCGTCGTGAAGAAGGCCTATTGCGACTGGGAGCGCTACAAGGACTTCAAGGCCGGCATGCACGAGGCCTCGTTCGAGCTCATCGAGATCCCCCACGTGCGCATGTCCGGCAAGAATTCGGCCGACATCCGCATGGTCGTCGACGCGCTGGACCTGTGCTACACCAAGTCCCACGTCGACACCTTCGTGATCATCAGCGGCGACTCGGATTTCTCGCCGCTGGTCTCCAAGCTGCGCGAGAACAACAAGACGGTGATCGCGGTGGGCGTGAAGAATTCCACCTCGAACCTGCTGATCGCCAACTGCGACGAGTTCATCTTCTACGACGACCTCGTGCGCGAGCAAAAACCCAAGCCGAAGCGGGCCGAGAAGAAGCCCGCGAGGAGCAGGTCCGCCCCCGCCGCCGCCGCCGCGGTCGCCGCGCCGGCCCAGGCGGAGGACAAGGACAAGAAGCAGGAAGCCTTCGACCTGGTGCTGGCCACCACCGAGGCGCTGTCGGCCGAGCGCGACACGGACGACAAGATCTGGGGCTCGATGGTCAAGCAGGCGCTCAAGCGCCGCAATCCCGGGTTCTCGGAGAGCTACTACGGGTTCAAGTCGTTCAACCAGCTGCTCGAGGAGGCGGCCAAGCGGCAGCTCCTCGTGCTGGAGCGCGACGACAAGTCCGGCGGCTACATCGTCAGGACGGTGTCCCAGTAATGCGGATCAAGTCGGTCCGGGCCACCTGGCTGCACGTCCCCATCCCTGAGAAACAGCAGCACGTTTCCGACTTCGGAAAGATCGGCTCGTTCGACTGCACGCTGGTGCGGATCGAGACCGAGTGCGGCATCGTCGGCTGGGGCGAGGCCAAGGAGGAGGTCGGCAGCGCGGGCAACAACCGCACGGTCACCAAGGCCATCAACGAGAAGTACGGCCCGGACCTCATCGGCGAGGACCCGCGCGACATCGTGCGCCTCAACGAGCTCATGTACAGCGGCGTGCGCGGGCACTATGCCCTTGCCCATGGCCGCGTGTTTCCCGCGCTGGGCCGCAGGGGCGCGTCGATCTGCGCGATGAGCGGGATCGACCTCGCGCTGTGGGACATCCTCGGCAAGTCGCTGAATGCGCCGGTGTGGCGCCTGCTCGGCGGGCGCAAGGCCGAAAGGATGCCGATCTACGCGTCCGGCGGCTGGGCGGATGCGAAGGGGATCGGGGAGCAGCTGCTCGGCTACGTGAAGAAGGGCAACGTCGGCGCGGTAAAGATGCGCGTCGGCATCATCGACGGCACGGTGGCCAAGTCGGTGGAGCGAGTGAAGGCGGCACGGGCGGCCCTGGGACCCGACATCGGTCTTGCGTGTGATGCGCACGGCACGTGGTCCGTCGCCGAGGCGAAGCAGTTCTGCCGCAAGGTCGAGGACCTGGACCTGATGTGGTTCGAGGAGCCGGTCACGGCGGACGACAAGCGCGGCTACGCGGAAGTGCGCCGCTCGTCGTCGGTGCCGATTTCGGCCGGCGAATCCGAATTCAACCGCTTCGACTTCCGCGAACTGGCCGAACTCGGGGCGGCCGACATCTTCCAGCCGGACCTGGCGATCTGCGGCGGCATCAGCGAGGCGGTCAAGATCGCCGCCATCGCTTCCAGCTACAACCTGCGGCTCGCGCCGCACCTGTGGACCGGCGCGCTCGCGTTTGCGGCAGGCATGCACGTCACGGCGGCCACGTCCTGCGGCTTCATCCTCGAGTATTCCTTCGGCGCGAACCCGCTGCTGCAGGAACTGCCCGTGGAAGGCTTCCCCGTGAAGGACGGCAGCATCGAGATCCCGGACCGGCCGGGACTGGGCGTAACGATCAACGAGAAGTTCGTCGAGCGTTACGCCGTGGCCGCCTAGCCCAGCGGCACCGCCACGTAGCGGCGGTTGCCTTCGCGCTGCACCAGCAGCGCCACGGTCTTGCCGCCCTTGCCCACCAGCGAGCGCAGTTCCTCAGGCGTGTTCACCGGCTTGCCGTTGAAGGCGAGGATCACGTCCCCCGGCTGCAGGCCCGCGCGCGCGGCCGGGCCGTTGACGTCTTCCACCACCAGGCCGCCGGTCAGTTCGGCCTCGCGGCGCTCGTCCGCGGTCAGCGGCCGCACCGCCAGTCCCAGCTTGCCGCCGTCGGCCTTGGTGTCGGCGGCGGAGGCGACCTTGGGCTCGGTCATTTCGGTGAGCTTCGCCTTGAGGTGTTCCACGCGGCCCTTCCTCCACACGTCGATGTCGGCGGACGAACCCGGGGACGCCTGGCCGACGACAAGGGGCAGGTCGCTTGAGCGCACGATGTCGCGGCCGTTGAACTTCAGGATCACGTCGCCGGGCTCCAGGCCTGCCTTGGCCGCCGGGCCGTTCTTCTCCACCATGCCGACGAGCGCGCCCGCGGCCTTGGGCAGGCCGAAAGATTCGACGATGCCCTGGTCCACTTCCTGGACGGAGACGCCGAGCTTGGCGCGGCTCACGCGGCCGGTGGCCACGAGCTGGCCCTCGACCTTCATCGCCACGTCGATCGGGATCGCGAACGACAGGCCCTGGTAGCCGCCGGTGCGCGAGTAGATCTGCGAGTTGATGCCGATCACTTCGCCCGCGAGGTTGAAGAGCGGCCCGCCGGAGTTGCCCGGGTTGACCGCGGCATCGGTCTGGATGAACGGCACGTAGTTCTCGTCGGGCAGCGAGCGCGACTTGGCGCT
>JAFEDL010000029.1:101226-103028 GCA_018241645.1 Pseudomonadota bacterium
GGGTTGCCGACCTTCACGGTGGGCAGGTCCTTCGCGGCGATGCGCAGCACCGCCACGTCGGTCTTCTTGTCCACGCCGACCACCTTGCCGTCGAATTCCCGGCCGTCGGTCAGGCGCACCGTGACCTTGGTGGCGTCGGCCACCACGTGCGCGTTGGTGAGCACGACGCCGTCCGAGCTGACGATGAAGCCCGACCCTTCGCCTTGCGTGGGCATCGGCGAAGACGGCTGCCCCGGCACGCCGAAGCGGCGGAAGAACTCCCCGAACGGCGAGTTCTTCAGTTCATCGGGCAGGTCGACCGAGGTCTTGGCGAGCGAACTCACCTTGATGTTCACTACCGCCGGCCCGTTCTGCTCGACCAGCGTGGCGATGTCCGGCAGCGGCCGTGAGGCTACGCCCAGGGGCGCTGCGCCGAGCGGCGCCGATGGCGCATTCAAGGCGTGGGCCGGGGTGACTCCCTGCCAGCCAAACTGGGAGAACCCGGCGGTGACCGCCGCGGCAATGCCGGCAACGACAATGTAGGAGGCGATGGACTTGCGTGACATGGTGCGATACCCCTTCGTTGTTGCGATTGACTCGCGTTAGAGGGGGCAGTCTGGGCGCAAGTTGCCTGCCGATCTGTATGACTGTGTAACAGTTTGTTACCGGCAAGCCTGCCGGAGGGGTCTCAGGCGTGCTGCGGGTGCCCGGCGCTGTGCGCGGCGGGGCAGCCGCCGGATTCCACCTGGATGGTGCTGTGATGGATGTGGAAGCGCTCGCCGAGCACGCGCGAAACGCCCTCGAGCGCGCCCTGGGCGTCCGCGGAATTCTCCACGACCACGTGGGCCGAGAGGCTGGGTTCGCGGCTCGCCACCGCCCAGACGTGCAGTTCGTGCACGCCGCATACGCCCGGGACGGCCAGGATGCTGGCGCGCACCTCGGACAGGTCGAGCCCGTCGGGCACGCCTTCGAGCAGGATGTTCACGCTCGCCCGGAACAGCACCCAGGTGCGCGGCACCACCCACAGGCCGATCAGCACCGCCACCAGTGGATCGACCCAGGTAAGGCCGGTGTAAAGGATCACCAGCGCCGCGACGATCACGCCGGCGGATCCGACGAGGTCGGAGAGCACTTCGAGGTAGGCGCTTTTCATGTTGAGGTTGGAGGTGCTGCCCGCGTGGAGCAGGCGGGCGGCCACCAGGTTGACGGCCAGCCCGAGGACGGCCACCACCAGCATGCCGAGGGTCCGGATCGGCGCGGGCTCCATGAATCGCTGCCAGGCTTCATACAGGATGAAGATCGCCACGAGGAACAGCAGGGCCGCGTTGAACGCCGCGGCCAGGATTTCGAAGCGCTGGTAGCCGTAGGTGCGCTTCGTGTCCGCCGGTAGCCGCCCGAGCCGCACCGCGGCCAGCGACACGGCCAGCGCCGCGCTGTCGGTAAACATGTGCGCGGCATCCGAAACCAGCGCCAGGCTGCCGGTCAGCCAGCCGGCGATCGCCTCCACCAGCATGAATCCCCCGGTGAGGGCCAGCGTGAACCAGAGCATGCGCTCGTTGCCGGTCGCATCGTGGTGATGATGATGGCCGTGGTGATGGCCTGCGTAATGCCCGGACACGGCGCGCCCCGCGCTATTCCACCGTGACCGACTTGGCCAGGTTGCGCGGCTTGTCCACGTCGTTGCCGCGGGCGAGGGCCGCATGGTAGGCGAGCAGCTGCAGCGGCAGCACGTGCAGGATCGGCGAGAGGATGCCGGCGTGGTCGGGCATGCGGATCACGTGCAGCCCGTCGCCGTCGATGAGCTTGGTGTCCTCGTCGGCGAG
>JAFEDL010000002.1:0-41986 GCA_018241645.1 Pseudomonadota bacterium
CAGGGCGCATCGCGGTACTGCCCATGGAACGAACGCTGCAGGCCCACCTTGAGCGCTATCACGAAATGGACATCGGCCTCGATCCGTTCCCGTTCAACGGAACCACGACTACCCTGGAAGCCTTGTGGATGGGGGTGCCGGTAGTCGCCCTCGCGGGTGACCGGCACTCCGCGCGCGTGGGCGCAAGCATCCTGTCCAATGCGAAGCTCGGCGAACTGCTCGCGAACACGACGGAGGAGTACGTCACCCTGGCCGCTGGACTGGCCGGCGACCCCGGAAAGCTCGCTGCCATGCGCAGCGCAATGCGCGGGCGGGTCGCCGCGTCGCCGATGCGCGATCCGGCCGGCCTGGTCGGCGCCCTCGAAGAAGCCTACCGTGGCATGTGGGCCCAGTGGTGCGCCGATCCCCACGGCGTGCACGTATAATCTTTGCGGACACGGTCGAAGGCTAGCGAAGGGGAATGCACATGCTGAAATGGTTCGATGCCGCGGCGGCCGAAGCACAGGCTGACGAAGCGGTGGCCGAGATCGGGCGCATCGTCCCCAAGGATGAGCTGGCTGCGCCCGGCGTCGGGCGCAAGAAGCAGGTCTCCAAGCTCGATCAAACCATTGACCGGCATCGCCGCCAGGCGGCGGCGGCAGGCTACAACATCTACAAGAAAGCCAAGTTTGCCAACCGCGTCAAATGGAAGCTGCGCGACGCCGGATACCCCGACGATTTCATCGATTCGGTGGTGCGGCTTCTGATCATCTGAAGGCGCCGCGGCAAGGAGTCCGGCCCGGCAACCTGTCTTGCGCCTGACAGACCAATTGCGCGGCCAAACGACGATATTTATCACCTGACAGCGCGAATTCTGCCCAAATGGGCCGGATTGTCCCTGTTTTCCCCTTGCAAGGCCCGGGCACGAAGGGTGCTTTATACCCATCGCACGATCCCGTATGGAGGCTTAAACATCCTGCAGGCCTCGACAACCGCTCCACTGAGTAAGGAAATCCAAATGAAACGCGTACAACAAGGCTTTACGTTGATCGAACTGATGATCGTGGTCGCAATCATCGGCATCCTGGCGGCGGTCGCTCTGCCCGCATACCAGGACTACATGGTCCGCACCCGCGTGGCCGAAGGCCTGGCGATGGCCGGCGCGGCGAAGCTTGCCGTGTCGGAAAATGCCGCCTCTGGCGCCGCGTCGCTGACCTCGGGCCTGGTTGCGCCCAGCTCGACGGCCAACGTCGCCTCGCTCGTCACCGACGGCTCGACCGGCAACATCACCATCACGTACACGTCAGCTGCAGGTGGCAACACGCTGATCATGGAACCGATGTCCGGCGGCACGGCGCTGACCGCGGGAACGGTCCCGACCGGTGGCTCGATCAACTGGGCCTGCACCAGCGGAACGACGCTCTCCAAGTATCGTCCGTCGGCCTGCCGTTAATGCACTGACCGCCCTTCGCGGGCTGGAAAGCGGGCACCTCGGTGCCCGCTTTTTTTTGCCTGCAGATGCCCGGTGGACGAAATTCGGCGATCGGATGACAAATTTTGTCAGCCGGGTCGCCCGGGCGTTTTCAAATATCTGAATTTTTTCCGGTTTTCCGATCCCCAAAAGCAGGCACGGAAGCTGCTGTTTTGGCAGTGCAGTACCGTAATCACGGGTCCAAAGCGTCCTGTGGAACCTGACAACCTTTTTGGATAGGAGAAGTGAATGAAACGCGTACAACAGGGCTTTACGCTGATCGAACTGATGATCGTGGTTGCGATCATCGGCATCCTCGCGGCCGTAGCGCTGCCCGCGTACCAGGACTACATGGTGCGCACCCGCGTGGCCGAAGGCCTGGCGATGGCCGGTGCTGCAAAACTTGCCGTATCGGAGAACGCCGCTTCCGGCGCCGCGTCGCTGACCTCCGGCCTGGTCGCGCCGGCCTCGACGGCGAACGTCGCATCGCTGGTGACGGACGGGACCACCGGCCAGATCACCATTACCTACACGTCGGCTGCGGGCGGCAACACGCTGATCATGGAACCGATGTCCGGCGGCACGGCGCTGACCGCGGGAACGGTCCCGACCGGTGGCTCGATCAACTGGGCCTGCACCAGCGGAACGACCCTGGCCAAGTATCGCCCGTCGGCCTGCCGTTAATGCAGTAAGCGCCCTTTTGCGGGCCGGAAAGCGGACACTTCGGTGTCCGCTTTTTTTTGTGTCGCCCCGCTGCTCCGGATATAGCGCGCACCCGCACAAGGCGGCAGCCGCCCGCGACTCTGCTAAATTGTGGCCTCTGGTGAAAACGCCACGCCACCCTTTTGGAGCGCATTGAGATGATCCTGGTTACCGGAGGGTTGGGCTACATCGGTTCGCACACCTGTGTCGCCCTGCAACGCGCCGGTCACGCGCTTACCATTGTCGACAACCTTGCCAACAGCAAGATCGGGGTGCTGGAACGCATCCGCGCGCTGGGCGGCGGCAGTGTCGAGTTCCATCGTGCCGACCTGCGCGACGGCCCGGCCCTTGCCGCAGCGTTCGAACGCCATCCGGTCGAGGCGGTGATCCACTTCGCCGGATACAAGGCGGTCGGCGAATCCGTCGCCAAGCCGCTCGAATACTACGACAACAACATCGGCGGAACATTCGTCCTCCTGGACACCATGGCGCGCTTTTCGGTCCACCGCATCGTGTTCAGCTCATCGGCCACCGTGTATGGCGACCCGCAGCGCCTGCCGCTCACGGAAGACCACCCGCTGGGCGCTGTCAATCCCTACGGCCGCACGAAGCAGTTCATCGAATCGATACTCACGGACGTCGCCGCCGGAACTCCGGGATTCCGCCACGCGACCCTGCGCTACTTCAATCCGATGGGCGCGCATCCGTCCGGCCGCCTCGGCGAAGACCCGCGCGGGATCCCGAACAACCTGTTCCCTTACATCACCCAGGTGGCAATCGGCCGGCTGCAGAAGCTGCGCGTGTTCGGCAACGATTACGACACGGTGGACGGTACCGGAGTGCGGGACTTCATCCACGTCATGGACCTGGCCGAAGGACACGTGGCCGCGCTGCGCTATCTGCTTGAAAAGGATCGCTCGATCACCGCGAACCTCGGCACCGGCCGGGGCAATTCCGTCCTTGAGGTGGTCGGCGCCTTCGAGCGGGTGACCGGCATCCGGATTCCGCATGAGTTCGCGCCGCGCCGGCCGGGGGACGTGGCGAGCTGCTATGCGGACGTTTCGCGCGCGTTTGCCGAGCTGGGCTGGAAAACGAAGCTCGGCATCGAAGACATGTGCCGCGACGGATGGGCCTGGCAGAGCGCCAACCCCCAGGGCTATCCGGACTGACATTCTCGGCCGGCGCGTTGCCAGTCCTCCGGGACCGCCCGATCAGGTCGGCGTATCCGCCCCTGATTCCGCCTGCACGTGCAGATGCGCGGGAGCCAGGTTCGCCAAATACCGCTCGTGCATCGCCACGTAGGCGGCTTCGATATCGCGCGTAAAGCGCTGCACGTCGAACAAGGGAGCCGTCAATCGGTTGCTGGCCAGCCTGTGCCGGAAATCCGCCAGCCGGCCCGGGTTCACCGCCAGGTCGATCGCAAGGCGTTCGTAGTCTCCCGCCGTTTGGGTCACCAGTTCCGGCAACAGGATCGCGCTCAACAGGCTCGCCGCAACGCGTCCGGAAAAGGTATCGCCCAGGCAGGTCAGCACGGGCAGGCCGGCCCACAGCGCATCGCTGGCAGTGGTATGTGCGTTGCAGGGCAGCGTGTCCAGGAACAAATCGGCCAACCGATGCCGGGCGAGGTGCTCGGGCAGGGGCAATCGCCTGGCGAATACAAGCCGGTCCGGGCCGACTCCCCTGGCCTTTGCCTCCTTGCGCAAATTCTCCACCGCCCTTGCGTTGTCCTCGAGGAGCCATAGCACGCTGCCTTCGACCCGCCGCAGGATGCGCATCCAGCAATCGAACATCGCCGGGACGATCTTGAAGTTGTTGTTGAAGCAGCAGTACACGAACCCGGCCTGCGGCAGGCCCATTTCCTGCCGCGAAACCGCCTTGTCCGAAATCGGCCGCCGGGTATCGTTCGCCTGGTAGCAATTCGGCAGGTAGACGATCTTTTCGGAATAGTGCTGCCGGTGCTGCTCCGGGACCAGCGTCGCATCCGCAATCAGGTAGTCGATGTACCCGGCCCCCATCGTGCCCGGATAGCCGAGATAGTTGACCTGCACGGGCGCAGCCCGCAACGCGAAGATTCCGGTCCGGCTGTCCTGGCAGAATCCCTTCAGGTCGAGGGCGATGTCGAGCCCGCGGTCCCGCGCCTGCATCGCCACTTCCATGTCGGACATGGTTCGCGCATCAACGAACTGCTCGAATGCAGCGCAGACCCGCCGCCGCATTGCATCCTGCCTGTCGGGCCCGAAGGAGAATGCGGTGAGTTCGAACCTTGACTTGTCGTGCCGCTCGAACAGCTCGGCCATCAGGTGCGACGTGGCATGGTCGTGAAAGTCGGCCGAAAAATACCCGACCCGGATCCGGTCGCGCCTGGGACGCCGCGGGATCACGGGCAATGCGTCGCTGGCGGGGTGCCTCGCCTCGACCCAGATTTCCGCCGCCTTCCGCTGCAGCGATGCGGAAACCGGCATGGCCAGGAGCGGGAACGGCGGCGAAGCGCGTTCGTGGCGCACTATCCTGTCGACCAGCACGGAAAAATCGCCTTCGATGCCGTTCCAGTCGCAGACGGTCATCTTCGTGTGCACCCACAATCCGTACAGGTCTTCGTGGTCCGGCTTGAGGCGCAGCGCCCGTCCGAAGCTTTCCAGCGCAGCCTCGGGGCGGTTCAACTCGCGGAGCGTTTCTCCGCGGTTGTAGTAGGCTTCCGCATACCCCGGATTGAGCGTTATCGCGCGATCGTAGCTCTCCAGGGCCGCATCGTGCCGCTTCAGTGCGGACAGCGCATTGCCGCGATTGATGTGGAAATGGGACACCTGCGGCTTGAGCGCTATCGCCCGCGAGTAGCACTCCAGCGCAGCTTCGTGGCGCTGGAGGTCTGCGAGCGCATCACCCCGGTTGACGTAAGCCTCGGCGAAATCCGGATCGAGCGCGATCGCGCGGTCGTAGGCCTGGAGCGCGGAATCGTGGCGCGCGAGCGCATGCAACGCGATGCCGAGATCGTTGTATGCGGCCGCCCGGCCCGGATCCACCTCTACCGCCCGCGACAAGAGCTCCGCCGCTTCCAGCGCCCGTCCCGTCTGGGCCGCGATATTGCCGACCAATTGCAGGGCCTCGGAGCTGTCGGGGCGAATTTCCAGCATTGCCCGGCCCCGCCGCTCCGCCTCTGCCCAATCGCCCAGCCGATACGACTCGGCCGCGCGCTCCATCCCGGAGGCGAAGCGCGTCCGGTCCCGGAAGTGCCGCAGAAGGTGAAGGAGAATGCTCATGGGATGGGCTTGCCCGGTCCGCGGACCGGCACACGAGTGGCCGGTCGCCTGTGCCGGACCTCAGGAGCCCGCAGTGCTAGGGAACATATCCCGGTATCTTGCTCTCGTCGACCGTGTCGATCTGCTCCTTGTCGAGGAACAGCTCGGCATACCGCATGTACACCTTTCGCCGCACGAATACGTCGAACAGGTCCGGGTCGATGTGCCCGTTCATGCTGAATTTCCCGAGGATGTCGAGCGATTCGGACAGTGTCTTGCCCTTCTTGTAGGGGCGATCCTTGGCCGTCAGGGCCTCGAATATGTCGGCGATCCCCATTACGCGCGCCTGCACCGACATCTGCTCCCGCACGAGCCCTTTCGGGTATCCCTTGCCGTCCATGCGCTCGTGGTGTCCGCCCGCGTATTCCGGCACGTTCTTCAGGTGCTTCGGCCAGGGCAGAGCCTCGAGCATCTTGATCGTGGCGACAATGTGGTGATTGATGATCTGGCGCTCGTCCTGGGTGAGCGTTCCCGCCCGGATCGTGAGGTTCTTGAGCTCGTCTTCGGTGAGGAAGCTCGCCTGGTACCCGGCCACGTCGGTCCAGCGGTAGTCCGCGATGCGCTTGACCCGCTCGATGTCGTAGTCGCGCATCGCTTCGCCGCCGATGTTGCACGCGCGCAGGAAGGAGCGGTCCTCGTCGATCCGGCGCAGGCGCTCGCGATGGGCGGCCTCGAGTTCGCCCGCCTGGGCCTTGCGGCCCGATTCGGCCAGTTCCAGCTTCTTCTTCAGCAGGTCGATCTCCGCGTCCCGCCTGAGGACCTCGAACCGGGTATCGATCAGGTGGATGCGGTCGTAGATGGTCTCGAGCTTGGTCGCCTTGTCGACCACGTGCACGGGCGTGGTCACTTTGCCGCAATCGTGCAGCAGTCCCGCAATCTTCAGTTCGTAGCGGTCCTTGTCGCTCATGTTGAAATTCCTGAGCGGCCCCTGCTTCGTCTCGTTCACGGCTTCCGCGAGCATCATCGTCAGCGTGGGCACCCTCTGGCAATGGCCGCCCGTGTACGGGGACTTCTCGTCGATTGCCGTGTTCATCAGGTTGATGAACGATTCGAACAGCTCCTCGAGCTGGTTGATCAGCATCCGGTTGGTGAGCGCGATCGCGGCCTGCGAGGCCAGCGATTCCGCCAGTCGCTCGTCCGAAGCGGAAAACGCCTGGATTGCGCCCGTTTTCGGGTGCATTGCGTTGATGAGCTGGAGAACGCCGATGATTTCGTTCTCGTGGTTCTTCATCGGGACCGTCAGGAAGGACTGCGAGCGGTAGCCCGTCTTGGCATCGAATGCCCGCGTCCCGGTGAAATCGAATCCCTCCGCCGTGTACGCGTCCTGGACGTTGATCGTCTGCCCGCTGAGGGCCGCATGCGCGGCGATCATGTTGTGGTTCGGCTTGCCGTCCTTGTACAGCTGGATCGGGTAGAACGGAACGGGATTGCCGGTCGTGCCGCCCAGGTAGTTCTTGAGCGAGCTGGTGCGCATGATCTCGAACCGCAGCGTCTGCTCCTCGGTCACGCGATACAGCGTTCCGCCGTCCGCCCGCGTGATCGTCTTCGCCGCGACAAGGATGCTCTCCAGCAGCCGGTTGATGTCCCGCTCCGCCGACAGGGATGCCCCGATGGCGTTCAGCTGCTCGAGCCTCTGGACGAGGTCGTCCGCGGCGGTCGCCGCCTCGTCCGAGAACCGCAGGGCCTGGGTCTTGTCCACGGCGCCTTTCATCCCGGACCGGCGGCCTTCGCTACTTGATGCAAACCGTCCGCACCTGCTTCATGTCGGTCAGGCCCATCATGACCTTGTCCATGCCGTCCATCTTCAGGGTCGACATGCCCTCCTCCACCGACTTGACGAAGAGGTCCGTGACGCGCGCCCGTTCCTGGATCAGCTTCTTCACCGCATCCGAGGCGATCATCAGTTCGTGCAGGCCGCAGCGGCCCTTGTAGCCCGATCCGCCGCAGGCGTCGCAGCCCTTCGCCTTGTAGAACTGCAGCTTGCCGTCCTTGCCATACTCCTTGAGCCAGTAGTCGTACAGTTTCTTGGCTTCGCCCTGGGGATCCCGCTTCCAGGTGTCCGACATGCGCAGGTCGGTGGTGTACTCGTTCATGAAGGCCTTGAGTTCGTCGGGCCCGGGGGTGTACGGCTCCTTGCACTTGCACAGCCGCTTGGCAAGGCGCTGGGCGAGGATGCCGATCAGCGCGTCGGCGAAGTTGAACGGGTCCATGCCCATGTCGAGGAGCCGGATCACCGCCTCAGGGGCCGAGTTGGTGTGCAGCGTGGCGAACACCAGGTGGCCCGTAAGCGAGGCCTCGATCCCGATGTGGGTCGTCTCCGCGTCGCGCATCTCGCCTACCATGATGATGTCCGGGTCCGCGCGCAGGAAGGCCTTCATCACCATCGCGAAGTCCATCACCTTCTTGTTCACCTGCACCTGGCGCAGGCCCTTCTGCGTGATCTCGACCGGGTCTTCCGCGGTCCAAATCTTGGTGTCCGGGGTGTTCAGGAATCCCAGCACGGAGTGCAGCGTGGTCGTCTTGCCCGAGCCGGTGGGGCCGCACACGAAGAACAGCCCGTACGGCTTTGAAACCGCGTTCTTGAGGTTTTCGCTGTTCTTCGTGGTCAGGCCGAGCTTGTCGATGGGGATCGGCTCGCCGGCCGCGAGGATACGCATCACGATGTCTTCCACCCCGCCCGTAGTCGGGATGGTGGCCACCCGCAGCTCGATGTCCAGCGGGCCGAATTTCTTGAACTTGATCTTGCCGTCCTGCGGCTTTCTCTTTTCGGAGATGTCCAGGTCGCACATGATCTTGAGGCGCGCGACGATGGCGCTCCTGTACGAGGCGGGGACCTCGATGTACGGGGCTAGCGAACCGTCGCGCCGGAACCGGATCTCGGTCTTTGCCTTGCCCGGATAGGGTTCGATGTGGATGTCCGACGCGCCCTGGTTGTAGGCGTCGATCACGATCTTGTTGACGAGCTTCACCAGCTCGTTGTCGGCGGCCGCGGATACCTCGTCGGTGCTGCCCTCGCCGACGTCGGCGCCCTCGTCCGAGTCCAGGCTCGACAGAAGGTCGTCGATGTCCCCGCCGTTGTCGACTTCCACCCCGTAGAACTGGTCGCAAGTCTCCTTGAATTCCTTCTGCGTCGTGACCCGGTAGACGATCTTCGCCTTGGGGAACACGTTCGAAGCGATGCGCGAACTGCGTACCCGCTCCGGATCCAGGCACAGCACCACCAGTCCGTCCTTGCCGTCGTCAATGGGGAGCCACTGGTTGGCATCCACGTATTCGCGCTTCAGGTTCTTCAGCAGGTCCATCGGCTTGATGCGATCCGCCTTGTACGGCTCGTACGGGACGTTGAAGAACTTCGCCAGCGCCGCGCCAATGGCCGGAATCTTGACCTGGAACTCGTCCGTGAGCACCTGCTCGATGTCGACCGCCTTCTTGCGCGCCGAGCGCGACGCCAGGTCGAACTCGCCCGCCGAAAGGACGGCATCGGAAATGAGGTAGTCGTACTTGGTCTTGACGACCTGCGGTTTCTGCCGCTGCTTGAACGCTATGGCGAGGGTCTGCGCGATCTCGGCCACGCCCTCTTCCGTGAACGCGCCGAACGGCACGCCCGCCTTGTTGTTGATGATCTGGATCACGCCGATCAGCTCGTTGTTCTGCTGGTCGAGCACCGGGGCGAGCAGCTGCTGCTTGGTGCGGTAGCCGGTGCGCTTGTCGACTTCCTGCAGGAAGCGCAGGTTCGGGTTGATGGCCTTAAGCTCCGCCTCGTCGTAGCAGTCCTTGATGTTGATCGATTTCTTCGCGAGGGCGACATACCCGGCGATGGAATGCTCCGCGATCGGCAGCTTCAGGTCCTTGAAGGAATTCAGGCCGGTCTTGAACTTGGAGACAATGGACTGCTTGTCCTCGCCTATGGAGTAGATCGTGAGGCGGTCGGCGTTGAAAAGCGCGCAGATGTCCGCGCTGACCTCGAGCATGATCTCGTCGACGTTGTTGGTCGCGTGGATCTTGTTCGTGACCACCTGAAGCTGCTTCTGGAAGGCAAGCCGTGCCTGCACATCGCCTTGCGGCACCGACTGCTGGCTGAGAACAGCACTCATCAATTACCTCCGATTCCGGGCATACCTGCGACCGCTTGCGACAAGCTTCCTATCCTAGTCTTACCCGCCCCACAATTCAACAAGAGCCCTGATTTCTAACAAACTTTCTTCCGGTCGGCGGCGACCCGATCGTCACGGTCCGCGTCCCGCCGCCCACAGGCCGCCCTCCAGGACGCTTACGCTGAATCCGCGCTGCGAAAACAGAAATGCCGCCGCAGAACTCCTGCGGCCGCTCTGGCAGTAAACGACGTATTCCCGGGCCTTGTCCAGCAGGCTCAGCATGTTGCGTACCTCGTTCAGGGGGACGTTCAACGCCCCCGGAAGGCGGTCTTGCTGGTACTCCGAAGGGTAGCGGACATCCAGCCACTGCGCGCCATGCGCGACCCGCTCCTGCGCCTCGGCGTAGGTCACGTGCTGCAGCAGCGGCTCCCTGAGCAGCTCGACGAAATCCCGCTTGGCCAGGCGCAGCAGGCTCCCGTCCGCGATCGCGGTGACGGTGGCGTTGCGCCGCGCCTCCGCGACCAGCGCCTCCTCGCCGAAAGTATCCCCGCTCTTGAGTTCCGCCAGCGTCACCCGCGCCCCGCCCACCACGCGTTCTACCTGGCACCGGCCGGACTCGACGACGTAGTAGTAGTCGCCCGGATCTCCTTCCCGGAGGACAACGTCCCCGCTGCGCACGCGCACGCGCTCGAATCGCCTGAGCAACTCGTCGATGTGCGCCGGCGGGAGGCTGGCGAACGCGCCGTGGCGAAGGTTCGTCAGGGAAAACATGCCGGCAAGCGCGGCCCAGTCTGCCCCCATCGTCCGCGACCCGGAGTCGGCGTCGGACGCCCGGGATTCTTCCCCGGCCGCTACCTGGTCCCAGGTGAGGACGATATCGAGCAGGTCGTCATCCATGAGCAGCAGGGAGAGGTCCGTGATGGCCTTGGCGCGCGCCACCGGGCCGCGCCCGCCGACCGGGAACCTGGTGTCGTCGGTGCCGCCGACAATAACCTCCGTTCCCCCTGCCGGGAACACCAGAAGCATCTCGCCGCCAAGCAGGAACACGGAGCGGGACCGCCCGAGGCCCTCGAGGGGATTGCGGCCGCGCGGCACCGGTTTCAGGATGCACTGCTCGGCCAGCTGCCTGAGCCGTTCGAATGGAAGCCGTGACAAGGGCGCCAGTCCGGCAAGCACCTGCGCGGTAGCGCGCCCGGTCCCTTGCTTCAGCGCGCCATCCATTGCCGCCTCAAAACTCGAACACCTGGTTGTTCTGCAGCATGCGCGGCTTCCACGCGCCGGCGCATTCCTCGATCTCCTGCATGGTCAGCTCGATTTCGCCCGGCTTCAGGTGCGTCACGAACACTTCCGCATCGCGTTCCATCTTGGCGAGCTCCTCGGCGAGCCTGGCCGGCCACAAGTGCCTCGACACCTCGGCGAGCTGCCGTTCCTTGTTCGAGAAAGCCGTCTCGATGATGAGGTACTTGAGGTTGGCAATCCGGTTCACGACTTTCCACAGCGCGTCGTGCGCGCCGGTGTCGCCGGTGAATACGAGGCTCGCCTGCCCGCTGTCCAGGTGGTATCCGACCGCAGGAACCGTGTGGTTGGCGGGTATCGGCGTGATATCGCGGCCGTTAATGCTGACCGTTCTCCCGGGCTCCACCTCGTGGAATCGCATGAACGGCGCTTCAGCCGTCGGGATTTCCGTGAAGTCCGGCCAGATTGCCCAGTTGAAAAGGTGGTTCCTGAGGATCTCGGTGGTGGCGCGCGTCGCATGCACCGTGATCGGCCTGGCGCGCATTCCACCGACCGTGTCGACGATGAACGGGATGCTGGTTACATGGTCGAGGTGCGAGTGGGTGACGAAGATGTGGTCGACCAGGGACAATTCCGCCAGCGACAGGTCCCCCACGCCGGTGCCGGCGTCGATGAGGATATCGCTGTCCACCAGAAAGGACGTCGTGCGCAAATGCCGGCCGCCGATTCCGCCTGAGCATCCCAGTACGCGCAGTTTCATGGAGCAAGGCCCCTATTTGGTCTTGAACGTGGTGACGCCGTCCCAGCCCGGCCCCGGCGGCGCGGACCGCAGCTGCGCAATGCGTCCGGAAAACTCCTGGTAGAGCTTGTGGTCCGGCTTCATGCGCGAAAGGTTCAGCAGCGTCACTTCGGCCTGGTCCCACTCCTGTGCACGATACTGCTTCAGGAACTTGTTCCAGAGCCGGATCTCGTCCAGCATCGCCTCGCTGACCGAACCCTCCATGCCCACCGCCTCGAATATCGCGACGGGCTCGTCCTTGCCCTTCACCTTGACCTTGTCGAGTTCGCGGAACACGCCGTCCTTCACGAGGTCGCGGGTCGCCTGCCCGACGATGATCCCTACGCCGTATACGCGGGTCAGTGCCTCCAGCCGCGAGCCGAGGTTGACCGCGTCGCCCATGACCGTGTACGCGCGCCGCACCTTCGAGCCCATGTCGCCGACGCTCATCGTGCCGCTGTTGACGCCGATCCCGATCCGGATGGGGGGCCAGCCGCGCGCGCGGATCAGCTCGTTGATCTCCAGCAGCCTCGCCTGCATCGCCAGTGCCGAGAGCACGCCCTGGCGCGCGTGCTCGGGATCCTCCACCGGAGCCCCCCAGAACGCCATGATCGCATCGCCGATGTACTTGTCCAGCGTGCCGCGATGCTCGCGGATCACGAGGCTCATCGATGTCAGGTATTCATTGATGAACGCCGACAGGTCCTTCGGGCTCAACGCCTCCGAGATGGAGGTGAAGCCCACGATGTCGGAAAACAGGACGGTCAGCTGCTCGCTGCGCCCTTCCATGCTGTATTTTTCCGGGTCCTGCGCCATCTTGTCGACCAGTTCGGGCGGCACGTACTGGCCGAACAGTTCGGTGAACTGGCGCTTGGAGCGGGATTCCACGAAATATCCGTAGGCCATGTTGGTGGTAAACATGCCCACGGTCATCAGCAGCGAAGATGCCAGCGGCAGGACCAGCCCTCCCTCGGTCCAGACAAGGTAGTTGAAGACGATGATCAGCCCCATCGCGGCCAGCGAAGCCAGGGTCGCAAACAGGGGGCTGAGCATCGGCAGCACGAAAGCGAGCACGACGCCGCCGATCAGGAGCAGGACGACTTCCGCCCCGAGCACATAGGGCGGCTTCTGCTTGATCGCCCGATCGAGCATCCCGCCGATCAGGTTGGCGTGGACCTCCACTCCTGGATATACGCTGTCGACCGGCGTTGCGCGCAGGTCGAGCAGGCCAGGCGCCGTCGTGCCGACAAGGGCAATCCTGCCCTTCAGCGACCCTGGCGGGATCCGGCCGCTAAGCACGTCGGCAAGGGACACATAGCGGAAACTCGACTTCTCTCCGCGGTAGGGGACGAGCGCGCTCGCTGTCTCGTCCACCGGTATCGTCAGCGGCCCCACCTTGAGCCACTCCAGGCCGGCGTAGCCTTTTTGCGCCGAGCCTTCGTCCCCGTACCCGAGTTCGACTTTTGGAAAGCCCAGCAGGGTGCGGACAATGGCCAGGGAAAACGCTTCGTAGTACGCGCCCTCGTGCTCGGCGAGCATCGGCACCCTGCGCACGACGCCGTCGAAATCCGGCAACGAATTGATGTGCCCGGCCGAGGCGGCGCTGTGCTGGATCTGGGCGATGTTGCCTCCGAATCCCGCCCACGTGGTGAATGCGATATTGCGACCGGTAAACGTGCCCTTCGGGAGGACCGGGTCGGGGATCACCGCTATTTTGCGCGCGCCCTTGTCGCTGTTGAAATAGTAGCCGAGGACCACGGGCCGTCCCTTGATCGCCTGTGCGAACAGCCCGTCGTTGTCCAGCTTGGGGCGCAGGCTGCCGTAAGCCTCGGCAAACCCCGGGACCTGCCTGAATTCCCCGGCCGCCAGCTCGTCCAGCCGCTTGATGCCAGAGCTGTAGTCCGACTCCGCGAACACGACGTCGAAGGCGATGATGGCAACCTGGTATTCGTCGAACAGCCGGGTGACCAATCTTGCCATCAGGTCCCGCGGCCACGGCCAGCGCGCCACTTCCTGCAGGCTCTTTTCGTCGATGTCGAGGATGACGATGCGATCGTCTATCCCGCCGGGCATCGAGACCTTCAGGCGGGTGTCGTAGATGATGTGGTCCAGCTGGGTGACGATCCCCACCTGGTAGAACTTCGCGGCATGGCCGATGAAGACCAGCACGATCGCCAGACCAAGCGCGATCCGGACTATGTTCTGCTTCACTCAGGCTCCGGCCGGCGGCGTTGGCCCCGGAAGCCTCAGGCTTTGATGAAGAATTCCATTTTCACGCCGGCAAGCTCGATCAGGTCGTGATCCTTGAGCGCATGCGGCGCGGTGCCGATCGACTGGCCATTCACGTTGGGCTGGTTGGCGCCCTCGACGTGCGTGATGAAATACCCCTGCGGGCGGCGGGTGAGCACTGCCACCTGCACCCCCGGTTTTCCGAGCGTCGTCAGCGGCTTGGTCAGTTCGAGCTCCTTGCCGGCGCTGGCCCCCGAAATGATCTGGATCGCCCCGAGCGGCTGCGCCGGCCTCGGAGCGGCGGGCGGCGGCGGGGGCGCCGCAGGCGCGGCGGCGGGCTTTTCGGCGATCCCGGCCGCCTGGGCCGCGGTCCCGACCGCCTGCAGCGCGGCGACCCGCGCGGCCTCGGCCGCCTGGGGCTGCGCGCCGCCCGCGGCCATGGCTTTCGCCTGCTCCGCGGCCGCCCGCATCGCGGAGGGGCGCAGGACCATGGTCTTCTCGAAATCGGCCTTTTCCGCCGGCTGGGCGGCGCCCGGCTCGGCGATGTACTTCAGCTTGTACTTGCCGAGTTCGACGACGTCGTTGTTCTGCAGGAAATGCTTCTTGACGGTGTTGCCGTTGACCAGCGTGCCGTTGGTGCTGCCGAGGTCCTCGAGGAACGAGTCGTTCAGGATCGTGACGATCACCGCATGCTCGCCGCTCACCGCCAGGTTGTCGATCTGGATGTCGTTGTGCGGTTTGCGTCCGATGGTGGTGCGTTCCTTCGTCAAGGGGATCTCCTTGAGCACCAGGCCATCCATGCTGAGAATCAGTTTCGCCATAACAGACCCCGAAAGGTTATTTTAACCACGCAAAAAACTTGGACATGACGCCCCGCGCAGCCGGAAACTCCTTGAGGACTCGCACGAGTATAACGGATACGTTGTCGCGCCCCCCGTTGTCGTTCGCCATCTGCACGAGCTGCTGGGTGGCGAGCTTGAGGTTCCCGCCAAGCATCGAGAGCGTCATGCCGATGTCCTCGTCCGAGACCATGTCGCACAGGCCGTCCGAGCACAGCAGGTAGATGTCGCCCACCATCGTCTCGTACTCGTGGATCTCCGGCTCGACGGTCGGATCGATGCCCAGCGCCTTCGTGACCAGGTTCTTGTGCGCGGCCGTCTTGGCCTGCTCGGCCGTGATGAGGCCCGAATCGATCTGTTCCTGCAGCAGCGAATGATCGCGGGTCACCTGGCTGAAGGTGCCGTCGCGCATGCGGTACACCCGCGAATCGCCGAGGTGCCCGATCATCACCTTGTTGTCGTAGAACAGGCACACGATCAGCGTGGTGCCCATGCCCGAATACTGCGGCTGGCTCTGCGCCGCCTGGTAGATCGAGGTGTTCGCCTTGAGGATCTGCTGGCGGACGATCTGGGTGGCCAGCTTGTTGTTCTGGGGGTCGACGTCATACGGCTGGACGTTGGCCAGCACCTGCGCGATCTCGGTGGTGATCACGGTGGTCGCCATGCCGCTGGCGACTTCGCCCGCGTTGTAGCCGCCCATGCCGTCGGCGAGCACGACCAGGCCGTTTGCCGGGTCAGAGGCAATCGAATCTTCGTTGTGCGAACGCACCATCCCGGGGTCGGTGGCGCTCGTGATCTCGAGAACTTGGGTCAGGTCCATTCAGGCGCTTAGAGTTGGATATCGACCCCGCTCGCGGCGGATTCGAGTGCTGGTTGATGGACGCCACCGGAACCGTGGGCTTCGCGCAATGCTGCCGCGAATTCCTCGCCGGTCTGGAAACGATTGTCGGGGTCCTTGTCCAATGCGCGGTCGAGGAACGCGACCAGCGCGAGTGGCACGGCGGGATTGATCGACAGGATGTCGGTCGGCGGCTCGCTGGAAATCTGGAACATCAGCCGCCCCATGGACTCGCCCTCGAACGGGAGACGGCCGCACAGCATCTGGTAGAGGCTGACCCCAAGCGAGAACAGGTCGGAGCGCCCGTCGATCTTCTTGCCGGCGAGCTGCTCCGGCGACATGTAGGACGGTGTTCCGAGCACCATCCCGGTCTTGGTCTTCGAGCTGTCGGTCAGCCGCGCAATGCCGAAGTCGGTCACCTTCACCGTGTCGGACTCGAGGTGGTACATGATGTTCGCAGGCTTGATGTCGCGGTGCACGACCCCCTGCTTGTGCGCATAGCCAAGCGCATCCGCGGTCCGCGCGATGATCGACACGACCTGGCCCACGGGCAGCAGGGCGCCTGGCTTGGTGTAGGGCACCAGGTCGCCCCCCTTGAGGAGCTCCATCGCGATGAACGCCAGGTCATGCTCCTCGCCGGCATCGTAGATCGTTACGATGTTCTGGTGCGCAAGCCGTCCAGCGGTCTCGGCTTCGCGAAAGAACCGCTCCTTCACCTCGGCCAGCTCGTCGGCTTCGAACTCCTGCGCCAGCGCCATAGTCTTTATCGCCACGACACGCCCTATTTTTGGATCTTTGCCGAGATATACCACCCCCATCGCACCTTTGCCCAGTTCCTTTTCGACCTGGTAGCGTCCCAGCATCGGTTTCTCGACCGAGCCGGGCTGCCCCTCCCCCAGGATGCTGGCATTCGTCTTCGCTCCGCCACCGCCGAGTATCACGGTTTCGGACAACTGCTTGGCCCTGGACAGCTTACTCTCAATGTCCCTGAATTTCGGGTTGTACCCCGCCATGTGGCGGAACACCCCCTCCGCCTTCGCGAACTGGCGCTTTCTCTCGAAATCCAGCGCCAGATTGTAAAGGTTATCCATCAGTCCTTCAGAAAGGGGCACCAGGCGAAACTTGTCCCATGCCATGTCCAGCTGCCCCTGGCCCTGGTAGGCAAGGCCCAGCATGCGGTTTGATTCGGCCGAGCTCTCGTCCGACTTGGCCTTGGCGCGCTCGGTCATCATGAAGCGCTTGGTGATCAGCGCCACGTGCCCGACCACGAGCAGGACGCAGGGCAGCATGAGCTGGATCCAGACGCCCTGGCCGGTCATCAGCACGAAATGCGTGCCCAGCAGCGCAGCCAGCATTCCCGCGGTGATGGCCGCGCCGTACCCGGCGTTCAGGCGCGGCAGCAGCACGACCAGGTAGGCCGCAACCAGCAGGAAAGCCGCCTTTTCGACCATCCAGGCCCAGGCCGGGACGACGAAGAAGTGCTCCTGCAGGATGGAGGAAACCGAATGCGCCAGCGCCAGCACCGGGAACATCGCCGGCGATACGGGGGTCACCGTCGTCGTTCCCACGCCCGCTGCCGTGGCCCCGATGAGGACGATCTTGTCCCGGTATTTCTTTTCGGCGTTGATTTTCCCCGTGTAAACGTCGTAGAACGAGTCCGTCTGGAACGCGGGCCTGCCGTCGCGATCCTTGTAGAAGAACGTGTGCATCTGCAGCGCCGGATCGGTGCGGATCTGGAGCTTGCCGAGGGAAACGCCTTCCCCGAGGCGCACCTTGATGTCCCCGGGCCCGAGGTTCAGGCTGCGCGCCGCGATCATCATCGACAGGGACGGGTAAAACTGGTCGAAGTGCTGCAGGACCAGAGGCTCGGTCCGGATTCCCCCGTCCACGTCGGGATTGGCGTTCAGGTGGCCCAGTCCCGCCGCAGCCTTGCCGATGGCCTCTATCGGGATTTGCACCGCCGCCGTGGGCAGCGGGGGATTGTCCTGGGAGCCCTGGACGCCCGACAGGGCATTGCGTGTGACGTACTCGGGCAACGCCTTGTCGGGCTTGCCGCGGGGGTCGCCCAGCGTGAACAGCATGGGCAGGAGCACATTCCTGGCGCGCTCGAAGCTGCCCGCGAGCTTGCGATCCGGGTTCAGCGCACCTTCTGCCTCGCGCAGCAGGGCGACGAACTGGCCGAGCTCGCCGGCCGGGGCGGCCGATACGGGTGCGGCGCCAGGCGCTGCATTCGTATCGGCCGCCGCGGGCGCATTTGCACCCGACAGCTCGAGGAGCTTGAGGATGTACTGGTAGCCGGGATCGATCTGCGGTTCCGTGAAGAAGACCGTATTGCCGACCACCTTGGCCTTGGCCTCGGTCAGGATGTCCGCCATCTTCGCGTGGATGTCGCGCGACCATGGCCAGCGGCCGAGGTTGGCGATCGACACGTCGTCGATCGCTATGACCGCAATCCGGTCGAGCGGCGTGCGGGAGGAAGACATCACCCCCATGTCGTAGGCCTTGCGCTCCAGGCTCTGGAGCAGGTCGCTGTTGCTCACGAGCAACAGGGCTACCGCGACCACAAGGCCGAAAAACCAATCGGTCTTCCAGAAGCCGGATTTCATGGACGCTCCCTGGTCTTATTCTTGGGCTGTCGGGCGGGCAGACGGGTCGGGGAAATTTTACGCGTACTGTCTGGCGGAATACAGGTGAATTCCCAATGTATTCAACCGGCAACCTGCCCCTCCGCGCCAGCGCGCGTGCGCTGGTCGGCCGAGGTTCCGGTTGAAGTCAAAGCGCTGATCGGCCCCACCTCCCCCTGCTTTTGCGTGGCGGCTCCCGACAACCCCCCAAAAAACAGAAGCCTAACTGGCATTCTTACAGTTAAGTGTAAGGCCAGTCAAATATTTTGGGGAATTTGGCCAGCCGAAGCCGGCCCCTTTCGCAGCGCAGCGAGAGGGGCGGATTCGGGGGTGAAGTTACAAGAATCAGGTGCCGAGCAGGGTGCCGGCCTTAATCCCGGATGCGGCTGCAAGTTCGGCGGCGGAAACCTTCTTTCCATCGCCGAGTTTGGCCTTGAATATTTCGACCCGGCCGCCTTGCGCGGTCACGGTGAAGCTCTGCGGACCGACTTCGACCACTTCGCCGATCTTGCCCTTCACAGCCCCGAAGGTGCGCACGACGTGTTTCTTCGCATCGAAGACCTGCAGCTTCACGCCGTTCAGGGTCGTCCAGGCGCCGGGCGCCGGATTGCAGCCGCGAATCAGGTTGTAGACGAAATCCACGTGGTTGGCCCAATGGATGCGTGCCTCCGCCTCGCGGCACCAGCCTTCGTAGCTCGCCTGGGACTCGTCCTGCACCACCTCGCGGTGCTTCCCGGCCACCACCAGGTCCGCCGCCTCGAGCATGGCCGCGACGCCCATCGGGAACAGCCGATCGAAATAGACCGAACCGAGCGTGTCGTCCGGACCGACCGGGGTTTCCTTCTGCAGCACCACTTCGCCCTCGTCGAGGCCGTCGTTCGGCCGGAAGATGGTGAGCCCGGTCTTCGTCTCGCCCTTGATGATCGGCCAGTTGATCGAGGACGGCCCGCGGAACTTGGGCAGCAGCGAGGGGTGGTACTGGATCGTCCCGTGCTTCGGGATCTTCACGAATTCCTGCGGCGCGAACTGCAGCACGAACGCCATGATGCCGATGTCGACCGAAAGCTCCTTCAGCTTCGCGTGCGCTTCCGGGGCCTTCAGGGACGGGAACTGGAACACCTGCACGCCCTTCTCCTGCGCGCAGACCTTCAACGCGTCCGGGCGGGCCCCCGCTTTTTCCGGCGCGCAGAAGACGCCCGCCACCGTGTCGCCACGGGCGAGGAACGCCTCGAGGACGGCTTTGCCGAAATCCTGCTGACCGATGATCGCTATCTTCATGTTATGCGGCCTTCTTGGGCGGCGCGGAGAGGGCCCCGGCCTGTTTCAACGCGCTGACCTTGCCGTCGTCGTAACCGAGCACTTCCTTCAGGACCTGGTCGGTGTGTTCGCCGAGCAGGGGGCTGCGCTCGATGCGCGCCGGCGAGGCCGACAGCTTGATGGGCATGCCCACGTTCCACCACTTGCCGCGCTGCGGGTGGTCGAGCTCGACGTACATGTCGCGACCGCGGATGTGCTCGTCGGTGGCCAGGTCTTCGGTGGACATGATCGGGCCGCAGGGCACGTCCAGCGGGTTGAGGATCGCCATGAACTCGCGCTTCGTGTAGTTCGACGCGAACTTGGTGAGCAGCGTCCAC
The DNA here is from genome assembly GCA_018241645.1 of Pseudomonadota bacterium. Classification (GTDB taxonomy): domain Bacteria; phylum Pseudomonadota; class Gammaproteobacteria; order Burkholderiales; family SG8-39; genus SZAS-79. The sequence continues at coordinate 19,721 of JAFEDL010000002.1, forward strand.
AGCAGGCTCTGGTTCTTGCGCCGCTCGCCGATGGTCGCGAGGCGAGGGTCGTCCACCAGGTCGGGCATCCCCACGTCCGGCCCGATCCGCTTGGCCAGCGCCGTCCACACGGCCTCCTGCACCACGACGTACAGCCAGTCGTTCGCCCCGTGCGGCTTGCAGTGGATCGCATTCCCCAGCTGGCCGCCGCCCGAATCGTTGCCCGCCCGCGGCACCTCCCCCATGCCCTGGTAGGTCGGCACCGAATATTCCGGCAGGGCGCCCCGGGTCAGGCGCTGGTGGTCGCGGAACTTCACCCGGCACAGGTTCATCACCCCGTCCATCATCGCCACCTCGACGTACTGGCCCTCGCCAGTGCGGTTGGCCTGGTGCAGCGCGGCCAGCAGGCCGATCGCAAGGTGCAGGCCGGTGCCCGAGTCGCCGATCTGGGCGCCGGTCACGAACGGCGCGCCGTCGGGCAATCCCGTCGTGCTCATCGCGCCGCCCATGGCCTGGGCCACGTTCTCGTAGGCCTTGAAGTCCGCGTAGGGCCCCGAGGAACCGAACCCCTTGATCGAGCCCATCACGATCTTCGGGTTGACCTCGTGGATCTTCTCCCAGGTGAACCCGAACCGGTCCAGCACCCCCGGGCCGAAGTTTTCCATCACGATGTCGCATTTCTTCAGCAGGTCGACGAACACCGCCTTGCCTTCCTCGGTCTTCATGTTCACCGTGATCGACCGCTTGTTGCAGTTGAGCATGGTGAAGTACAGGCTGTCGGCGCCCGGCACGTCGCGCAACTGGCCGCGCGTCGCATCGCCCTGCGGCGGCTCGAACTTGATGACGTCGGCGCCCATCCATGCCAGGAGCTGCGAGCAGGTCGGCCCGGCCTGCACGTGCGTCATGTCCAGAATCCGGACTCCCTTGAGTGCTTCCATTCTGATCTCCAAGAATGCTACTGCGGGCGGGATGCTCCCCGCCCGGTTGTTCGGCTTATTTCTTTTTCGCGGTCTGCGGGTTCAGGCTCGTGATCCGGCCGCTTTCGGTGCCGGCCGCCTCGTCGATCACCGCATTGATGAGCGTGGGCTTGCCCGAGCGGATCGCTTCCTCCATGGCCTTGCGCAATTCGGCCGGCGTTGCGGCGTTCACGCCCACCCCGCCGAAGGCCTCCATCATTTTGTCATATCGGGCGCCCTTGACGAACGCGGTCGGGGCGGCGTCGGGGCCGCCCGTCGGGTTCACGTCAGTGCCGCCGTATACGCCGTTGTTGTTCATCACCACCACGCAGACCGGCAGGTTGTAGCGGCAGATGGTCTCCACTTCCATGCCGGAGAAGCCGAACGCGCTGTCGCCCTCGATCGCGATCACCGGGTGCCGGCTGACGACCGCGGCTCCGACCGCAAAGCCCATCCCGATGCCCATGATCCCCCACGTGCCGACGTCCAGGCGCTTCCTCGGCTTGTACATGTCGACGATGCTGCGGGTGAAGTCCAGCGCATTGGCGCCTTCGTTGACGAGTATCGCGTCCGGGTTCGCCTTCACGATGTCGCGCACCACGTTCAGCGCGCTGTGGAAATTCATCGGCACCGGGTTCTTCGCCAGCGTTTCGGCCATCTTGGCGAGGTTCTTGTTCTTGCGCTCGGCGATCGCCCCGGTCCACTCCGCCGGGGGCTTGGGCCAGTCGGCGCCGATGCCGGCCAGCAGCGCCGACACGCAGGAACCGACATCGCCGACCAGCGGCGCGTCGATGCGGACGTTGCTGTCCATCTCCTGCGGCGAAATGTCGATCTGGATGAACTTCTGCCCGCCCCAGGCCTTGTGGTCCTTGCCGCCCCAGGTCTTGCCCTTGCCGTGCGAGAGCAGCCAGTTCAGGCGTGCGCCGACCAGCAGCACCACGTCGGCCCCGGGCAGGACGAACGAGCGCGCCGCGGCAGCGGACTGCTCGTGCGTGTCCGGCAGCAGGCCCTTGGCCATCGACATGGGCAGGTAGGGGATGCCGGTGCGCTCGATGAGGGCGCGGATGTCCGCGTCCGCCTGCGCGTACGCGGCGCCCTTGCCCAGCAGGACCAGCGGGCGCTTGGCGCCCTTGAGCAGGTCCAGCGCGCGCCGCACTGCATCGGGGGCCGGGATCTGGCGCGGGGCCGGATCGACGACCTTGATCAGCGAATCCTTGCCCGCCCGCGCATCCATCGTCTGCCCGAACAGCTTGGCCGGCAGGTCGAGGTAGACGCCGCCCGGGCGGCCCGAGACGGCGGCGCGGATGGCGCGCGCGATCCCCACGCCGATGTCCTCGGCGTGCAGCACGCGGAAGGCGGCCTTGCACAGGGGCTTCGCGATGGCCAGCTGGTCCATCTCCTCGTAGTCGCCCTGCTGCAGGTCGACGATCTCGCGTTCGCTCGAGCCGCTGATCAGGATCATCGGGAAGCAGTTGGTCGTGGCGTTCGTCAGCGCGGTCAGGCCGTTGAGGAAGCCCGGGGCGGACACCGTCAGGCAGACGCCGGGCTTCTGGGTCATGTAGCCGGCGATGGCGGCGGCGTTGCCCGCGTTCTGCTCGTGGCGGAACGAGATCACGCGCAGACCTTCGGCCTGCGCCTTGCGGGCGAAGTCGGTGATCGGGATGCCGGGCAGTCCGAAGATCGTGTCGATGCCGTTCAGCTTGAGGGCGTCGATCACGAGGTGAAAGCCATCGGTCACTTCCTGCGATTGCGAATCGGCCGCGACTTGCGTCTCCACAGAACCCATTGTGGTCTCCTTTGAGGTGCTACCGGATAGCCCGCGAATTGCCTGCCCGGATATTCTGGCGAGCGCGGGCTTCCGAGCGTGGGTGGCTATGGTAGGGAGACGCACTCCGGCCAACCTTGACTGCGGTCAATCTTTTTTCGTCTAAAATGGACGATTGGTCCATCCGCGCATGCCGCCGCAATGGCCTCGATCGCAAATCATCCGCAAAGCAACACCGTCCGCCTCCAGCTCAAGCAGAACCTCATCCTCGGCGACATGTCTCCCGCCGACTGGGAGGAACTGGAGCCGCTGCTCGACATCGTCGACTATGGCAAGGGCGAACTGCTGGTGCGCCAGGGCGACACCGAAATGGAGCAGTTTTTCGTCCTCGACGGCATGCTGAAGCGGGTCGTATCGAACCCCGAAGGCCACGAGATGATCCTGCGTTTCGCCGCAGAGACGGATATGGACACCTCCTACGCGGCCTGGCGCCTGAAGACCCCGGTGCCCTATTCGATCGTTGGGGTCACCAAGGTGCGCACCGCCAAGATCCCGATGCCGCAGTGGGTGGATTTCCTCGAGCGCCACCCCGAGGTCAAGGCGCGATTCGAGTACGAGGTCATGAAGCTGATGTCGGAGGTCATGACCCATACGATCACGCTACACCTGCTCGATGCGCCCGGGCGGCTGCGGCGCTTCCAGAGAAAGCACCACGAACTGGCGGGCCGCATCCCGAAAAAGGAACTGGCCGCCTACCTGAACCTGACCCCTGAAACCCTGTCCCGGCTCAAGCAGAAGCTGGGCGCCGAAGACTAGGGCGCGGCCCGCAAACCGCCTCAGCGGCCCTTCAGGCGGGTGCGCAGCGCGCCGACGACGGGCCAGAGCAGCAGGAACATCGCGAGGCCGGTCAGGACGCCCACGAGCGGCGTGGAGAAGAAGATCGACATGTCGCCCTGCGACACGAGCATCGCCTGCCGGAACGAAGCCTCCGCCCGGTCGCCCAGCACGATCGCAAGCACCAGCGGCGCCAGCGGGTAGTTGAGCTTCTTGAACACGTATCCCATGATCCCGAAGACGATCATCATCCAGACGTCGAAGATCGCGTTGTGGACCGTGAACGCGCCGATCGCGCAGATCACCATGATCACCGGCGCGACGATCGCAAACGGGATGCGCAGTATTGCGGCAAACAGCGGCACGCAGGTCAGCACCACGATCAGGCCGGCGATGTTGCCCAGGTACATGCTGGCGATGAGGCCCCACACGAAATCCTTCTGTTCCACGAACAGCAGCGGCCCCGGTTGCAGGCCCCAGATCAGCAGCCCGCCGAGGAGCACGGCCGCGGTAGGCGACCCCGGAACGCCCAGCGTGAGCATCGGGAGCAGCGCCGAGGTGCCCGCCGCGTGGGCCGCCGTCTCGGGCGCCACTACGCCTTCGACCATGCCGGTGCCGAATTTTTCGCCGTCCTTCGAAAACCGCCGCGCCACGCCGTAGCTCATGAACGAAGCCGGGGTCGCCCCGCCGGGCACGATCCCCATGAAGCAGCCCACCGCGGCGGAACGCAGCGAAGTGAGCCAGTACCTGGGCAGTTCCTTCCAAGTGTCCAGGACCACCCGCAGGTTCAGCTTGGCCTTGGTGCCGCGGAACTCGAGGCCCTCTTCCAGCGTGAGCAGGATTTCGCCGATGCCGAACAGGCCGATCACCGCAACCAGGAAGTCGAACCCGTTGAGGAGCTCCATGTGGCCGAAGGTCAGGCGCAGCGCGCCGGTGACCGGGTCCGTGCCCACCGCGGCCATCGCGAACCCGAGCATCATCGACGCGATGGTCTTGAACGGCGACTCCTTGCTCATGCCCACGAAGGCGCAGAAGGTCAGCAGGTACACCGCGAAGAACTCGGGCGGCCCGAACTCCAGCGCGAACTTGGCCACGACCGGCGACAGGAAGGTGATCATGATCACCGCGACCAGGGCGCCGACGAAAGACGAGGTGAACGCGGCCGTCAGGGCCGCCCCGGCCCGGCCGTTCTGCGCGAGCGGATACCCGTCGAACGTCGTCGCGACCGACCAGGGTTCCCCCGGGATGTTGAACAGGATCGAGGTGATTGCGCCGCCGAACAGCGCGCCCCAGTAGATGCTGGAGAGCAGGATGATCGCGGAGGTGGTCCCCCCGGGGCTCTGCGCCATCGAGAACGTGAGCGGAAGCAGGATCGCCACGCCGTTGGCGCCGCCCAGGCCGGGCAGCACGCCGATGATCACGCCGAGGATCACGCCCGCAAACATCAGCACGACGTTCTTGAGGGACAGGGCGATCACGAAGCCCTGCATCAGCGACTGGAACTCTTCCATGTCAGCCCAGCCCGAGCGCGGATTCGAGCGGCCCCTTGGGCAGCGGGATCTTGAACCACACTTCGAAGATGATGAAGAAAAACACGCTGTTGCCGATGCTGACCGCGGCCACCAGCCACCAGGCGTACTTGCCCAGCCAGCGCATGAAGAACGCGATGAAGACGCTCGAGGCGACATACAGGCCGAGCGGCCCGATCAGCCCGGCGTACACGGCGGTGGGGATCAGCACCGAGAACACCAGCTTGAGCTTGCCGAGTTCCACGAATTCGCTGTTGTCGCGGCGCGCCGCCGCGAGCGCGCCGAAAAGGTTGACCACGCTCGCACCGCACAGGATCAGGCCGATGTAGAACGGGAAGTATCCCGCCTGCGGCCCGTCTTCGCCCCATTTGGCGCCTAGGCGGGCGCTGTCGTAGATCACCAGGGCGCCGCAGAGGAGGACGAAGGCGGCGACCGCGATCTCCATGGTCCGGGTCTTGATTGCGGGCTTGCCGCTGGTTCCTTCAGACATGCGCTCTCCTGACACCCGCCCGGCGCCAGCCGGGCGGTGTTCTTCTTGTTGTTACTTGGCGATGAAGCCGGCGGCCTTCATCAGCGCGACGTGGCGCGCTTCCTCCTTGGCCACCCAGTCGGCGTACTCCTTGCCGTTCAGCGCGGTCTGGTTGAACGCGCCCTTCTCCATGAAGTCCTTCCAGTCGGGCGTCTCGCGCACCTTCTTGAGGACGTCGACGTAGTACTGCACCTGCTCGGGGGTCACGCCGGCCGCCATGAAGATCCCGCGCAGCATCAGGTAGTCCACCTCGAGCCCCTGCTCCTTGCAGGTCGGGATGTCGGACCAGGCCTGCGTGTCGGTCACCTTGGTCTTGTAAGGCATGCGCTTCGGGTCGAACACGCAGAGCGGCCGCAGCTTGCCCGCGCGCCACTGGGCGACCGCCTCGATCGGGTTGTTCACGCTCGAGTCGACGTGCTTGCCGACCAGCTGCACGGCCACGTCGCCGCCGCCCTTGAACGGGATATAGGTGAACTTGAGGCCGGTCTTCTGCTCGATCGCGACCGTGATGATCTGGTCTTCCTGCTTGGACCCCGTGCCGGCCATCTTGAAGCGCTTGGCCGGGTCGGCGCTGCGCGCCTTGCCCTCGTTGATGAAGTCCTTGCTCGTCTTGTAGGGCGTTTCCGCATTCACCCACAGCACGAACTGGTCGAGCGCCATCATCTGCACCGGGGTGAGGTCGCGCCAGTTGAACGGCACGCCCGTCGCGAGGGGCGTCGTGAACAGGTTGGACAGCGTGATGATGATCTTGTGCGGGTCGCCCTTGGCGCCCTTGACGTCGAGGAACCCCTCGGCCCCCGCGCCGCCGCCCTTGTTGACCACGACCATCGATTGCTTCATCAGGTTGTGCTTGGCGATGATCGACTGGATGATCCGCGCCATCTGGTCCGCCCCCCCGCCGGTGCCGGCCGGAACGATGAATTCCACCGTCTTGGTGGGCTCCCAGGCCGCAAAGCCGGTGAGCGGAGCCAAAGCCAATACCGCAGCCGCAAGTCCTGCGCGCAGCCTGTTTCTGGTGTCTGCCCTCATTGTCCTGCCTCCTTTATTGTGCGACCGTCCGATGGGTTTTCGGCGGGCACTTGACCTGCTGCCCTGCCGAGGCAATCGCTCCCTGAATTGTGTTTACGCCGCCGCAAATCGCACTTGATTGCGGTCAAGTTTCCCGGCGTCCGGGAGGTGGTTCAGCCCTTCGCCTCCTGCTCCGCTGCCGCGCGCGCCTCGCGGCGCGCGTTGGCCCATTTGCCGTAGAGCACGACGCCCGCCGCGCCGATCGCGCCCGCCGTCAGCTCCAGCGACAGGCCGCCGATCCGCGGCTTGCCGTCCTCGCCGAACGAGATGCCGATGCCGGCCTGCCAGTCCTTCAGCGCGATGTCGGTCACCAGCATTTCGCCGGCCACCATGCCGATCAGGGCGGCGCCGATGGTGATGATCACCGGGTAGCGCTCCATCAGCTTCAGCAGCAGCGTCGCGCCGAAGATCACCAGCGGGATCGAGATCGCCAGGCCGAGCACGAGCAGCGTGATGTTTCCCTGCGCCGCCGCCGCCACCGCGATCACGTTGTCCAGGCTCATCACCAGGTCGGCGATCAGGATGGTCTTGATCGCGGCGATCAGGTTGTCGCTCGACTCGATGTCGTCGCCGCCCTCCTCCTCGACCAGCAGCTTCACGCCGATCCAGAAGAGGAGCAGGCTGCCGACGAGCTTCAGCCAGGGCAGCCCGAGGAGCGTCACGGCGAACAGCGTGAGGACGATGCGCATCACAATCGCCGCGCCCGACCCCCAGAAGATCGCCAGCTTCTGCTGCTTGGGGGGCAGGGAGCGCGCGGCCAGCGCGATCACCACGGCGTTGTCGCCCGACAGGACGACGTTCACGCCGATGATCTTCGCCAGTCCGAGCCAGAATTCCGGCGAAGTGAGCATTTCGGCCATCGCGATCCCCTCTCCTCTTTAGATGCGCGAATTCTACTCGGACTCAGAACAGGCCGACCACCTTTCCGTTCACTATGTCGATCTTGTTGGCCGACGGCACCTTGGGCAGGCCCGGCATGGTCATGATGTCGCCGCAGACCATCACCACGAACTCGGCCCCGGCGGCGAGCCTCACCTCGCGCACGTTGACGACGTGGTCGACCGGGGCGCCGCGCAGCGACGCGTCAGTCGAGAACGAGGACTGGGTCTTGGCCACGCAGACCGGGTAGTGCCCGTAGCCGTCCTCCTGCAGTTTCTTGATCTGGTTCCTCACCTTCGTGTCCGCAGTGACCTCCGAGGCCCGGTAGATCTTCTTGGCGATCTTGTTGACCTTCTCCCAGAGCGTGTCCTGCTCGTCGTAGACGAACTTCATCTCGGACTTCTGCTCGCACAGCCCGACCACGATGTTGGCCAGGTCCGCCGCACCCTTGCCGCCGTCCCCCCAGTGCGTGGCGAGGACCACCGGCACGCCCATCTTCTTCATGCGGTCGTACAGCAGGTCCAGCTCGGCCTTGGTGTCGCTGGTGAACTTGTTGATCGAGACCACGCACGGGATGCCGTAATTCTTGGTGACGTTCTCGACGTGCCGCTCGAGGTTGACGATGCCCTTGGCCAGCGCCTCGACGTTCTCGGTGGTGATGGTCTTCAGGTCGGCGCCGCCGTGGTACTTCATCGCGCGCACGGTGGCGACGATGACCGCGGCCGAGGGGCGCAGGCCGGACTTGCGGCACTTGATGTCGACGAACTTCTCCGCGCCGAGGTCGGCGCCGAAGCCCGCCTCCGTGACCACGTAGTCCGCGAGCTTGAGCGCGGCCTGGGTCGCGATCACCGAATTGCAGCCGTGGGCGATGTTGGCGAACGGCCCGCCGTGGATGAACGCCGGGTTGTTCTCCAGCGTCTGCACCAGGTTCGGCTTGAGGGCGTCCTTCAGCAGGACCGTCATCGCGCCGTGCGCGTTGAGGTCGCGCGCGCAGACCGGCTTCTGGTCGCGCGTGTACCCGATCACGATGTTGCCCAGGCGCTTCTTCAGGTCCTCGATGGAGGTGGCCAGGCAGAAGATCGCCATGACCTCGGAGGCCACCACGATGTCGAACCCGTCCTCGCGCGGATAGCCGTTGGCGGTCCCGCCCAGCGCCACCGTGATGTCACGCAGCGCGCGGTCGTTCATGTCCAGCACGCGCTTCCACTGGATGCGGCGCACGTCGATACCGAGCTCGTTGCCGTGGTTGATGTGGTTGTCGATCAGCGCCGCGAGCAGGTTGTTCGCCAGCTGGATCGCGCCGAAGTCGCCGGTGAAATGCAGGTTGATGTCCTCCATCGGCACCACCTGGGCATAGCCGCCGCCGGCCGCCCCGCCCTTGACGCCGAACACCGGCCCGAGCGAAGGCTCGCGCAGGCAGATCACCGCCTTCTTGCCGATGTAGTTCAGCGCGTCGCCCAGCCCGACCGTGGTGGTGGTCTTGCCCTCGCCGGCCGGCGTCGGGCTGATCGCGGTGACCAGGATCAGCTTGCCGTTCTTGCGGTCCTTCAGCGTGTCGAGGTACTCGAACGAGACCTTGGCCTTGGTGTGCCCGTACGGCTCGAGGTGCTCCTCCGCGATCCCGAGTTTTTCGAGCGCCACCTTGTTGATGCGCTGCATCGTCGCTGCTTGGGCGATTTCGATATCCGACGGCATGAGGAAGTCTCCTGGGTCTTGTGTTGAATTGGATGCGCGGAACTATAGGGGCGCGGCCGCCGCCGCGCCCTTGACTGAAGTCAAGCCACCGAAGGACGGGCGCCGCGGCGCCCGCCCGCGGCTCAACCGTACATGGTCTGCAGCGTGGTCCCCTTGCCGTAGCCCGGGTTGCCCGGCGCCGGTCCGCCCCGCGAGACCCGCACCGCGCAGTACTTGAACTCCGGGATCTTGCCGAACGGGTCGAGCTTGGGGTTGGTGAGCATGTTGGCCGCCGCCTCGTAGAAGGCGAACGGGATGAAGACCGCGCCCCGCGGCGTGCCCTCGTCGGCGCGCGCATAGAGCGAGATCTTCCCGCGCCGCGATTGCACCGTGATGACATCGCCCGGCTTCGCCCCCATGCCCGCGAGGTCCAGCGGGTGGATGGAGCAGACCGGCTCCGGCTCGATGGCGTCGAGCACCGCGGCCCGGCGCGTCATCGCCCCGGTATGCCAGTGCTCGAGCTGCCGCCCGGTGATCAGGACGGTCGGGTACTCCTCGTCCGGCCTTTCGTCCGCGGAAATCAGGTCGGCCGGCACGAACTTCGCGCGCCCCGTGGCCGTGGGGAACACGTCGGTGAAGACCACCGGCTCGCCCGGGTCGCCCTCGTTCTCGCACGGGTAGATCACGCATGAATCCCGCTCGAGCCGCTCCCAGGTGATGCCGGCGATCGAGTTCATCCCCTTGCGCATCTCGTTGAAGACGTCCTTCGGATGCGCGTACTTCCAGTCGAGGCCGATGCGCTTCGCCAGCTCGCACAGGATCCACAGATCGGGCTTCGCTTCGCCGGGCGCCTCGATCGCCTTGCGGCCGAGCTGCACCATGCGGTCGGTGTTCGTGAAGGTGCCGTCCTTTTCCGGGAACGCGGTGGCCGGCAGCACTACGTCAGCGAGATAACAGGTCTCCGTCAGGAAGATGTCCTGCACCACCAGGTGGTCCAGCCTGGCCATGGCGGCGCGGGCGTGGTCGACGTCCGGGTCGGACATCGCCGGGTTCTCGCCCATGATGTACATGCCGCGCACTTTGCCCGCATAGGCCGCATCCATGATCTCGACCACCGTCAGGCCGGGCTTGGTGTCGAGCTTCGTGCCCCACAGCTTCTCGAACCGCCGGTTGGCCTCGGGATTGTCCACGCGCTGGTAGTCCGGGAACATCATCGGGATCAGCCCGGAATCGGAGGCGCCCTGCACGTTGTTCTGGCCGCGCAGCGGGTGCAGCCCCGTGCCGGGGCGCCCGACCTGGCCGGTCATCAGCGTCAAGGCGATCAGGCAGCGCGCGTTGTCGGTGCCGTGCACGTGCTGGGAGATGCCCATGCCCCAGAGGATCATCGAGCCCTTCGAAGTGGCGTAGAGCCGGGCGACCTCGCGCAGGGTCTGGGCGGGAATGCCGCAGATGGGCGCCATCTTCTCGGGGGAATAGTGCTTCGAGTTCTCCTTCAGCGCCTCGTAACCGCTGGTGCGGTCGCGGATGAAGGCTTCGTTGACCAGGCCCTCGTCGATGATCGTGTGAATCATCGCATTGAGCATGGCGACGTCGGTGTCCGCATTGAACTGCAGGAAATGGGTCGCGTGCCGCGCCAGTTCCGTGCGGCGCGGGTCGGCGATGATCAGCTTCACGCCGTTCTTCGCCGCGTTCTTCATCCAGGTCGCCGCGACCGGGTGGTTGACCGTGGGATTGGCGCCGATGACGAACACCACCTCCGCCTTCAGCACGTCGCTCACCTGGTTCGACACGGCGCCGGACCCCACGCCTTCCAGCAGCGCGGACACCGACGACGCATGGCACAGCCGGGTGCAGTGGTCGACGTAGTTCGAGCCGAAGCCGGTGCGCACCAGCTTCTGGAACAGGTACGCCTCCTCGTTCGAGCCCTTGGCCGAACCGAACCCGGCGAGCGCATAGCGCCCTTCGCCCTTGCCGCCGGCATCGCGGATGTCGCGCAGGCCTTTCGCGGCGAGCTCGAGCGCCTCTTCCCAGCTCGCCTCGCGGAACGCCTCCTTCCAGTTGGCCGGGTCGACCGTGAAGTTCGCCGACTTCGGCACGCCGGGCTTCCTGATCAAGGGCTTGGTGAGCCGCTGCGGATGGTGCGCGTAGTCGAACCCGTAGCGGCCCTTCACGCACAGCCGCCCGTGGTTGGCCGGGCCGTCCCGGCCGGTCACGAACTTGATGACATTCTTTTCGACGTGATAGGTAAGCTGGCAGCCCACGCCGCAGAACGGGCAGAGCGATTCCACCGTCTTGTCGATCTCCGCGAGGCCCGCTTCGCGCGCCGGCATCAGCGCGCCGGTCGGGCACGCCTGCACGCATTCGCCGCAGGCCACGCAGGTGGACGCCCCCATGGGGTCGTCGAAATCGAACACGATCTTGGAGTGCTCGCCGCGGAAGGCATACCCGATGACGTCATTGACCTGCTCCTCGCGGCAGGCGCGCACGCAGCGCGTGCACTGGATGCAGGCATCGAGGTTTACCGTGATCCCGGGGTGCGACACGTCGGCCGCCGGCTGCGTGCGGCCCGGGAAGCGCGGCAGGCCGACCTGCAGCTTGCCGGCCCACTGGTCCAGTTCGGAATCCACGCGGTAGTGCTTCTCCGGCATGTCCGAGAGCAGCAGCTCGAGCACCATCTTCTGCGACAGCTTCGCGCGCTCGCTGTCGGTGGTGACCTCCATGCCTTCCTTCGGGTAGCGGCAGCAGGACGGCGCCAGCACGCGCTCGCCCTTGATCTCCACCACGCAGGCGCGGCAGTTGCCGTCCGGGCGCAGGCCCGGCGTGTAGCACAGGTGCGGGATCTCGACGCCGTTCTTCTTCGCCGTCTCGATGATCGTCTCGTCGGGGCGCCCGACGACCGTGCGGCCGTTGAGCTTGAACTCGATCGGCATCGTGGCCAGCTGTTCGGTGCTCACTCTTTCCATCACGCCACCTCCTGCGGGAAGAACTTCATCACGCTCAGCACCGGATTCGGCGCAGCCTGCCCGAGGCCGCAGATCGAGGCGTCCATCATCGCCGTCGAGAGTTCCTTGAGCAGCGCCTGGTCCCAGTGCGGCGCCTCCATCAGCGCCAGCGCCTTGGCGGTGCCGACCCGGCACGGGGTGCACTGGCCGCACGACTCGTCCTTGAAGAAGCGCACCAGGTTCTTCGCTGCGTCGGTGGCCTTGTCCTTCTGCGACAGGATCACCACCGCGGCCGAGCCGATGAAGCACCCGTAAGGCTGCAGCGTGTCGAAGTCGAGCGGGATGTCGCCCATTTCCGCGGGCAGGATCCCGCCCGAGGCGCCGCCCGGGAGGTAGGCATAGAACTCGTGCCCGTCCTGCATGCCGCCGCAATGCTCGGCGATCAGTTCCTTCACCGTGATGCCGGCCGGCGCGAGGTGCACGCCGGGCTTCTTCACGCGCCCGGAAACGGAGAACGAGCGCAGGCCCTTGCGGCCGTTGCGCCCGTGCGAAGCGAACCACGCAGCGCCCTTTTCGAGGATCTCGCGCACCCAGTACACGGTCTCCATGTTGTGCTCGAGCGTCGGGTAGCCGAACAGGCCCACCTGGGCCACGTACGGCGGCCGCAGCCGCGGCATGCCGCGCTTGCCCTCGATCGACTCGATCATCGCCGACTCCTCGCCGCAGATGTAGGCGCCCGCGCCGCGCCGCAGGTGGATCGGCGGCAGCGCGCAGGGCGCGTCCTTCTTCAGCCTGGCCAGCTCGCGCTCCAGCACCGCGCGGCACCCGGCGTATTCGTCGCGCAGGTAGATCCAGATCTCGCCCACGCCCGCCGCCCAGGCGGCGAGCAGCATGCCTTCGAGGAACCGGTGCGGGTCGCGCTCGAGGTAGTAGCGGTCCTTGAAGGTGCCCGGCTCGCCCTCGTCGATGTTCACCGCCATGTTGCGCGGCTCGGGTTCCGCGGCGACCAGCCGCCACTTGCGCCCGGTCGGGAATCCCGCGCCGCCGAGGCCGCGCAGGCTGGAGTCCTCCATGACCTTGGTGATGCCCTCGCGGGTGTGCTTGCCGGCGAGGCAGTCGGCGATCAGCTGGTAGCCGCCGCCCTTGCGGTACGCGGCATAGTCGATGTACCTGGGCTCGAAGCTCTTGGTCAGGCGCCCGTGCACGTGGCGCGCGACCGCCTCCACCGTGGCCTCCAGCACCGGGTTCTGCCCCACGACCACGGCCGGGGCCGATTCGCAGCGCCCGATGCAGGGCGCGGGAATCACGCGCACATCCTTTCCGAGCAGGCCGGGCAGCTTCCGCAGGAGGTCCTTCGCGCCGGCCATCTCGCACGACAGCGAATCGCATACGCGCACCGTAAGCGCGGCGGGGCCGGCCTCACCCTCCTTCACGATGTCGAAGTGGTGGTAGAAGCTCGCAACCTCGTAGACTTCGGCCATCGCCATGCGCATTTCCTGCGCAAGCGCGGCGAGGTGCGCCGCCGAAAGGCGGCCGTAGGCATCCTGGACCTTGTGCAGGTGCTCGATCAGCAGGTCGCGGCGGCGCAACTCCTTGCCGAGCAGCTTGCGCACTTCCTCGAGCGCCCGGGGGTCGACCCGGCGGCCCTTGGGAGATCCCCGCTTCCTGCCGGGGGACGATGCCGCTGAACCCGCCGCGCCACGGCCAAGCGGGATCTTGCTGTCTGAACCACCCATCTTGCGCTGCCTCCTTGTCTGCCGGCCATTATCCGGCAGACCGGAGCGCCGGAATCTTGACTGCGGTCAAGCGCCCTGTTGTAGTTCCGGCATGTGCAGGGCCCTCCTCTACCTCGGCAAGCCGGTGCTGCTGGACAACCTGCTGTTCCAGCCGGACTCCGCGCTGGTGCGCCAGAGCTACATGCCGAAAATGTTGCACATGCTGAACCTGGCCGGCTTCGGCATGCGCGCCTGGGACCCGGCCACGCCGGACCCGGAGCGGCCGTACTCGTACTACTCGCAGTCGCTGCCCGTGTTCGACCGCAACCTCAAGGGGCTGGCGGAAAAGATCCGCGCCGGATGCGTGCTGGCCCATGTGCGCGGCGTGGCGTACAGCACGCGCGTCGAAATATCCCTGCAGAACGTGCACCCTTTCCATTTCGCGGGCGTGCCGCTCGTGCTTGCGCACAATGGCGACCTTGCGCGCTTCGCGGAAATGAAGCCGCTGCTCGCCCGTCATGTGAAACCGGAGTTCGCCGCGCAGGTGCACGGCACCACCGACAGCGAATGGGTATACGCCCTGGTGGTGTCGCAGCTGCCGGACCCCCACCGCCGTCCCACCCGGGAAGAACTCACCGGCGCGATCCGGGACGCCCTCGCCATCGTGCGCGAAGCCCGCGCGCAGCTGGGCATCGCGGTCTCTTCCTCGCTCAACCTGTTCGTGGCCGACGGCCACCAGCTCGCGGCGGTGCGGTATTGCTTCGACTTCGGCTGCTACGCGACCGAGGACGCCGCCCGCCTGCATGAGGCCAACCTTGCCTATCTCAGCCTGTGGTACACCCTCGGCCGCGATTACGCGCTGCACGGCGACGAGTGGAAGATGACCGGCGGCATCGAGCAGGCCGACTCGGTCCTGATCGCCTCCGAACCCCTCACGCGCGACACCGCTGCGTGGGTAGAGGTGCCGGAGTACGCGATGCTGCACGCCGAGATCCTGAACGGCCGACCGGCCGTGAGCATGCACTACCTGGACTGACTCATTCCCCGGCGACCAGCTGGCCGTGATACGCGGCCGAAAGCTCGGCGTGCTGCCCGAGCGCGGCGGACAGCCGCACCTGGCTGATCAGCCGCGTGAGCCGCCGGTTGGTCTGGGCGAGCGAGCCGAGCAGGTTGCGGTGCACCGCGCGGTGCAGCTTCGGCGCCACCGGGTTGCCGCCCATGTAGAGCGCCTCGAAGCGCGGCCGGGTGAGCTCGAGCAGCAGCGCGGACTCGCGCGCGTAGCACGAGACGCCATGCGGCTGCCCCTCCAGCATGCTCATGAAACCGAACAGCTGGCCCGGGCCGAGCACCGCCAGCCGCCGCTCGAACGCCCCGTGCCGGCCGATGACCTCTACCGCGCCGCGCACGATGAGGAACGACGCGCCGGCCGGCTGCCCGGCCTCGAATACCGGCGCCCCGCGCGGCAGCTCGACCAGGCTGCCCGAGTCCGCCACGTCGCCGATCTCGTTCGCGTCGAAGCCCTCGAACATGGGCAGCCGCGGCAGGAATGAGCGCCAGTCGAACGCGGTCCGGGTAGAGCGGGGAACGCCGGCGAGCGGGTCGCCGGCCGTGCCGTACTCCCGCGCGGGGCGGTCCTCGGCAGACGGGCACGCCAGCACCTTCGCGTTCAGCAGCCTGAGCTTTTCCGACAGGAGGAGGGTGATTGCGTGCTGGATCCGCAGCGCGGCCGGATGACGCTGGGCCACCAGCGCGCGAAAGTCGTCGCGCTCGACGAACCAGCCGTCCACGTTGTCGACCGCGCTGACGGTCGCCGTGCACGCGCCGTGGTCGAGGAGCGCCATCTCGCCGAACACGCTCCCGGCCGCGAGCTGCGCCACGGTCAGGGCCTCGCCGCCCGGCACCGTGACCACCGCCTCGGCCAGGCCTGCGCGCAGCAGCCACGCGCCGCGGGCCGGCTCGCCGTGCCGCACCAGCCGGGCGCCCTTCATGAACGACACCTCCCGCGCCACCGACATCAGCAGGTCGCGGGCCTCGGCATCGAGGCGGTCGAGAAACGGGCTCTGCGCGTAGGCTGGCATGGCTGGCGGCCCGGGCTCAATTACGTACTTTCCATTTCGAATCACGGCTCCAGGAGCCGCTCTCCGGTGAAACTGCTTTCCAGAATTAGAAAATCCCCGCCGAACCCGGCCGGCCTGCCGGCTACTTCTTCAGGACCGACTGCAGGGTCTTGCCCATCTCGCCCGGGTTGCGCGTCACCTTGATGCCGCACTCCTCCATGACCGCGAGCTTTTCCTGCGCCGTGCCCTTGCCGCCCGAGATGATGGCGCCGGCGTGGCCCATGCGCTTGCCGGGCGGCGCGGTCAGGCCGGCGATGAAGCCGACCACCGGCTTTTTCATGTTCGCCTTGATCCAGCGCGCGCAGTCTTCCTCGTCCGAGCCGCCGATCTCGCCGACCATGATCACCGCCTCGGTCGCCGGGTCGTCGTTGAACATCTTCATGACGTCGATGTGCTTGAGGCCGTTCACCGGGTCGCCGCCGATGCCCACGCAGGACGACTGGCCGAGGCCCAGTTCCATCAGCTGCCCGACCGCTTCGTAGGTGAGCGTGCCCGAGCGCGACACCACGCCGATCGGGCCTTTCTTGTGGATGTGGCCCGGCATGATGCCGATCTTGATTTCCTCGGGCGTGATGAGGCCCGGGCAGTTCGGCCCGATCAGCAGGGTCTTCTTGCCGATCATCTTGTACTTGGTCTGGATCATGTCGCGCACCGGGATGCCCTCGGTGATGCAGATCACGAGGTCGAGGCCCGCTTCCACCGCCTCGTCGATCGCGGCGGCGGCGAACGGCGGCGGCACGTAGATCACCGAGACGTTGGCGCCGGTCTTTTCCTTCGCCTCCTTCGCGGTGGCGAAGATCGGGATGCCCTCGAAGTCCTCGCCGGCCTTCTTGGGGTTGACCCCGGCCACGTAGCAGTTCCTGCCGTTGGCGTACTCGCGGCTCATGCGAGTGTGGAACTGGCCGGTCTTGCCGGTGATGCCCTGGGTCATCACCCGGGTGTTCTTGTCGATGAGGATGCTCATTTTTTCCCCGCGGCGGCGGCCACGACTTTCTGCGCGGCGTCCGACATGTTGTTGGCGGAAATGATCGGCAGGCCGGAATCGGCCAGGATCTTCTTGCCCAGTTCGACGTTCGTGCCCTCCAGCCGGCACACCAGCGGCACCGACAGCTTCACCTGCCGGGCGGCCTCGACGCACGCGGCCGCGATCACGTCGCATTTCATGATCCCGCCGAAGATATTGACCAGGATCGCCTTGAGCCCGGGGCTCTTCAGCATGATCTTGAACGCCTCGGTCACCTTCTCGGTCGTGGCGCCGCCGCCGACGTCGAGGAAGTTGGCGGGGCTGCCGCCGTAGACCTTGATGATGTCCATCGTCCCCATCGCGAGGCCCGCGCCGTTCACCAGGCAGCCGATGTTGCCGTCGAGCTGGATGTAGTTGAGGTCGTACTTGGAGGCCTCGACCTCCGCCGGGTCCTCCTCATCGAGGTCGCGCATCGCCACGATGTCCGGGTGGCGGAACAGCGCGTTGTCGTCGAAATTGAGCTTGGCGTCTAGCGCGATCACGCGGCCGTCGCCGGTGGTGATCAGCGGGTTGATCTCGGCGAGCGACGCGTCGGTGTCTTCGAAGCACTTGTACAGGGACTTCAGGAGGTCGCGCGCCTGCGGCACCAGCGGCGCGGCGACGCCGATCTTCCCCGCCATGTCCTCGGCCTGGGCGTCCGTGAGCCCCTTGCCCGGATCGATGAACACCTTGTGGATCTTCTCCGGCGTGTGCGCGGCCACCTCCTCGATGTCCATGCCGCCCTCGGAACTTCCCATCAGCGCCACGCGCTGCGTGCCGCGGTCGACGACCATGCCGATGTAGAGCTCCTGCTTGATGTCCGCGCCTTCCTCGACGAGGAGCCTGCGCACCTTCTGGCCCTGCGGCCCGGTCTGGTGCGTGACCAGCTGCATGCCGAGGATCTCCGTGGCGCGCGCGCGCACCTCCTCGAGCGACTTCGCCACCTTGACGCCGCCGCCCTTGCCGCGGCCGCCGGCATGGATCTGGGCCTTCACCACCCAGACCTTGCCGCCCAGCCCCCTGGCCGCCTCCACCGCCTCGTCGACGGAAAAGCACGGGGTTCCGCGCGGCGTGACCACGCCGTATTTCCTGAACAGCTCCTTGCCCTGGTACTCGTGGATCTTCATGTTCTTTTCTATCCCTGTACGTTTTCGGCGGTCTTCTTCCTATACCACTTCGGATACATCCTGCGCACCGTTTCCGAGCCCGAATCAAGTGCGTGGCACTGGTCGATCTGGAACGGCTTCCTGCCGTCGTCGGGTGCCTGCCGGCGCTCTCCCGCAAACGTCTGGATTGCCGCCGTCGGAAAAAACCCGAGCAGCTCGGTGATGTGCGTGCAACCATGCACCCCGCCCAGCCGCTCCCTCACATGCTTCCTGAAACCATGCGCCAGGTTCAGACCGACCAGCTTCGCGTACTCGGGCACGATGCTCTCGCACCCGCCCGGATAAGGCACCGCGTCGGACACCGCCACCGCATTCACGACGTTGAACTGGGTGTCGATGGTCAGGCGCACCCACATATCATGCACTGGGAGGCCCGCGCGGCGCACCCCCGTCTGCAAAGTAAAATCGTGATTCTTGACATCGGTCAAGTGCCCCTCGATGTCCCAGAGGCCGTCGGCCCGCTTGTAGCCTTCGAACCGCACGCGGCGGGTGTGCGTGAGTTCGCGCTCTACGTCCTGGATCGGAAGGGGCATCGGCAAGGGGCCTGCGATTGCTGCAATGCGTTCGATTTTAGCACTGCTAAAATTCCAACCCGCTGGCGGAAAACATGAAATACATACTCGCACTCGACCAGGGCACCACCAGTTCGCGCGCCATCGTCTTCGATGAAGCCGGTTCGCCGGTGGGCCGCGCGCAACGCGAGATCCGCCAGATCTTCCCCAGGGCCGGCTGGGTGGAGCACGACCCCATGGAGATCTTCGCCTCGCAGCGCGACGTCGCCCGCGAGGCCCTCGAACAGGCCAATGTCGGCTCGGCCGAGATCGTTGCCGCCGGCATCACCAACCAGCGCGAAACCACGATCCTCTGGGACCGCCAGTCCGGCGAACCGATCTACAACGCAATCGTCTGGCAGGACCGCCGCACCGCCGCCAGGTGCGCGCAATTGCGCGAATCAGGCGTCGGCAACCTGATCAAGAACAAGACCGGCCTGGTGCTCGACCCGTATTTCAGCGGCACCAAGATCGAATGGATGCTGGACAACATCCCCGGCGCCCGCGCGCGCGCCGAGCGCGGCGAGCTGGCCTTCGGCACGGTCGACACCTGGCTCGCGTGGAACCTGTCGCAGAGCCGCCTGCACGTCACCGACCCGTCCAATGCCTCGCGCACGATGCTGTTCGACATCCACAAGGGCGACTGGGACGAGGAACTGCTCGAGATCCTGCGCGTCCCGCGCGCGATCCTGCCGGACGTGCTCGCCTCTTCGGGCGCGTTCGGGATGATCGCCCCGGACGTGCTCGGCGAGCCGGTGATGATCGCGGGAATCGCGGGCGACCAGCAGGCCGCCCTCTTCGGCCAGGGCTGTCACAAGGCGGGCATGGGCAAGAACACGTACGGCACCGGCTGCTTCATGCTGATGCACACCGGCGACAAGGCGGTCAATTCCGGCAACGGATTGCTCACGACCTCCTGCGCGCAGATGGGCCGCAGCCGCGATGCGCGCGACGTGGACCGCGAATATGCCCTTGAGGGCAGCGTCTTCGTCGGCGGCGCGGTGGTGCAGTGGCTGCGCGACGAGTTGCGCTTCTTCAAGTCCGCGGCCGAGATCGAGTCGCTCGCGGCCAGCGTGCCCGACAACGGCGGCGTGTACCTCGTGCCGGCCTTCACCGGCCTCGGCGCGCCGCACTGGGATCCCTACGCGCGCGGCACGATCCTCGGCCTGACGCGGGGCTCGGGCCGCGAGCACATCGCGCGCGCGGCCCTGGAGTCGATCGCCTTCCAGAGCGCGGACCTGCTCGACGCGATGCAGCGGGACGCGGGGCGCAAGCTCACCGAACTGCGGGTCGACGGCGGCGCGACAGCGAACAACCTGCTGATGCAGTTCCAGGCCGACATCCTGCAGGTTCCGGTGCTGCGGCCGCGCGTGCAGGAAACCACTGCGCTCGGCGCCGCCTACCTGGCCGGCCTCGCCACCAGCGTGTGGAAGTCGCGCGAGGAGATTGCCTCGCACTGGGAGATCGACCGCACGTTCGAGCCGCAGATGCGGCCCCACGCGGTGGCGGACCTGCTCGGCCGCTGGCGCGAGGCGGTGCATCGCAGCCTGCGCTGGGCCGAGCCGGGGGAATAAGAAGTGGGGGTCAGAGTCGACTTTCCGCGGAAAGTCGACTCTGACCCCACTTTACTTCTCGTCTGGTCCCGCCTAGGCGGCGGCAAGTTCCTCGATGCGGCCGGCCGGGTTGCGCCGCGCGCGGTTGATGCCGAGCCGGGCATCCACCAGCGCCACGATCTCGTCGAGCTCTGCGCACTGCTGGCCCCGCTGGAGCGCGATGCTGCGCACCAGGCTATCCACCCGTTCGATCTGCTCGGCCCCGCCGAACAGCGCGCGCGCGGCCGATGACGGCTTGCCCAATCCGCCGGCGGCGGCGGCGTACTTGTCGAAGGGCACGAGGTCGGCGGCGTCTGCGCCCAGGCTCCTGCACAGCCCCGCCACCCACTCGTAGACCCGGCGCGATGCCTCGACGTCGCCATGCACCGCCTCGCGGATCGGGATCATCCCGTCCGGGCGGATGCAGCGGTAGTTGCCGGCGATCAGCATCGGCCACTTGGCGAGCGGCACGAACAGGGACTCGTGCACCTTGAGTTTCACCGGGATCTCGATGGGGTCGCCGCCGGCGTGATAGCGCACACCCTCGATATCGGCCTCGAGTTCCCTCAGCAGCGCGGTGTGGGCTTCGGAAGCGAACGGCGCCGCCTTGAAGTTGGTCGGCAGTCCCACCTGCAGCACGTTTTTCGGTTCGTCCGCGGGCCGGAACGCCTGCGGGTCGGGGCTCGCGAGCGACATCAGGCCGGGCTCGAAGCCGTCCCAGACCGACGGCTCCGTGTAGCACTCCTTCAGCGCCCCGGTCGCGAGGCCCGGAATCCGCTGCAGGAACGGCAGCGGCGGCATGTTCATGATCGCGAGGCAGGGCTTCTTCGCGCGGGCGATGCGGCTCATCAGTTCGCGCACGCCCGAGGCGCCGTACTGCGCCTCCTGCATGCCGAGCACCACGAGGTCGTAGTCCGCGGCGTCGACCTCGTCCGGCGTGCACGCCGACAGCCGTCCGGGCAGCTCGTTGGAGGAGATCTCCAGCAGGGACTTCCAGCCCTTGATCGGGAAGCGCACCCGGGTCCCCTCGCGGTTGATCATTTTCGCGGTCGGACCCGTGCACACCAGCGTGACCCGGTGGCCGGCCATCAGCAGCTTGGTGGCAAGCAGCGACCCGTAGGACGCCCCGAGGATGAGTACGTTGCGGTGCATGTGGATCCTCCGTCTTTTTTCGGTGGCGGCCTGTACAACGGGCCGTGTTGCGTAGCATCATAGCCCCCGGAACCTGTAAATTTGACCGAAGAAATTTCACACTGTAAATTTCACAAGCCGCTTCACACCCCGCCGCCGATGACCGTCACCGTCCGCCCCCAGCACACCCGCAAGAGCCATTTCCTCGGCACCAAGCTGCGCGCCCTCAGGAAGCGCAACGGCCTCACGCTCGAGGAACTCTCCGCGCGCTGCACGCAGCTGGATTCCCAGTCCGCGCCTTCCGTGTCGTACCTGAGCATGATCGAGAGCGGCAAGCGCACGCCCTCCGGGGAAGTGCTGGCGCTGCTGTCGTCGCTCTTCCAGCGCGACCCGCAATGGTTCCTCGACGGCAACCCGGAGATCGACTCCCCGGCGGTAGCCCAGCGCGCCGGGGGCGCGGCGGGGGTGCCGCTTGAGCCCGCATTCCTGTTCTCGAAGGAGCTGTTGCAGGCCGCGATCCCCGAGCTCCTTGCGCAGACTGGAACCACCGGACGCCAGTTCGCGCACCTGCTGATCCGCTCGCACCAGGAAATGTCGAGGAACGACTTCCCGGACCTCGAACGCGCGGCGGAGAGCGTGGGCGGGCGCAGGTTCCCCCTCGACGTCGACGACCTGATGGCGCTGTGCAAGCACCACGGCCTCGCCGTCCGCTGGTTCGACAGGAAGCCCGTGCTCGCGCGCGACAACGACCGCGAACTGCACAGCATGGTGCGCTCCTTCTTCGAGGCGCCAGGCACGGTCTACATCAACCGCCAGCTGCAGTCGGACCCGGCGCG
>JAFEDL010000002.1:42088-46861 GCA_018241645.1 Pseudomonadota bacterium
CAGGACGTGCTGCACGCGTGGCGCGATTTCGAGTGCAGCTTCTTTGCCGGGGCGCTGCTCGCGCCGAAGGTCCCGTTCCGCAGGTTCCTCACGCGCGAGTCCTACCGCGTGGAGGCCGGGGAGAAGATCGGCCTCACCCCGGCGGTGGTGATGCGGCGCATGACCAAGGTGTCGCCCTACCCCTACTGGCACTTCTTCGACGCCTACCCGCCCGGCTACCTGCGCGCGGTGTATCGCGGCAACGGCATTCCCCTGCCCTGGGGCAACATGGCGCAGGTGCCCGATCCCTGCCCGAACTGGGCGGTGTTCCGCATGCTGAACGAATCGCGCGGCGCCGACCGCGGCTCGCAGATCTCGGTGCTGCGCGACGGCGACCAGTCGCTGCTGTATTGCTGCCATTCCCGGCGCACCGAGGACATGGCGGGCAACCCGCACGTGCTCTCGGTGGGGATAGACCTGCTGCCGGCGCTGCGCTCGCACGGCGTGGATGCCGACGCGATCGTCGAGAGCATCACCAGCGCGTGCCTGCACCACCACGGCGAGGGCAGGATCCCGAAAGCCGCAACCGAGGCGATCCAGGGCGCGGCCAAGGTGCTGAACATCGCCTGGGTGGAGGATGCGCTGCTGCGTCCCGCGCGCATCATCTGCCCGCGCAGCTCGGCCTGCCCGCGCACCGAGCATTGCGACGGCCCCCGCGCGTCGCGAGCGCGGGAAATCACCGACGTGCGCGAGGAAATCATCCACAAGGCGCGGCGCGCGAAGGCGCCTGCCATCTGAATTCTTCGTCGCTGGCGCAGGGCGTTGCGCATAGGATTGCGCCCATGCGCACACAGGGCATGAACGAGGGGCCCGCGTGAGTTTCGACGCGCGCACCCTGCTGATCGTCGGCGGCATCCTTTCCTGGATCCTCGCGGCGGCGATCGAATTCCAGGCCGTGCCGCAGCACGGCGATCGCAGGCTCCCGGACCCCTGGACGCTGGGCCTGCTGGCCAAAGGCCTGGGGCTGAACCTGCTTTCGCAGCGCGGGCTGGTTGCGGACCTGTGGTCGATCGCGTTCGCCAACGCCCTCCTGCTGGCCGGCCCGCTGTTCTGCTACGCGGCGCTGCAGAGAGTGCGCGGGGTGCCCACCAACCGAGCGCTGATCCTCGCGGTGCCGGTCNNGCTGCCGCTCGTCGGCTTCGGGCCCGAGCAGTTCCCCGCCCGGACCCTGATATTCACCGGCGCCGCGATGTTCGGCTTCGCGCTCAACTGCTGGTCTGCGGTCCAGGTCGCGCGCGCCGGCTATCGCGCCGGCGCGATGCTCATCCTCGGCTCGAGCGTGGTGCTGACTGTCCTCGCCATCGCGCACGCGATCGAAGTGGCGGGCGGGGACGTGCCGAGCCTCTTCGGCGGGCACGGCATCCAGATCGCGCTCTACACGACCAACGCGGTCTGCATCGCGGTGAGCAGCTTCGGCTACATGGACATCCTGCGCACGATGCGGGAGCGGCAATCGGTGAGCGACCCCGAGCTCCAGCCCGACGGCCTGACCGGCCTGTACGGCAGGGCCGCCTTCATGCGCGCGGGGCTCGAGGAGCTGCACCGCGCCCGCCGGCGCGGGTATTCGATCTCGGTGATGATGATCCAGATCGACCACTACGATGCGCTCGTCGCCAACCGGGGCCGCGCCGCGACTGACAACGCCATCCGGCACGTGGCCGCCGCGATCCAGAGGGACATCCGGCTGTACGACCTCGCTGGCCGCCTGTCCGACGGGCTCATCGGCGTGGTGATGCCCGAACTGCCGCTGACCGAGGGCGCGGCGGTGGCCGAGCGCATCCGCGCAACGATCGCCGAAGACGGCGCGATCCAGAACGGCATCACCCGGGTGTCGGTCAGCGCGGGACTGTGCGAAGCCGACCCCGAGCACGCCGACTTCGAATCCGCGCTGGCGCTCGCCGCGGCGTGCCTGCATCGCGCGCACCTGGCGGGCGGGAACCAGGTCGCCACGCCCGTATCGCTGCCGCCCAAGGGCTTCGTCGAAGGGACGATCTGAACGCGGCCCCGCCGGGCGCGATTTACGGACTTTTGGTACGCAAAGTCCGCTCCAGGAGCCGTGCTCCGGTCAGTTGATGTACCGGTACCGGTACATCCAATCCCTACGCGACCTTGACGCCCTCGTCCGCGATGTAGGCGCGGATCACGCTGTCGATGTCCGGGTCGGGCTTGAATCCCATGGCGAGCGCGCGCGGCGTGCGGAACTTCACCGGCCAGCCGGCCACGATCTTCTGGATCCGCTCGTCGGGCTTGTAGACGACGCGCTTGGCGGCCGCGTCGCCGGCCACCCGGCGCATCGCGTCGACCATGCCGGACACCGGTACCGTGATGCCCGGCAGGTTCAGCACCCGGCTCATGCCCCACGCCGAAGACTGCGTTTCGTGCGCATGGATGAAGGATTCGATGCAGCGTCCCGGCGACAGCAGCCACACGCCGGTGTCGAGCGACACCGGGCATTCGGAGACCACGCCGTTCAGGGGCTCGCGCAGCACGCCGCTCGCAAACGACGACGCGGCGAGGTTGGGCTTGCCCGGGCGCACCACGATCGTGGGCAGGCGCAGGCTGCGCCCGTCGATGAAGCCCTTGCGGGTGTAGTCGGTGACGAGGTATTCGCAGCACACTTTCTGCGCGCCGTAGGAGGTCTGCGGATTTGGCGTGGTCGTGTCGTCGAGCACTTCGGGCAGCTCGCCGCCGAAGGCGGCCACCGAGCTCGAGAACACGAAGCGCGGCGGTTTCGCGCACTTGCGCGCGAGTTCGAGCAGCGTCCGCCCGCCCTCGAGGTTCACGCGCCAGCCGAGGTCGAAGTCGGTCTCCGCCCCGGAGGACACCACCGAAGCGAGATGGAATATCGACTGGGTGTCCGGCGTGACCACCCTGGCCAGCACGCCCGGCGCCGCAATGTCGCCCGTGATCGCCTCGAGGCGCGGATCCTGCGGCAGCGCCGGCGGAAACGCGGTGTCGAACAGCGTGAGGCGCGTTATCGCGGCCTCCTTGCCGTCGGCGCCGGTCAGGCGCCCCCGCGCGAGCAATGCCTTGGCGAGCTTGAAGCCAAGCATGCCGCCCCCTCCGGTGATGACGACTTTCATGTGGCGCCTTCCTCTGTGGAAACTAGTGGTTGGATTCTAGCGAAGAACTCGACCACGTCCGCGATCTCGCGCGTGGACTTCATCGGCGGCAGGCTCGCGCGGATCGTGCGCCCGTAGGGCTTGGAGTACAGACGCGGGTCGCAGATCATCAGCACCCCGCGGTCGGTGTCGTCGCGGATCAGGCGCCCGGCGCCCTGCTTGAGCTGCAGGATCGCCTGCGGCAGCTGCAGGTCCATGAACGGGTTGCCGCCCTTGGCGCGCATCGCGTCGATGCGCGCGGCGAGCACCGGGTCGTCCGGCGGCGCGAACGGCAGCTTGTCGATCACGACCAGCGACAGCGCGTCGCCGCGCACGTCCACGCCTTCCCAGAACGACTGGCTGCCGAGCAGGATCGGATTGTCGAGCCGGCGAAAACGCGCCAGCAGCTCGGTCCTCGATCCGGTGCCCTGGACGAGCAGCGGGTAGTCAAGCGCGTCCCGCGCCAGCTTCTCGGCGAGGATGTCCTTGGCGCGGCGCAGCGCGCGCAGCGTGGTGAACAGCAGGAACGCGCGGCCGCGGCTGGCGCGCAGCGCCGGGTAGGCGGCTTCGATGACCTTTTCGGTGAAGGCCGGGTCGCTCGGCTCGGGCAGGTTCTTCGGCACGTAGAAGAGCGCCTGGTTGGCGAAGTCGAACGGGCTCTCCCAGCGGACCGTGCGCGCCGCCTCCAATCCGAGTTCGCGGGTGAAGTGGCTGAAGTCCTCGCCGGCCGCGAGCGTGGCGGAGGTCATGATCCAGGCGCGCGGGTGGTCGTCCATCTGCTTCCTGAACAGCTCGCCCGTGCGCAGCGGCGTCGTGTGCAGCTGCAGCGCGCTGGCAAACACCTCCACCCAGCGCACGGCCTCGAGGTCCTTGGAGTCCTGCCAGTGCGCGAGCTTCAGGCGCGCCTCCTCGGCGCGGCGCAGGCACCCGGCGAGGCCTTCGGAGCGCTCGGCCTGTGACTGGAGCAAGGTGCAGAACTCGCCCATCGCCGCCGTGAGCGCCTCAACCGACGGAACGAATTCGGGCGTGCGCGCGGCCTGCGAATACGCGAAGCGCGCGCTGTCGTCGCGGAACGCGAGGCGCAGGTCGCGCGCCGCCTTGTCGAGCTTGCCGGCCGCGCGGTCGAGGTCGGGCAGCGCGCCGCCCGCGGCGCGCAGTTCCATCCGCGCGTCGCGCGCCAGGTCGACGAGTTGCCCGGTGGAGACCGTGTCGCCGAAGAACAGGCGCGCCGTGTCCGGCAGCTGGTGGGCCTCGTCGAAGATCACCGTGTTGCAGGAGGGCAGCAGTTCTGCCAGCCCTTCGTCCCTGAGCATCACGTCGGCGAAGAACAGGTGGTGGTTGACCACGACGACGTCGGCGGCCAGGGCGTTCCTGCGCGCGGCGATGACGAAGCAGTCCTTGTAGTTGGGGCACTCCTGCCCCAGGCAGTTCTCGCGGGTCGAGGTGGCGTGGATCCACACCGGCGAGGTCTCGGGCACCTCGGCCAGGTCGCCGCGGTCGCCGGTCGTGGTCTGCTTGGCGAACCGCTCGATGGCGGCGAGCTGCAGCGCCTCCTCGCGCGACCCCAGGCGCGCCTCGCCGCGGGCGCGCTCGAGGCGGTAAAGGCACACGTAGTTCGAGCGCCCCTTCAGCA
>JAFEDL010000002.1:47027-50412 GCA_018241645.1 Pseudomonadota bacterium
CTCGATCGCATCGAGGATGCTCTGCGCCAGGTCGATCTGCTGCCTGCGCACCTTGTAGCCGGGGATCGCGCTGGCCAGGGACCCGCGCTCGCCGAAGACCAGTTCGAGGGCCGAATGCGCCGCGCTGTCGCTCAGGGCCGCAGCTCCTCGACGCGGACCCAGACCCGGCGCGCCTCGCTCGTGCGCGCGTCCCGGGAGGAAAGCGTGCCGCCGGAGGCGCCCGCACCGGATTCGAGCGCCCCGCCCAGTTCCACCCACTCGCCCAGCTGCGCGCTGACGCTGCTCGATACTCGCTGCGACTGCACGCTGCCCGGGCCGAGCGCGCCCGGGGTTTCGCGCTGCGGGCTGATGTCGAGGAAGACGGTGGTGCCCGACACGCGCGGCGTGACTTCGAAACCCGTGTCGAGGTTCTGGATCACGGTCGTGTCCTGCACGGCCACCCCGCCGGGTCCCATGTACACCTGCCGCTGCGGAAGCGGGCGCGACAGCCCGGTGGAAATGAATGCCCGACTGCCCTCGAGGACCTGGACGCGCTGGTCCACGCGCTCGTCCGATGCGCTGCGGCTGGAGAGGATCCGCACTTCGGCCTGGGTGCGCTCGTTCGGGAAGCGCTGGTTGCTGATCGCCATGTCGCCGGAGCGCAGCGTGCCGCGCGCCTCTATCGCGCCGCGCGCCGCATCCGCGCTGGCGTCGAACCGCACCGAGATCACCAGCCGCCGCTGCGCGGTGTCGATCGCGGCCAGCGCCTTCTTGAGGTCACGCAGGTTGCCGGGGCTGGTGCGCACGAACAACTGGTAGCCCTGGCCGGTCAGCGCCCCGCCCGGCTCGAGGAGCGGGCGCAACACTGGGATCACCTGCTCGGCGCTGCGGTGCTGGAGGGGGACGACCTCAAGGCCGCCCTGCCCGAGGGCGGCGACGCAATGCGCGAGAAAACTGGCGAGGAGCAGCAGGCGTTTCATTGGGGAATTCCGGCACCGAATCTTACTGGCAATGGGCCCGCGGGGCAGGCCCGCCTTTACAGTCCGCGCCGGGCCGTCTATATTACTTGAATTATGCGCCTTAACTTGCTGTATAGCCTATCGTTTTCAGCGCTCCTGGCGGGGTGCGGCGGGTTCGTTGCGGCACCGGCCCCGGTGGAAGAGCCGGCCGTCGCCCGCGCACCCGTGAGCACGGTAAAGCAAAGTGCTCCGCCTGCTTCCGTCGCCCGTGCCGAACCCGAGCAATCGGAAATGCTGTTCCAGGTGCTGTCCTCCATTGGCGTCGACTACAAGTACGGCGGGAGTTCCTATTCGACCGGCTTCGATTGCAGCGGACTGGTGGCGCATGTGTATCGCGCAGGGTACGGCATCACGTTGCCGCGCAACACGCTCGGGCAGAGCCAGGCGGGCCGTCCGGTCTCGCGTGAGGAACTGCAGCCGGGAGACCTGGTGTTCTACAACACGCTCAACCACCCTTTTTCGCACGTCGGCATCTACCTGGGCGACGGCCGGTTCATTCACGCCCCGAAGACCGGATCGGCCGTGCGCATCGAGAACCTGAAGAACGCCTACTGGGCCAAGCGCTGGAACGGCGCCCGGCGCATCGCGATCCGGATGTAGCCGCGGTCAGCCGCCCTCCTCCCTCAGGCTGAACACGACCGGCACATCGATCGTGAACCCCTTGCCGCGCAATGCGGCGGGGATGGGGGCCTGGGGCTTGGCCCGGCGGATCATTTCGAGGGCCTGCTGGTCGAGCACTTCGAAGCCCGACTTCGTCTTGATGCTGATCGATGCGATGTTGCCGTCCGTGCCGATCACCAGGCGGATCTCGGCCTGGCCTTCCCAGTTGTTGTCCATTGCGATGCGTGGATAGCGCTTGTAGCGGCGCGCCGCGGCAATGACCGCAATCCTGTATTGCCCTACCGTGGCCGGGTCGGCCGACTCCCCGGCCGAAGGCGGCGCAACCGCTGCGGCCGGCGCGGCCTGGCCCGGCGCGGGTTCGGCTTTCGCGGCAGGCGCGGGATTGGCAGGTGCAGAAGGTGCGGCAGGGGCCGGTTCCGCAGCCCGGGGCGCGGGAGTCGGCACCGCTATCGAAGGGGCTGCGGCAGCCGGCGCCGGGGCGGATAGCACAGGCGGCGCGGGCAGGGGCTTCGGCACTGGCCGCAGGCTTGATTCCGGCTTCGGCTGCGCGGGCGCTGCGGCCACAGGCGGCGGCTCTGCGGCGGGCTGGGGCTGGACGAGCCGCGCGACGATCGGCCCGGGGGGCGGCCGCCGGGAACGGGAAGCGTCGAGGAGGCCCGGGAACAGGTAGAGGATCAGCGCATGCAGCAGCAGCGACGCGAGGATCGCAAGCGCCACCCGGCGGTCCCGGTGGCCGGGCGGGTAACCGCCGCTTGCACGACCGGGAGCGGCCATCCAGTGGAGCGCGGCGCCGCTACCTGGCACCGAGCAGGCGCCAGACTTTCTCCGGCGTGACAGGCATCTCGATGTTCTGCACGCCGGTGTGCCTGAGCGCATCGAGCACTGCGTGCACCACGGCCGGCACCGCGCCGATGGTGCCGATCTCGCCGCAGCCTTTCACGCCGAGCAGGTTGGTCTTGCACGGCACGCCCTCGTCGAACACGTTGCTCATCGGCGGCATGTCGCTGGCGCGCGGGACGCAGTAGTCCATCAACGAGCCGGTGAGCAGCTGCCCGCTGTCGTCGTACACCGCCTGCTCGTACAGGGCCTGCCCGATGCCCTGCGCGATCCCGCCCTGCACCTGCCCTGCCACGATCATGTGGTTGATGATGCGCCCGATGTCGTCCGCGCTGGTCATGCGCACGACCTCGGTCACGCCGGTGTCCGGGTCGATCTCGACCTCGCACACCTGCGCCCCGTTCGGCCACGAAGGCGCGGAAGGCGTTTCGGTCGCGGACACCCGGATGTATTTTTCCGGCTGCCGGGCGGCCAGTTCGGCAAGGCCCACTGCGCGGTCGGTCCCCGCAATGCCAAAGCGCCCGTCGCGGAATTCGATGTCCGCGGCGGCCGCCTCGAGGGCCTCCGCCGCAAGCTCCTTGCCGCGCACGATGACCTTGCGCCCGGCGGACACCACAGCGGAGCCGCCGACGAATGCAGAGCGCGACCCGACGCTGCCGACACCGTTGGCCTGGTCGGTGTCGCCCTGCACGATGCGGATGGTCTTCGCGGGGATCTGCAGGACTTCGGTGATGAGCTGGGTGTAGCTGGTCTCGAGCCCCTGGCCCATGGCCATGGTGCCGGAGAACACGGTGACGGTCCCGTCCGCGTCGACGCGGATGTCCACCGTCTCGGTCGGCAGGGCACCGGTCCATTCGATGTACACCGCGAGTCCCCGGCCGCGCAGCTTGCCGCGGCGCTTCGACTCTTCGGCGCGCGCCGGATAGCCC
>JAFEDL010000002.1:50461-76527 GCA_018241645.1 Pseudomonadota bacterium
TCGCCCAGCTGGGTGCGGTAGGGAAAGCTCTCCGGCGGGATCAGGTTGCGCTTGCGGATCTCGACCGGGTCGATCCCCATCTCGCGCCCGGCCTGCTCGACCAGGCGCTCCATCAGGTAGTTCGCTTCCGGGCGGCCGGCGCCGCGGTACGCGCCGCTGGCCATCGTGTTGGTCAGCACGCCGCGCACGTGATAGTCGATCACCGGGACGCGGTAAACCGTGGTCTGCACTTTCGGCCCGAGCATCAGCGGGATCATCGCCGTGGAGCCGACCGGGACGGCGCCGAAATTGGCTACCATTTCCATCTTCAGCGCGAGGATCCGGCCACCCGAATCCAGCGCGAGCTTCGCCTTGTACCACTGGTCGCGCCCGGCGTGGCTGGCGAGGAATTCCTCGCTCCGGTCGGCCCGCCATTTCACCGCGCGGCCCAGTTTCCTCGCGGCGTAGCAGGCCACGGCGTCTTCGGGATAGAGCCCGGTCTTCATGCCGAACCCGCCGCCGATGTCGCCGACCACGACCCTGAACTGTTCCGGCTTGGTCTTGAACACGGCGGCCAGTCCTTCGCGCGTGGACGTGGGTTGCTGCGACTGGGTCTGGAGGGTCCAGCGTCCGTCTTCGAATACCGCAGTCGCGCTGCGCGGCTCGAGGGCGTTGGCGATCAGGCGCTGGTTGTGGAGCTCGATCTCGGTGACGTGCGCCGCCTTCCCGAACGCCGCGCCGGCCGCGTCCGGATCGCCAAACCGGATCTCGGCCGCGATGTTGCCGGGCGCCCCGGGAAAGAGCTGCGGCGCCCCAGCCTCCATCGCCTTGTTCGGGTCAACGACGCAGGGCAGTTCCTCGTAATCGACGGACACCAGTTCGGCCGCGTCCTGGGCCTGCTCCCGGGTGGACGCGACCACGGCGGCGACCGGCTGCCCCGCGTAGTACGCGGTGCCGTCGGCAAGCGGGGTGCGCAGGGGGGCGGCCATCGGCTGGCCGCTGGCCTGCTTGAACAGCGGGGGGAACGGGATATGGCCCAGGCCGTCAGCCTTCAGGTCGGCCATGGTGTACACGGCGAGCACGCCCGGCGCGCCCGCGGCAGCGGAGGCATCGATCGCCCCGATGCGCGCGTGCGCGTACGGGGAACGCACGAGGACGAGCCAGGCTTGGCCGGCCGTGACCCGGTCGTCGCTGTACAGGCCCTGCCCCTTCAGCAGGCGGTCGTCCTCGAGGCGCTTCTGCGAGCGAGAGGTCCCAAAACGTGCGGAATCCGGGTCGAACTGGACAGCGGGTGCGTTCATGGCGTGGGCCTGAAATAGCCTGAAATAAAGAGCGGCCCGATCAGGGCCGCGGATTGTGCGCTGCAAAACCACTGGGCTGCGGATCCGGCAGCAGCCACGGACCCGGATCCAACCCTGCAAGACGCGAGTATACCTTTCGCCTATTTGCGTGGCCGCGGCGTTTCGAGCGCGGCACTGCGCGGCATTGTTTCGGGTACATCTGCAAGCCTTTGAAAATTCCGTCTGGGAGCGAGAATTACTGCACGTTTTCAAGCCCTTCAATGACAATTCCTTTATCTTTTCATACACATTTGCCGTAATATACGCATCTATGAACGCCATTGGCCAACCCGACCTGTTCCTGCCGCCGCCCAAGGCGGACGGGCAGACCCAGGCGCATGAACTGGTGCGCTACTGGCGCGCCATCAACCGGCACAGGCTGGGGATCGCATTGCTCGTGATCGCCGTCGGCGTACTTGCCTCGATCTATTCGTTCAGCCTCCAGCCGATCTATCGCGGAACCGCGACGGTCCTCCTGGACCCGGTGCGCAAGAAGTCCGTCACGAACGAGGAAATCCTCGACTCGATGGCCGGCACGCCCCGCGACTACTACCTGACCCAGATCGAGATCATGAAGTCGCGCGACTACGCGGAGCGCCTCGTGCGGGTCCTGAACCTGACCAGGCACCCGGCGTACGATCCCCGCCAGCAGCGGACGGAAAAAGGATGGTTCGGTTCGCTCATGGAGCGGTTCAAGCCTTCGGCCAAATCGGAACCGCAGCCGGAGGCCGCATCCAGCACGGCCAGCGAAGATGACATCAGGGACGGCGTCGTATCCGCCGTGATGGGCGGGATCAGCATCACGCCTTCCCGCAACACCCAGCTCGTCAAGGTGAGCTTCGACACGAGCGACCCCGTGCTCGCCGAGCGCGTCCCGAACGCGCTGGCGATGATCTATATCGTCGCGGACCTGGAAGCCCGCAGCGGGGGCGCGCGGCAGTCTATGCACTTCCTCTCTGAACAGGCGGAGAAGCTCAAGACCCAGCTCGCGGACTCGGAGCGTGAACTGCAGCAGTTTCGCGAAAGCCAGAAGATCGTCGTCACCAAGGGAATGACGCTGTCCGAGGCGACCCGGCGCCTGGAAAGCCTGACGACCGCCCTCGAGGAGGCGCGCAGGAAGCGCTCCGACGCGGAACTCCTCTACAAACAGGTGACCGCCGCGGCGCGCGGCCAGTCGGGCGACACGCTGGAGTCCCTGCCTGCCCTGCAGAAGGATCCCGTCCTGCAGCGGCTCAAGGAAACCGAAGCGGAGGCCGAGCGCAAGGCAAGCGAAGCGTCCAAGCGCTACGGCCCCGAGCATCCCAAGATCGTTTCGGTGCAGTCGGACCTGAAGATCGCCCGGGACGCTGTCCGCCGCCAGATCGCCACGGTCGCGGAGTCGGTGGCCAAGGAGTTCGAGATCGCGAAGGCGAACGAGGCCGCGATCAGCCAGCAACAGGCGCGCGCCACGGTCGAGGCGCAGGTCTTCAACCGGACCGAGTTCCCGCTCTCGAGGCTGGAGCGCAACGTCGAATCGAACCGGCGGCTTTACGAGGCGTTCGTCCAGCGTGCGAACGAAACCCGCATCGGCGACATCCAGCAGCCGATCGCGCGGATCGTCGACCTAGCGCGCACGCCCGGCGCGCCCTCCGGGCCGGACAAGCGCCGCATCGTGATGCTGGCGATGTTCGGGGCGTTGTTCGCCGGCGTCGCCATCGCGCTGTTCCTGACACTCCTCGACAAGGGCATCAAGACGGGCCTCGACCTGGAGTCGAGGCTCGAGGTCAAGGCCGTGGGCGTGCTGCCGCGCATGAAATCCACGCCGGACGCCCCCCTGGACCGCATGGTCGTCGACGACAACTCGAATACCTTCTCCGAAGGCATCCGCACGATCCGCAGCGACGTGCAGCTGTCGACGCTGGACTCGCCGCACAAGACCGTGCTCGTCACCTCGTCGATCCCGGGCGAAGGCAAGACGACGGTCGCCTGCAATCTCGCATTCGCCTTTGCCCAGGTGAAGAAGACGCTGCTGATCGAAGCCGACATGCGCAGGCCCAAGGTCGCGCGCGCGCTCAAGCTCGAACAGCACCACCCGGGGCTCTCCGAGTTCGTGTCGGGCGACATCGGCATAGAGCAATGCGTCCATCCGGTGGACGGGACGGGGCTCTATGTGCTGCAGTCCGGCAAGGTGCCGCTCAACCCGCTGGAGATGCTGTCGTCGCACCGCTTTGCCGATGCGATGGAGTCCCTCAAGGCGATGTTCGAAGTGATCGTGATCGACAGCCCGCCGGTGGAACTCGTCAGCGACTCGATGGTGCTGTCGCGCTTCGCCAACGCCGTGCTGTTCGTGGTCAAGGCGGACCACACGCCCTATCCGCTGGCGCGCAACAGCCTGATCCGGCTGCGCCGGGTCGGGGCCCCGGTGCTGGGCGCGGTGCTGAACTACTTCGACGTCGAGAAGGCGCATCGCTACTACGGCGACTACAGCAGCTTCGGCACCGAGTACTACTACCGAAATTACGGCTACCAGAGCCGGCCCGGCGAAGCGAACGCCAGGCTGAAACTCCCGGCCTCGGAGCGCACCTAGTCCCCGTCTGCCGCGTCCCTGCAGTAGAGGGAGGCCCAGGCGAACGCGAGCAGCAGCATGAAGGTCAGCGCGTTCGCCGGGATCTGCAGGTTGAAATCCACCGCGCTGTGGATCATCAGGGCGAGTATCCCCATCATCGCCGCAAACGATATGCCCCTCATCACGGGGTCCTGGCGCAGGTACTGGGCGCGCAGGGCGGCGCCGAAGGACAGCACCACCATCGCCCCCAGCAGCCCGATGCCGACCAGGCCGGTTTCGGCCGCGAGTTCCAGGTAGTCGTTGTGCGCGTGCGTGTAGGACTCGAACGTCCCGGGCCCGCTGTAGCGCGGGAACACCACCGGAAACGAGCCGAGGCCGGAACCGAAGGCCGGGTAATCCTTCCACATGCGCAGGGCGTACCCGGCCACCTCGTCGCGATCCTCGGTCTGCATGGTCGTGTTGCCTATGCTCTCCACGACGCGCTGCGTGCCGAAATAGGCGCCCACGATGAACACGTCGATGGCAATCAGGCTCACCAGGAGCACGGTCATGGAACGCGTGGCCCTCTTCGACAGCGCGAGGCCGATGATCCCGGCGGCAAACAGGCTGATGAAGAACGAACTGTTGCCCATCCTCGAGCGGGAAAGCACGAGCGGGATCACCATGGTGACCAGCAGCAGCCGCAAGCCCATTTTCGGGGTGATGATCCACTGCGCCGCGTCCTTGAAGAACTCCCCCCAGGATCGCGCCCGCGCGCCCGACAGGCTGGCGATGAGCACGCCGATCCCCACGGACAGGCACATCACCATGTACGCCGAATAGTGATTGCGGTTGATGAAGGTCCCGGAAGCGGCCAGCCCCCCGCCCTGGAGGCTTGAAAACGCCCCGTACAGCGCCTGCGCGGTGCCCGAGACGATCAACGCGTAGGTGGCGATTCGCACCCGGTCACGGTCCCGGAGCAGGATGAGGCCGAGCACCAGGAACAGGACGTAGGCCGTGCTCTTGCAGGCGCTGTCCAGCGTGCCATAGCGGTCGAGGGTAAGCGGCGCCATCGAAACGGCGCCGGGCAGCGCGGCCTCTGCGTGCCATCGGGCGGCCTCGGGCGAGGCCAGGCGCAGCAACTCGATGGGCAAGGGCAGCAACTGCAGCCACACATAGGCGAGCCACGCCCCCGCGCACAACAGGACCGGCCAGGCATTCCGGAGCACCGGGCCGGGACCGAACTTTCCGCGCATGAAGCCGGCCACCCACGCCAGCGCGAGGAGCAGCACCCAGAGTTCGAGCACGGCCCACGACCAGGGGCGGTTGCTGCCCAGCGGTATGGGCGCCCAAACGAGCAGTATCAGGTAGGGCGCGTAGATCCAGCGGGTGCCGTCAGGACCGCGAGGCACGGGCGATGCTCAGGTGATCTTGTTCAGTCGGCGCGACACCGCCGCGCTCGTGGCGAAGGGGGCTGCGCCGGCTAGCAGGGGCTGCCAACGCACCCGCCCCCGCCTCCGGGTGTGACCGTCGGGACGATGACCGCCGCCGGCAGCGGGGCTTGCGCCTGCAGCTGGGGCTGGCCCGCTGCGGTCGGGGGCAGGGCCGAAAGGGCGGCCTGCAGCGCCGCCGCCTGGAGGTCTATCGGCAAGTTGGAGCCCAGCACTGTCGCACGCGCAGCCGCGACCGACGCCTGGAAGACAGCCGGGGCCGCGGCCAGAGGCGCGGGCGCGGACGGAGGCGTGCTCAGCTGCCAGCGCGTAAACTGGTCCGACGCGATCCTGACCGGTCCGCGGGTCTGGTTGTCGATGGCAATTTCGCCCACGATGACCGCCGCCGACCCGACATCCTGGGACCTGGGATCGACTTCGACAACGAATGCGGTCGTGTCCTTGCTGATGATGTCGACCGTGGCGCTGCCCGCGGAAACCAGCAACCCGTTGCGATTGTCGGTGTGAATCGCGCCGGTGACGAGCCGCATTATCCCGCTCAGCAGTCCGAGCCGCGCCCGGCTGGCCGCCACGTTGCGGGGGTCGAAGCGGAAATCGTCGATGCGCAGGAGCGAGTCCTTGTTGAGCGTGATGTTCTGCCCGTCGGCGAACACGAGCACGGCATTTCCGTCGGGGCCGGTGCTGAAGATCGTTCCGGGCCCGAACAGGTCCCCGGGCTTGGCCGGTTCGAACTTGCCGGAGCCCCTGCGGACCAGGACAACCCCGGAGGCCGAATTCACGAATCCCGCAGCGAGGCTGGCCGCCGGTGCCGGATTGCCTGTCGCGCCCTGGGTTGCCTGCGCGCCGACGAAGGCGGGGGCCACCGCCTGCACGAATACGAGGCAGGCGGCCACGATCGCGCGCGCGCTCCAACGATTCTTCGCAGCAAACGACATCAGCGACGGCCTCCATTTTTGGACGCGTCAGCGCCGGCTCTACGGCACTCCGCACCCGCCACGACATCATAGCTGTTCACGCCGCAAATGAGGTCGAAGCGCCGGTAGCTTTTCACAATCTCGAACACTTTCAGGGCGTTGTGCACGCCTCCCCGCTCCACCATGGCCGCCACGGCACGCCTCTGCCCGGGATCCAGCTTGTCCCACGCGGCCAGCGATACGAATAGGACTGCCTGCTGGGTCTTCGGTTCCCACGGGCCCAATTCGTCCGCATGCCGGAGTGCGGCGAAGAATTCACCATCCATTTCGTCCAGATAGAGCTTCGCCAGGGCCAGGTTGGCCCACAGGAAGGGCGACGTCGGCCGCTGGCGCAGGGCCTCGCGAAACCGCAGCTTCGCATCCTTGGTGTACGCCAGCGCCTCCCCGGGCACCGTGGAAAGCCGCATGCGCATCAGGTCCAGCGCCCCCAGGCCTTCAAGCGCCCACGGGTTGCCCGGGGCATACGCAAGGCTGTCGGCGTAATAGTCCGCGATGCGGCTCACCTCTCGCATCGACTGGCGGCGCGGGGAAGACGTCCAACGGGTCACTTCCTGCTGCGCGAGCTCGACGACGAGACCCGAGACGCCCAGTTGCGCGGACCGGGCGGCAACCAGTACGAGGATCCCGGCCAGCGCGAGGAGTCCCGCCCTGCGCCACGCCACGGTGCGCCGGCCCGGATCGCTCATGCCCGGAGCGCCGCGAGGATTCGATCCACGCCGGCCTCGTCCATCGACGGATACAACGGAAGGCTGAATACCTCGCGGTGAATGCGCTCCGAAACCGGGAGGCACGCGTGCGCCAGGGGGGTCTGCGCATACGCGGGCTGCAGGTGCGGCGGGATGGGATAGTGGACCATCGTTTCCACCCCGGCCGCGGCAAGTCGCCGCATGACATCGTCGCGCGCCGGGTGGCGCACTACGAACCGGTGCCAGGCCGGCTGCGCCCACTCGGGAACCACCGGCACTACCAAGCCGCTGTCCGCCATACCCGACAGCATCCGCGCGGCGAGCGCGCTGCGCCTCGCATTGTCTTCTTCCAGGGAGGCGAGCCCGATCCGCAGGAAAGCCGCCTGCAATTCGTCGAGCCGGGAATTGAACCCGATGTGCTCGTTGCGGTCCTTGATGGCGCTGCCGTAGTTGCGCAGGGACCGCAGGCGACCGGCCAGGGCCGCATCGTTCGTCACCACGGCGCCCCCGTCTCCCAGCGCCCCGAGGTTCTTCGAGGGATAGAAACTGAATCCCGCGGCGTCTCCCAGCGAGCCGGCGCGCCGCCCCTTGTAGGCCGCACCATGCGCCTGCGCCGCATCCTCCATGACCTTGATCCCGCGCTCGCGCGCAATCGCGTTGATGGGATCCATATCGGCAGGCTGGCCGTAAAGGTGAACGGCAATGATCGCCCTGGTGCGGGGCGTGATCGCGGCCCCGACCCGTTCCGGATCCATGTTGTAGGTGTCGAGGCGCGGCTCCACCGGCACCGGCGTCGCGCCCGCATGGGTGACGGCAAGCCAGGTCGCGATGTAGGTGTTCGATGGGACGATGACTTCGTCGCCCGGTCCGATGCCCCAGGCCCGCAGGGTCAGGTGCAGCGCATCGAGGCCGCTGCCCACGCCGACGCAGTGTCCGGCACCGCAGTAGGCGGCAAATTCCCGCTCGAACGCCTCGAGCTGCGCACCCTGGATGAAATTGCCGGATTCGAGCACCCGGTCCAGGGCCTCGTGGAGGCCCGCCCTGTGCCGCAGGTGCAGGGCGCGCACGTCAAGGAATCGGATCCTCCCCACCGGGAATCACGCGGCCGCGGCGACTTTGAACTGGTCGTAGGCGCGTATGTACGAAGCTTCGCTGTACGGCTCGGAAGCAAGCACGAGGCATACGGCGCCCGGCGTGAAGTTTTCGAGCTCCAGCCAGGTCAGGGGCGGCACGTAGAACCCGCGATGGGCCGATTCAAGCCGCCTGTGCGAGCGCGCGGATCCGTCGTCGCTTATTACGTCGAACGCACCGGAGACGGCGACGATCAACTGCTCGCAGGTCCTCTGCGCGTGGCCCGCGCGGGTCGCCCCGGCCGGGATCTCGTAGATGTAGAAGACGCGCTTGATCTCGAACGGGACGCGCCCCCCGGCCTCGACGAAGCTCAGGCTCCCCCGGGCGTCGAGCACCCTCGGCAATTCGATGATGCGGGCTTCATGAATTCGCATTGCGATCCCAGCTAGAACCCCTGGCGCGACGCCCGCGCCAACCTTCGGAGGAAGGATTTTCCTAGACCGCCGATCGGGACTCAACGGCAACGGACATTTTCTCACAAATGGCGAGCCCTACCCTCGTCCTGGGTACGAGTTCGCGACGGCACCGCGATGCACGGAATGCAATGCCGCGCCCGCTTCTCGCAGCCGGATATTTCGGGCACCATGAAAACCACATGACGAGCAAACAATTTCTGCTGCGGGTCCTTCCGCCCTTCGTCGTGGACATCCTGCGGGGCGCCAATCGGATGCTCGGACGCTCCTCCGAAGGCCTGAGCTTCGCACCGGACGGGTGGCAGACGGGGCTCCCCCCTGGGGCAGGACACGAATCGGCGGCCCTGATCGCGTCCGACGTCCGGGAGTGGCAGTCGGTCTGGGCGCCGTTCCTCGAGCAGCTGGAAACCCGGCCGTCGCTCCCGATCCCGGTGGGCGAGGCCCCTTGCCAGCACAAGGACGACCAGATCACGTGGATGAACTACGCGCATGCGCTCGCGCAAGCGTCACGCGACAGGAAGGCGCTCCGGATCCTCGACTACGGCGGCGGACTGGGGGCCTACCACGCCGTCGGCAAGGCATTGGCCCCGGCTGTCCGCCTCGAATACCACTGCAAGGAATCGGCGGAAATGGTTCGCGCAGGCCGGCGGCTCAATCCGGAAGCAATCTGGCATACGGACGACTCGTGCCTGGATCATCCGTATGACCTGATCGTGTTTGGCAGCGTCCTGCAATACATCCAGGACTGGCCGGCCCTGCTTCGCCGCGCAGCGGCAGCCGCGCGGGGCTTCGTGTACGTCGCCGAGACTCCGGTGGTCATGCAGGGCGCGAGCTATGTCGCGATCCAGCGATTGCGGGGCGCCGCCATGCTGTCCCAGCAGATCAGCAAGGCCGAACTGCTGGCAGCGGCATCGGAGGCAGGGCTGGTTCCCGCGCGCGAATTCCCGGTCTCCGCGCACCAGCATGTTGCCGATGCCCCCGAGCAGCCCGTCTACTACTCGTGCCTGTTCCGGCGCATCACGGGGGCCGCATGAGACGCTGCCGGGTATGCGGGTCGGCCATCGAACCGTTCATGTCCTTCGGCCCGATGCCCCTCGCGAACGGTTTCCTGCGGGCCGAGGAATTCGCCAGCGAGGCCTTCTTCGACCTGGAGGTCGCCTTCTGCGAGCGCTGCGCCATGGTGCAGCTCACGGAGCCGGTCCCGCCCGAGTTGATGTTCCACGAGCAGTACCCGTTCTATACCTCCGGCTCCACGCTCATGACCGCGCACTTTCACCGGCTTGCGGCTGAAGTGGCGCAGAGTCTTGCGCGGGAGCCTGACGCGTTCGTCGTCGAGATCGGCAGCAACGACGGCACGCTGCTCCAGGCGTTCTCGTCCGGCGGGACCCGGCACCTGGGCGTGGATCCGAGCCGCAATGTCGCGGAGGCCGCGCGCGCGAAGGGCGTAGAAACGCTCTGCAGGTTTTTCGACGAGCAGGCCGCGCGCGAGATCGTCCTGGAGTACGGCCAGGCAGATGCGATCATCGCCTGCAACTGCTTCTGCCATGTCGGCGACCTGCATGCCCTGGCGGCGGGCATCCGCGCGCTCCTCAAGCCCGGGGGGCTGCTGGTCTTCGAGGACCCGTACCTGGGCGACATTGTCAGGCTGACCTCGTACGACCAGATCTACGACGAGCATGCGTACTATTTCTCGGCGGGCTCGGTTTCCGCCTGGCTCTCTCCATACGGGCTCGAGGTCATCGACGCGCAGCCCCAGGCCGTTCACGGCGGCTCGATGCGCTACACGGTGGCCCGCAAGGGCGTGCACCCTGCGCGCGCAGGCGTCGCCGCGCTGCGCGCGGAAGAATCGCGCATGGCTTTGCAGGCTCCGCACACCTATTCCCTGTTCCGGCGCCGGATCGAGCAGTCCCGGGAAGCCTTGCGCGATCTGCTCACACGCCTGCATCAGCAAGGCAAACGCGTGGCCGGCTACGGCGCAACCTCGAAAAGCACCACCATCCTCAACTATTGCGGCATCACCCCGGAACTGATCGAATACATCACGGACACCACGCCGTTGAAGCAGGGGAAATTCAGCCCGGGCGCGCATATCCCCGTGCGTTCCCCGGCGGCATTTCATTTCGACTTCCCGGACTGCGCGCTGCTGTTTGCCTGGAACCACGCCGAAGAGATCGGCGCGAAGGAAACGGCCTTCCGCTCGGCCGGGGGCAAGTGGATCAGGTACGTGCCGCGCGTGACAATCGAATAGCGAATCGACCTCCGGAGATCCCGCACAGTGTGGCTATCAACCCTGTACCGGTTTGCAGCGCGGATGCCCAGGCGGATCCGCGGCGCGCGCCTGGCCGGCGGATGGTCCGGCAAGGCGCCCGAAGCGCAGTTGCGGGACGGGCCCGCCGGGAACCGCCCCGATGCCGGCCCGAATCCGATCCGCGACTACCTGGCGCGGCACGGGGAAGGACCCGGCATCCAGAAGTGGCAGCACTACCCGGACATTTATCACCGCCACCTCGCGAAGTTCGTCGGCCGCAATCCCGTGGTCGCGGAAGTCGGGATCGGCAGCGGTGGAAGCCTGCAGATGTGGCGGGAATACTTCGGCGCCGGCTGCCAGGTGCATGGCATCGACGTCGATC
The DNA here is from genome assembly GCA_018241645.1 of Pseudomonadota bacterium. Taxonomy (GTDB): domain Bacteria; phylum Pseudomonadota; class Gammaproteobacteria; order Burkholderiales; family SG8-39; genus SZAS-79. The sequence continues at coordinate 61,590 of JAFEDL010000002.1, forward strand.
CCGCCGGCATTTCGGATTCAGGAGCCGGCATCACGGTCCACATCGGGGACCAGGCGGACCATGCGATGTGGGAACGGTTTCGCGCGGCCGTCCCTCAGCTCGACATACTTGTCGACGATGGCGGGCACACGCCGCAGCAGCAGATGATCACTCTCGAGGAAATGCTGCCGCACCTGCGGCCCGGGGGGGTCTATATCTGCGAAGACGTGCATGGCGCCGCGAACCGCTTTGCCGAATTCGCGTTCGCCCTCTGCGACGGGCTGAATGCGGGCGAAATCGAGAGCGAAACCGGGGTGGACAGGATCGCGGCGACGCCGTTCCAGTCGGCGATCCACTCGATCCATGCGTATCCATTCGTCGTGCTGATCGAAAAGCGCGAGGCGGCAATGCCGGCCTTCGCCGCGCCGCTGCGCGGAACGCTCTGGCGGCCCTGAGCCGCGGCCGGGTCCCGCGTCAGTCCAGTTTTTCGGCCCAGCTCTCGGTCACCCGCGACACCTTGCGCAGGGCCCGCCGCAGGAGGCCGGGGCGATAAACCATCCCGCGCGTGTTCCGCATATGGTCGTACGCGAAGGTGTACAGGGGCGGGTCCGCGTCCATGGTCACCAGCCTGTGGCCCATGCGGCTGATGAGATTGGTGAACAGCACTTCGCCGAAGATGATGTGGTCGTGGTCCGTCTGGGTTTCGTCCGCCTGCCGGTGGGGAAGCGACCCCCACGTCCTGCGCACGGCGTCGAGGATCCTGACATGCGTCGTTCCCACGCCCCCGTGGGCGTGCAGCGCGTGTTCCCTCGACAGCCCCTGGATCGCCACGAACCCGGTGTCCTCGCGGGACTCGAAAGTCTCGATGCAGCGCGCGTACCACCGTTCGCCCGAGATCAGGATGTCGTCCTCGGTGAATGTCCAGTAGTCGTACCGGTCCCTGAACCGCTCGTACGCGTGGTTGTACCCGCCCAGCGAGGTGCCGAAGTTGCCGCGATTGAGCACCGTGAGCCTGCCCGCGAAGGTCCGGCTGCCGTCGATCGAGGCCAGGTAGCTGTTGCCTTTCCTCCATCCCGTGTCGTTGTTCACCAGGATCGTGTCGCACTCGACCCCGGGATCGACCTTGCGCTCGAACTCGAGGTTCAGGGCGACAAGGTCCAGCACGGATTCCGGATTGGGGAAATTCTGCGCGTGCATGAACGGGCCCAGGGGGTCGCCGCACATGTCGGTTTGCATCCTGACCTCCCGCCCGGCAAAACAGGTCGTGATTACCTTGCAGTTCCTGGCCATCTTCCCTCCTCAGTTCCTGCGCGCCAGGAATTCGCGGATCGGCCGGAAATCCCGCCTTGCGTCCGGCACCGGGATCGAGAAGTATTCGGTCCCGTATACGATGTCCAGGGAAATCCACCCCAGCCGGCGATACAGCGCCCGGGCCGCCCTCCTGAGCACGCTGCCTTCCGGCAGGTTCACCAGGCGCCTGACGAGTCCGACGACCGCCGGCATCGACGGGGAGATCGTGGGTTCGTTCATCAGGTCCGACAACAAGGCCGGCGCAACCGCCGCCCTGTAGGTGTCGATCACGCAGCGCACGGCCTCCTCGTTCGTGATCTTGTCCGCCTCCGCAAGGGCATGGCCCGCCGCTTCCACGAACTTCCCGAAATCCTCGGACCAGGACGCCACAAGCATGCGCCCGAACCAGTCCCCGAACCGTTGTGCATGGGCCGCACCGCTGCTGCCCGGCGCGTCCTGCTGCCGCGCAAGGTGGAGGTGCTCCAGCCGCTTCGTCTTGCCGGCTATTGCCGCGAGGTACCACACGAGGTGCTCGACCAGGAACAGGTCGTTCAGGTTCAGGTCGCGGACAATCTCGAAATGCCGCCTCGTTTCTGCCGTTCTCTTGACGTCGTAGTAGAACGTATCCGACTTGCTCACCGATACGGTCCGCAACCGCGCACGCGCAGTATCCCCGTCGATCGAGCGCATCTCCCGGGTGCATTTCCACTCGACTTCCCTGCCGTGCAGCGCCGGGCCGGCATCCGGCTGGCGCCCCATCCAGAATATCGCGCCCTGGCCTCCGCAGGAAAAGTAATCGCCGTTGGCCGACAGGAAGCGGACCGACTTGCGCAGGCTTTCGGCAACGATGAAATCGTCGTTGTCGGCCAACGCCACGAACGGGGTTCGCACGCGGCCAAGGGCATCCGCCATTTTCGAGTAGTAGTCGGCATAGGTCCTGTCCGCGGAATAGCGCACGTACTCATAGTCCACGTTCGGGTAGCGGGCCTTGTCGGACAGCAGGGACCTGGCGCCATCATCCGAGCCGCCGTCGGCCACCAGCACCTTGAACGGGAACGCGCTGCTGTCGGCATATTCCATCCAGCGCCGGGTGTAAGGAACCCGGTCCTTGAGCGTGAGCACGATGGTCAGCTCGCCGCCTGCGCCGCCGGATTCGGGCGATGGCCTCGTCATGGGAATGCAATCTCCCGACCGGTGTGCCCGGCCCCCGCCGTCGCGCGCAGCATGCGCATCGTCTCGGCTATGCCTTCCTCGAGGCTGCCCTTGAACCCGAAGCCCAGGCCTTCCAGGCGGCGGCAATCCACGTCGTACGACAACTGGTTCATGACCGGCGAGTCCACGTACTCCACGCGCATGTCCGGCGCGTGAGGGGACAATGCCTCCACCACCCGGCTGACCGAGGTGTTCAAGGTCAGCACATTGAACAGTTCGCCGCCAAAGGACGCGCGCCGCAACAGGAAGACCATTGCCGCAACGGCATCGCCCAGGTCCAGGTATGGGCGCCGCTGGTGCAGCGCCGTGCGCCAGACCGTGACCGGCGCACCCGTCGCAGCCTGCAGGCAGAACTTGTTGATCGCGGTATGGAAGCGCATGCCGGGGGAGGTCCCGAAGATGGTCCCGAAACGGCAGGTGACGTGCCGGAGGCCCTTGTCTCCTGCAAGCGCCCCCAGCAACCGCTCCGCCGCCAGCTTGGAGCTCGCATACGGGCTCTCGGGCCGCAGTTCGGCGATCGGGCAATCCTCGTCCACCTCGCTCCTGGCCGAACCGTAAACGCTGGTGGTGGACACGAACAGCAGCGACGCGCCCGTGGCGATGCAGGCCCGCGCGACCAGTTCCGTTCCCCTCAGGTTGACCCGGTCCACCGCTGCCGCGTTCCTCACGCTTTCGGCCGGATCCGTCATCGCCGCAAGGTGTATGACGTGATGGGCGCCGCGGAAGAGTGCGGGAAGGTCCGCGGCCAGGACGTCGGCTTCGAAGAACTCGTAGCGCCCGGCGGCCGGCAGGTTCGCGAGCGAGCAACGGCGCCGGGTAGAGAGGTTGTCGACGAGCACGAGCTCGGCGCCGGGAAACGCGCCCGGTAGATCTCGTATCAGTCGGGAGCCGATATGGCCGAGTGCGCCGGTGACTACGATTCGCACAAGGAACCCTCGATGGCTCTTTCAATTCCGCCGGTGCGGGGACTGCATGCTGGCGGAGAGGGTGGGATTCGAACCCACGTTACGCTTGCGCGTAAACCAGATTTCGAGTCTGGCGCATTCGACCACTCTGCCACCTCTCCGGTATGCCGAACGATTGCGGGCCGGATTTTAACAGGTCATGCGGCGTGTCGCAGCCGCGGTGCCGCTAGGCGCGAGTGATTCTTTCGGCTCCGCCCATGTAGGAGCGCAATACGTCCGGGATCGTGACCGAGCCATCCGCGTTCTGGTAATTTTCCAGGATCGCGACCAGCGTGCGGCCCACCGCGAGCCCCGAGCCGTTGATGGTATGCACCAGTTCCGGCTTGCCCTTCGGGTTGCGAAACCTCGCCTGCATGCGCCTCGCCTGGAACGCCTCGAAATTCGAGCACGAGGAGATTTCCCGGTAGGTGTCCTGCGCCGGCAGCCAGACCTCGATGTCGTAGGTCTTGGCCGAGGAAAATCCCATGTCCCCGGTGCACAGCACGACGGTGCGATACGGCAGCCCGAGCTTCTGCAGGATCGCCTCTGCGTGCGCGGTGAGCGCCTCGTGCGCCGCCGCCGACGCGTCGGGATGGACGATCTGCACCAGTTCGACCTTGTCGAACTGGTGCTGGCGGATCATGCCGCGCGTGTCCTTGCCGTAGGATCCCGCCTCCGAGCGGAAGCACGGCGAATGGCAGGCGAACCTGAGCGGCAGCTGCTCGGCCGGGACGATCGAATCGCGCACGAAGTTGGTGACCGGATATTCCGCCGTGGGGATCAGGTAGAGGTCGCGGCCCTCGATCTTGAACAGGTCGTCCTTGAACTTGGCGAGGCTGGACACGCCATTGGCGCACTCCCCGCTGACCATGTACGGCACATAGGTTTCGGTGTACCCGTGCTCGCCGGTGTGCACGTCGAGCATGAATTGCGCGAGCGAGCGGTGCAGGCGGGCGATGGCGCCCTTCATCACGGAGAAACGCGCCCCGGACAGCTTGATCGCCGTGTCGAAATCGAGCATGCCCAGCGCGGCGCCGATGTCCACGTGGTCCTTGACCGCGAAGTCGAAAGCGCGCGGCGTGCCCCAGCGGCGGACTTCGACGTTGTCCTCGGCGCCACGGCCCGCCGGGACGCTGGCGTGCGGAATGTTCGGGATGACCTCGAGGAACTCCCGCTGGCGCTTCTGCACGTCGGCGGCGCGCGCCTCGAGTTCGCCGGCTTCGGCGTTGATCGCGCCGGCCTCTGCCAGCAGCGCCGCGACGTCCTCGCCCTTGGCCTTGGCCTGGCCGATCTTCTTGGCGTGGGCGTTGCGCGCCGCCTGCAGCTCCTGGGCCCGGCCCTGGAATGTCCTGCGCTCGGCCTCGAGGGCCTGGTAGGTTTCGCGATCGAACGCATAGCCGCGTTCGGCCAGCCTCGCGACGACGGCGTCCAGGTCGTTCCGCAGCAATTGGATGTCGATCATGATATCTTCTTTTTGATATATAAACTGCCACCGGAGCCGCTCCTGGAGCCGCTCCCGAAAACAAAAGTCACGAATTCCCGCGCTTTTCCCGGTCCAGCGTCCGCAGGTAGTCGAGCTTCTCGCGGATCCTGCCCTCCAGCCCCCGGTCCGTGGGCGCGTACCACGCCACCGCCGGCATGCCGTCGGGAAAGTAGTCCTCCCCCGCCGCGTACGCGCCTTCTTCCTCATGGGCGTAGCGGTATTCCTTGCCGTACCCGAGGTCCTTCATGAGGCGGGTCGGCGCGTTCCGCAGCCGCAGCGGCACCGGCCGGGTGGCGTCGCCCGCGACGAACGCGCGGGCGGCATTATAGGCCGTGTAGACCGCGTTCGACTTGGCGGCGCAGGCGAGGTAGATCACCGCTTCGGCCAGCGCGAGCTCGCCCTCCGGCGAGCCGAGCCGCTCGTAGGTCTCGCAGGCGTCCAGCGCAAGGCGCAGCGCCCGCGGGTCCGCCAGGCCGATGTCCTCGGAGGCCATGCGCACGATGCGCCGACCGAGGTAGAGCGGCTCCGCGCCGCCGTCGAGCATGCGCACGAGCCAGTACAAGGCGGCATCCGGGTTGGAGCCGCGGACCGACTTGTGCAGGGCGGAGATCTGGTCGTAGAACTGCTCGCCGCCCTTGTCGAAGCGGCGCAGGTTCTGCGCCAGCGTCTTGCCGACGAACTCCGCGTCCACCGCCGCGACGCCGGCGGTCTGCGCGGCCGTGGCGAGAATCTCCACCGCGTTCAGCAGACGGCGCGCGTCGCCGTCGGCGAACCCCACGACGCGGTCGCGCGCGGCGGTGTCGACAGGGATTCCCGGCAGCACGCGGGCCGCGCCGCGGTCGAACAGGGTCGCGAGATCCGCGTCCGTCAGGCTCTCCAGCACGTAGACGTTCGCGCGCGAGAGCAGCGCGCCGTTGACTTCGAACGACGGGTTCTCGGTGGTCGCGCCGATGAAGGTCACCAGCCCCCGCTCGACATACGGCAGGAACGCGTCCTGCTGGGCCTTGTTGAAGCGGTGCACCTCGTCGACGAAGAGGATCGTGTGGCGGCCGCTGCGGTCGAGCTCGTTCTGCGCCGCCTGCATCGCTTCGCGGATGTCCTTCACGCCGGAGAAAACCGCCGACAACGCCACGAACTCGGCGTCGAAGGCCCTGGCCATCAGCCGGGCGAGCGTGGTCTTGCCCACGCCTGGCGGCCCCCAGAGGATCATCGAATGCGCCTTGCCCGACTCGAAGGCCAGGCGCAGCGGCTTGCCCGGGCCGAGCAGGTGCTGCTGGCCCACGACCTCGTCGATCGTGGCGGGGCGCAACAGCTCGGCCAGGGGCGCCACGGGGACCGCGGGAGCGAAGAGGTCGGACATCGGGGGCCTGCGCTACTGGCCCAGCAGGTCGGCGCCCTTGGGCGGCGTGAAGCGGAACGTGCCCGCGTCGAGCTTGGGATTGCGCTGCAGGTTGGAGAACTTCAGCAGCGTGGTCTGGCCAAACTGGTCGACGAGCTCCATCGCGTCGATGCCGGCAAGGCCAAAGCCCATGCGGATGCGCTCGAACCCGGCTTCCTTTTCGCGCGGCTTTGCATCCAGCCACTGCAGGCCGTCGGCCTCCCCCGCGTCGGTGAGCACGAACGCCTGCTCGATGTCGGCATTGCCGGCGATCAGCGCGGCCGGCGTGGCCCCCAGCGCGCTGGAGAGCTTCCTCACCGTGACCTGGTTCAGGTCCTCGTCGTAGACCCAGACCTTCTCGCCGTCGCCGACGATCAGCTGGCTGTAGGGCTTGGAGAACGTCCAGCGGAAACGGCCGGGGCGCAGGAAGGCGAAGTTTCCCTTCGATTCCTGCACCAGCTTCTTGTTGCGGTCGTAGACCTTCTGCTCGAAATCGGCCCGCGCCGATTGGGTCGTGCGGATGAACGCCTGGAACCGCTCCAGGCTGCCCGCTTGCGCAGGCATGCAGGCGACGCAGACGGCCAGGGCGACTGCGAACCGCAGCAAGGAAGGCACGCGCGCCCTCATTCGGGCTTCGCGGGGACCAGCACCTCGCGGTTCCCGTTGGACTGCATCGAGGACACCATGCCGGCGCGCTCCATGTCCTCGATCAGCCGCGCCGCGCGGTTGTAGCCGATGCGCAGGTGCCGCTGCACCAGCGAGATCGACGGCCGGCGCGTGCGCAGCACGATCTCCACCGCCTGGTCGTACAGCGGGTCCTTCTCGCCCGTGTGCTCGCCCTCGGCGCCGCCCCCGCCCTCCTCGCCGATCTCCGCCTCGAGGACGCCGCTGATGTACTCCGGCGCGGCCAGCTTCTTGAGGTAGTCCACCACCGCGTGCACCTCGTGGTCGGCCACGTAGGCGCCGTGCACGCGCTGGGGATAGCCGGTGCCCGGCGGCAGGTAGAGCATGTCGCCCTGGCCGAGCAGCGCTTCGGCCCCGGACTGGTCGAGGATGGTGCGTGAATCCACTTTGGAGGAGACCTGGAAGGAGACGCGTGTCGGGATGTTCGCCTTGATCAGCCCGGTGATGACGTCCACCGAAGGCCGCTGCGTGGCGAGGATCAGGTGGATGCCGGAGGCGCGCGCCTTCTGCGCGAGTCGCGCGATCAATTCCTCCACCTTCTTACCTACGACCATCATCAGGTCGGCAAGTTCATCGATCACCACGACGATGTTCGGGACGTTGCCCAGCGGCTGCGGCTCGGGCGAGTCGATCGTCGCGGGATCCAGCAGCGGCTGGCCCTTCTTTTCGTGCTCCGCGATCTTCTGGTTCAGGCCCGAGAGGTTGCGCACGCCGTAGAACGACATCACCTTGTAGCGCCGCTCCATCTCGGCCACGCACCAGTTCAGCGCGTTGGCCGCCTGCTTCATGTCGACCACCACCGGCGCGAGCAGGTGCGGGATGTCCTGGTAGATGGACAGCTCCAGCATCTTCGGGTCGATGAGGATCAGGCGGACGTTCTTCGGCTCGGACTTGTAGAGCAGCGACAGGATCATCGCGTTGATCCCCACCGACTTGCCCGAGCCGGTGGTGCCGGCCACCAGCAGGTGGGGCATCTTGGCGAGGTCCGCGACGACCGGGTTGCCCGCGATGTCCTTGCCCAGGGCCATGGTGAGCGCGGACCCCATGTGGTGGTACGCCTCGGACCCGAGGATCTCCGACAGGCGCACGGTCTGGCGGTGCGGGTTGGGGATCTCCAGTCCCATGCACGACTTGCCCGGGATCGTCTCGACCAGCCGGATCGAGACCACGGACAGCGCGCGCGCGAGGTCGCGCACGAGGTTGACGACCTGGCTGCCCTTCACGCCCACCGCCGGCTCGATCTCGTAGCGCGTGATGACCGGGCCCGGATACGCCGCCAGGACCTTCACGGCCACGCCGAAGTCGGACAGCTTCTTCTCGATCAGGCGGGAGGTGAACTCGAGCGTCTCGGCGCTCACCTGCTCGCCTTCGTTCGAGGCCTCGTCGAGGAGCTTGAGCGGCGGCAGCGGCGTGTCGGGCAGGTTGTCGAACAGCGGCGCCTGCTTTTCCTTCTCGACGCGCACGGATTTCTTGATCTCGACGACCGGCGGCTCGATGTAGAGCGGCTCGTGGTTCTCCTCGCGCTTTTTCTCGATCTCGACCACGTGCTCCCGCTCCTCGCGCGCGATCTCGCCGATCCGGCGGTCCTGGCGGCTCTCGATCAGGCGCCGGGCCAGGGTCACGAGCCCTTCGAGCAGCAGCCCGGTGAACTCTGCGGCCGCAATCCAGGAAATCCCGGTGAACAGGCTGAACCCGACCGCGGCCAGCGTGATCAGCGCAAGCGTGGCGCCGGTGAATCCGAGGATTCCGGACGCGAGCGACCCGATCGCATCGCCGGCGAGCCCCCCCGGGGCGAGCGGCAGTTCGGCGCGAAGTGAGTGCAGCCGCAGGGCCTCGAGGGACGAGCTCGCGAGCAGGAGCACCGCGAAGCCCGCGAGCGCGATTGCGAGGGGCCGCGGGTCTATGAGCGCGCTGCCGTCCAGCCGCCGGTAGCCCCAGACCACGACGTACAGGCACAACAGCACCCACCAGTAGGAGGACACGCCGAAGAGGTACAGCATCAGGTCGGCGAGCCAGGCCCCCAGCCGGCCGCCCGCATTCTGGGTCAGCGCGCCGGTCGCCTCGTGCGACCAGCCCGGGTCCGCCTTGTGGAACGTGATCAGGATCAGCAGGAGATAGACCGCGACCGCGACGAGGGCCAGCCATTTCGCCTCGCGAAGCAGGTTCGCGAGCTTGGCGGGCAGGGGGGCTGGTCTGGGGGAAGCGCCGTCGGCTTTTTCGGCTACGCTCATCGCAACGGGGTCCGGGGAGGGGCCGATTATACCGCGCCTGCCATCCCGCCCCGCCCGGGGATCACTCGATGGCGAGGATCGACTCGCGCAGCAGGATCGTGCTGCCGCGCATCTCGATGAAGCCGCCGAGCTGGAGGTCCTTCATGACCCGGCTCACCATCTCGCGCGACGCGCCGATCATCTTGGCGATGTCCTGCTTGGGCAGGCGCTTGGTGACGACCTTGCTGCCGTCGACGTCCTCGGACATGTCGATCAGGAGGCGCGCCACGCGCCCGTAGACATCCAGCAGCGCCAGGCTGTTGATCTTGCGGTCGGCCTCCCGCAGGCGCTTCACCAGCCCGCGCATCACCGCCATCGACATCTCGAAATTCTCGGCCAGGCAGCGCTTGAAATCGCGCTTGGTCACGCAGAGCAGCTCGCAGGGCTCGATCGCCACCACGCTGGCCGAGCGGGGGGCGTCGTCGATCAGCCCCATCTCGCCGAAGAACTCCCCGGACCCGAGGATCGCGAGGATGACCTCCTTGCCCTCGGCGTCGCTCATCATCACCTTGAGCCGGCCGGAGATCACGATGTAGAGCGAATCCGTCGGGTCGCCGGCCACCATCACCGTGGTGCCGCGAGAAACGCTCTTGCGGGTCACCAGCGTGGCGAGCAGCCGCAGCGAGTCGTCCGGGAAGCCCGTGAACATCGGCACGTTCTTCAGCACCGCAGTGGAAACCATTGCCGTAGTGACCGACATATCCCCTGCACTCCTTGTGTTCGCGCGGTCAGGCTGGCAGTGCCTCACCGGCCGTTTATCGGATTATCTTAGCAGAAGCCCCCCGACGGCATGCCCGGGCCACCCACAGGCGCCCCGCAGCGCGTTTCCATCCAGTTACGGATCAAGGCGTTAATCGATGCGTTTATAATCGAAGGGCCCGCCAGAACCATCGCCAGCCCCACCACCTTCCCGAACCCATGGCCACCCGACACTCCCGCCTGCTCATCCTCGGATCCGGTCCCGCCGGATACACCGCCGCCGTGTACGCGGCCCGCGCAAACCTGAAGCCCGTGCTGATCACCGGCCTCGCCCAGGGCGGCCAGCTGATGACCACGACCGACGTGGACAACTGGCCGGCCGATGCGATGGGCGTACAGGGGCCGGAACTCATGGAGCGCTTCCAGAAGCACGCGGAGCGCTTCGACACCGAGATCGTCTTCGACCACATCCACACCGTGAAACTCGGCCAGCGCCCGCTGGTCCTCGAAGGCGACTCGGGGACCTACACCTGCGATGCGCTCATCATCGCCACCGGCGCCTCGGCCAAGTACCTGGGCCTGCCCTCCGAGGAGAAATTCATGGGGCGCGGCGTGTCCGCCTGCGCCACCTGCGACGGTTTCTTCTACAAGAACCAGGACGTGGCCGTGGTGGGCGGCGGCAACACCGCGGTCGAGGAGGCGTTGTACCTCGCCAACATCGCCCAGCACGTGACCGTGGTCCACCGGCGCGACAAGTTCCGCGCCGAGAAGATCATGATCGACAAGCTGATGAAGAAGGCCGACGGCGGCAACGTCACCATCGCCTGGGACCACGCGCTCGACGAGGTGCTCGGCGACAACTCCGGCGTCACCCGCCTGCGCATCAAGAACGTGAAGTCCGGCGCGCCGCGGGAAATCGACGTGAAGGGACTGTTCGTCGCGATCGGCCACACCCCGAACACGGGCATCTTCGAGGGCCAGCTCGACATGAAGGGCGGCTACATCGTGACCCAGGGCGGCGGCGAAGGAAACGCCACCGCCACCAGCATTCCGGGCGTGTTCGCGGCCGGCGACGTCCAGGACCACGTGTACCGCCAGGCGGTGACCAGCGCGGCCACCGGCTGCATGGCGGCGCTGGACGCCGAACGGTACCTGGACCAGCTGGCATCGTGATGCGATGGCCGACGACGACTTCCGCAAGGCGGTCGCCGACGTCCGGCCGCTGAAGCCGGTGCGCCGCGTGGCGCCGGCCACACCGCCGGCGCCACCCGTGCCGGTGCAGACCCGGCTCGACGAGCGCGCGGCCCTGGCCGAGAGCATCGAGCGGCCGGTCACTCCCGAGGAGGCCCTGGAGTCGGGCGAGGAGCTTGCCTACCTTCGCGACGGCCTGTCGCGGCAGGTCCTGCGCCGGCTGCGGCGCGGCCACTGGGTGGTGCAGGCGGGGCTGGACCTGCACGGGCTGAACCGCTTCGAGGCCGCCATGCAGGTGGCCGAGTTCCTGCTGCTCGCCGCGCACCGCGGCCAGCGCTGCGTGCGGATCGTCCACGGCAAGGGGCACGGCTCGAAAAACCGCGAACCGGTGCTGAAGGCGAAGCTCAGGGGTTGGCTGATCCCGCGGGACGAGGTGCTGGCGTTCTGCCAGGCGCCCGCCCACGAAGGGGGCGGAGGCGCGGTGCTGGTATTGCTGAAAGCGAAGCGCTAGAAACGAACAGGGGAGCCTGCGCGGCTCCCCCGTACCCCCTTGCGAGGTGGACTAGACTGCAGCGTCGTTGATTTCACCGGTGCGGATGCGCACCACGTGCTCGACGGAGGTGACGAAGATCTTGCCGTCGCCGATCTTGCCGGTGCGTGCGGCCTTCACGATCGCCTCGATCGCGGACTCGACCTGGTTTTCCGCCACCACGACCTCGATCTTCACTTTCGGCAGGAAGTCGACCACGTATTCGGCGCCGCGATACAGCTCGGTATGGCCCTTCTGGCGGCCGAAACCCTTGACCTCGGTCACGGTGAGGCCGGTCACCCCGACTTCGGACAGCGCTTCGCGCACCTCGTCCAGCTTGAAAGGCTTCACGATGGCTTCGATCTTCTTCATGCCGGTTCCTCCAGTGCTCTGCGGCGGGACTGTCCTAGCGAATCGGCTTCATTGTAGCAATCATTTTGCCGCCGGCCCTATTCCCGGTACTTGGACGTGATCGGGTAGCGCCAGTCCTTGCCGAACCCGCGGAAGGTGATGCGCACCCCGGGCGGTGCCTGGCGGCGCTTGTACTCGCTGCGCTTGATGAGTCCCACCACGCGCTGCACGTCGGCGGCCGCATAGCCCTGCGCCACGATCTCGGCCGGGCTGCGGTTCTGCTCCATGTAGGCTTCCATGATGCCGTCGAGGATGTCGTATGCCGGCAGGCTGTCCTGGTCGGTCTGGTTGTCGCGCAGCTCGGCCGAGGGCGGCCGCGTGATGATGTTCTCCGGGATGATGTCGGAGACCGTGTTCCGGTAGCGGGTCACGTCCCACACCAGGGTCTTGGCCAGGTCCTTGATCACCGCGTACCCGCCGGCCATGTCGCCATAGAGCGTGGAATAGCCCACCGCCATCTCGGACTTGTTGCCCGTGGTGAGGACGATGGAGCCGAACTTGTTCGACAGGGCCATCAGGATGGTGCCGCGGATGCGCGCCTGCAGGTTCTCCTCGGTCAGGTCCGGCGCGCGGCCCTCGAACTCCCGGGAAAGCGTGGCGAGGAAGCTGTCGAACACCGGCCGGATCGGGATCACGTCGTAGCGCACGCCTACCCGCCGTGCCATCTCCTTGGCGTCGTCCAGGCTCATCTGCGCCGTGTACTGCGTGGGCATCATCACCGCGCGCACCCGGTCGGGACCGAGCGCATCGCACGCGATCGCCAGGGTCAGCGCCGAATCGACGCCGCCCGACAGGCCGAGCAGCGCGCCCGGGAAGCCGTTCTTGCCCAGGTAGTCCCGGGTGCCCACGACCAGCGCCTGGTAGATCTCCGCTTCGGGCGAGAGCTCCTTCGAGACCGGTCCAGGCACGGGCTTCGCCCCGTCGAACACCACCAGCTCGAGGGATTCCTCGAAGAACGGCGCCTGCTGGACCACGTTGCCCTCGCCGTCGAGCACGCAGGAGGCGCCGTCGAACACGAGCTCGTCCTGCCCGCCCACCAGGTTCACGTAGACCATGGGCAGGTGGGAGGCGCGGATCCATTCGCGGAACACCTTGTGGCGCGTAGACTGCTTGCGCTTGTGGTACGGGGAGGCGTTGATCGACAGGATCACCTGGGCCCCGGCCGCCTTGGCCATGGCCGGCGCCTCGGGCCACCAGACGTCCTCGCAGATCGTGAGGCCGAAGCGCACCCCCTTCACCTCGACGATGCACGGCTCGTTCCAGGCCGAGAAGTAGCGCTTCTCGTCGAACACCTCGTAGTTGGGCAAGTCGTGCTTGCGGGCGGTTGCGACTATGCGCCCGTCGCGGATCACGGCCGCGGCGTTGTACCGCTTGCCATCCGCGGCCAGCTCGGGAAACCCGACCACCGCGGTGATGCCCTGTACCTTTGCCGCCAGCGCTTCCAGCTCGCGCCGGCAATCGCGATAGAAGCCCTCGCGCAGCAGCAGGTCCTCCGGCGGATAGCCGCAGAGCGACAGTTCGGGGGTCAGCACCACGTCCGCGCCGCGTTCGCGGGCGCGGACGGCGCAGTCGAGGATGCGGGCCGCATTGCCCTGCAGGTCGCCCACCGTGCAGTTGATCTGCGCGAGGGCCAGCACGACGCGAGCGTCGTTCATTGGTCGCGGGCGTCGTTCATCGGTCGCGCGCGTCGGTCGTTGGCGCTGCCTTCTTGGTCATGCGTCGAATATACCGCAAACGCGGCGCTTGCCCGGGGGCGCGCCCATCCGGAATAATGGCCTGCGTCTCCCCGTTTTCCCCACAGGCACCCGCGCCGCAGTGATCCGCCTTCGCATCCTCGAATCCCTGGGCGGCATAGCCCCCGCCGCCTGGAACCGCTGGTGCGAAGGCAACCCGTTCCTGCGCCACGAGTTCCTGCACGCGCTGATCGACACGGGCTGCGCCTCCGCGCGCACCGGCTGGCAGCCGCAGATCCTCGTGCTCGAACGGGACGGTGAACTCGCCGGCGCGATGCCGATGTTCCTGAAATCGCACTCGTACGGCGAGTACGTCTTCGACTGGGCCTGGGCCGACGCCTACGCGCGCCACGGCCTCGAGTACTACCCCAAGCTGCTGTGCGCGGTGCCGTTCACGCCCGTCACCGGCCCGCGCGTGCTGGCGGGAAGCGACGCGGACCGGGCGCTGCTCGTCGGCAAGGCGCTCGACCTCGCCAAGGGGGTGTCGTCCCTGCACGTGCTGTTCCCGCAGGAAAGCGAGGCGGCGCTGATGCACGCGCGCGGCATGCTCCTGCGGCGCACCGTGCAGTTCCACTGGCAGAACGACGGCTACGCGGACTTCGACGACTTCCTGTCGCGCATGTCGCACCAGAAACGCAAGAACCTGAAGCAGGAGCGGCGCAAGGTGCGCGAGGCCGGCGTCACGTTCCGGCACCTGCGCGGCGAGGCGATCCGGCGCGAGCACTGGGAATTCTTCAACCGCTGCTACCGCCAGACCTACCGGGCCCACCAGTCGACGCCCTACCTGAACCTGGAATTCTTCCTGCGCGTCGGTGAGTCGCTACCCGAGCACACGCTGCTGATCCTGGCCGAGCGCGGCGGCGCGCCGATCGGCGGCGCATTCAACCTCTACACCCCCGAGACGCTCTACGGGCGCTACTGGGGCGCCCTCGAATACGTGCCGCTGCTGCATTTCGAGGCCTGCTACTACCAGGCGATCGACTTCGCGATCGCGCAGAAGCTGCGGACTTTCGAAGGCGGCGCGCAGGGCGAGCACAAGCTGTACCGCGGCCTGCTGCCGGTGGAGACGTATTCCGCGCACTGGCTCGCCCACCCACAGTTCTCCCGGGCGATCGAGGACTACCTCGAGCGCGAA
>JAFEDL010000002.1:76608-81048 GCA_018241645.1 Pseudomonadota bacterium
TCGAGGTCCTTGTAGTGCTGGAAGAAGTGGGCGATCTGCGCGAGGGTGAGTTCCGGCAGGTCGCGCGGCGAATTGACGCTGCGGTACAGGCTGGTGAGCTTGTCGATGGGGACGGCCAGCAGCTTGGTGTCCTCCCCCGCCTCGTCCTCCATCTTGAGCATGCCCACCGGCCGGCAGCGCAGCACCACCCCGGTGATCAGCGGGAACGGCGACAGCACCAGCACGTCCACCGGGTCGCCGTCGCCCGACAGGGTGCGCGGGATATAGCCGTAGTTGCACGGATAGTGCATCGCGGTCGACATGAAGCGGTCGACGAACATCGCGCCGGTCTCCTTGTCCACCTCGTACTTGATCGGCTCGGCGTTCATCGGGATCTCGATGATCACGTTGACGTCGTTCGGCACGTCGCGGCCGGTGGTGACTCGGTCGAGGTTCATGCGGCTTTCCCCTTAAGCGGAACACGATTCTATAATGCCCCGACAATCCAGCGAACAAAGGAGGCGGCATGCGGCTCAAGGACAAGGTGGCGATCGTCACGGGGGCGGGCTCGGGATTCGGCGAAGGCATTGCCAGGCGCTTCGCTCAGGAGGGCGCCAAGGTGGTGGTGAACGACATCAACGCCGCGGGCGGCGGGCGCGTGGCGCGCGAGATCGGCGCCGGTGCGATCTTCGCGAAAGGCGACGTGACCAGCGGCGCGGACTGGGCGAGCCTAGTCGCCGCCACGCAGTCCGCATTCGGGCGCCTGGACATCGTGGTCAACAATGCCGGCTGGACCCACCGCAAGAAGCCCTTCCTCGAGGTCACCGAGGCGGAGTTCGACCGCGTGTACTCGGTGAACGTGAAGAGCATCTACCTGTCGGTGATGCACGCGCTGCCCGTGATGAGGAAACAGGGCGGCGGCTGCTTCGTGAACGTCGCCTCCACCGCCGGCCTGCGCCCCCGCCCCGGCCTTTCGATCTACAACAGTTCCAAGGCGGCGGTGATCCTGATGAGCAAGTCGATGGCCGGCGAGTTCGGCCCGGACAACGTGAGGATCAACTGCGTGAACCCGGTGTTCAGCCCGGAGACCGGCCTGTCGGCGGAGTTCGCCGGCGGCGCCGTTACGCCCGAGGCCCGCAAGGCCTACCTGGCGACCATCCCGCTCGGGCGCTTTTCCACCCCGCTGGACGTGGCGAACGCCTGCCTGTACCTCGCCTCGGACGAGGCGTCGATGATCAGCGGTTCGTGCATCGAGGTGGACGGGGCCCGCTGCGTCTGACCAACTTTCCAGAAATGGCAAGCCATTCGCCCGGAGACCGGCTCCGGGCGCGGACCTTCAGGAACTGAAGTTCAGGATTTAGGCCGCAGGCCGCCCAGCAGGGCGCCGATCGGGCGCGCCCGCCGCTGGGACGGCGCGTGGGCCGCCGGGCTTGCGGGCTGGCTGGCCGCGGGGGCCGTGCCGGGCTCGTAGGGCTTGCTGAAGATCGGGTCCGAAGGCGCCGCCGGCGCGCGCGAGGACTGCGGGCGCGAGCCATGCGGGCGCTCCGACCGTTCGCCACGCTCTGGCCTGTCGCCGCGTTCCGGCCTGTCGCCACGGCCACCGCGTTCGGGGCGCTCGTGGCGCGGCCGGCCCGAGGAGATCGGCGCAATCGGCGTGGACACGTGCTGGACCGCCTCGGCGGCTTCCTTGCCCAGCAGCGCGGTCAGCGTCGCGAGGTCCGGCTCGTAGCCCGGGACCAGCACGCGCTCGATCTTCTTCTTGATGAGCTTTTCGATGGCCGCGAGGTCGTCGAGGTCGTCCGGGGAAACGATCGAGATCGCCTCGCCGGTGGCGCCGGCCCGGCCGGTGCGGCCGATGCGGTGCACGTAGTCCTCGGGCGAATGCGGGATGTCGAAGTTGATCACCTGCGGCAGCCCCTCGATGTCGAGGCCGCGGGAGGCGACGTCCGTGGCCACCAGCACCACCGTCTTGCCGGTCTTGAAGGCGTCGAGCGCCACCAGCCGTTCGGCCTGCGACTTGTCGCCGTGGATGGCATCGGCCTGCACGCCGGCGGTGCGCAACTGGTGCGCGAGGCGGTTCGCGCCGATGCGCGTGCCGCAGAACACCAGGACCTGCTTCAGGTCGCGCGAGCGGATCAGGTGGGTCAGCAGGTCGCGCTTCTTTTCGCGCGACACGGGGTGGACGATGTGCGTGACGAGGTCGGCCACGGCGTTGCGCGCGGCGATCTGGATCTCGGCCGGGTTGCGCAGGATCGTGCCGGCGAGCTTCTTGATCTCGTCCGGGAAGGTCGCGGAGAACAGCAGGTTCTGCCGCTCGACGGGCAGCAGCGCGATGATGCGGCGGATGTCGGGCATGAAGCCCATGTCCATCATGCGGTCGGCCTCGTCCAGGATCAGCACGCTCACCTGGTTGAACATCACGGTCTTGCTCTGCACGTGGTCCAGCAGCCGGCCCGGGGTGGCCACCAGGACCTCCACGCCGCGCTTCAGCTCGGCGATCTGGGCGCGCATGTCGGAGCCGCCGTAGACGCAGGTGGAGCGGATCGGCAGGTGCTTGGCGTAGGCCTTGAAGCTCTCCTCCACCTGGATCGCCAGCTCCCGCGTGGGCGCGAGCACCAGGACTCGCACCGGGTGCTTGGCGGGCGAAGTGCTGCTGGTCGCCAGGGGCGCCAGGCGCTGCAGGGTGGGCAGCGCGAAGGCGCCGGTCTTGCCGGTGCCGGTCTGCGCGCCGGCCATGAGGTCGCGGCCTTCGAGCACGATGGGGATCGCCTTCTCCTGGATGGGGGAAGGTTGCGTGTAGCCGAGATCTGCGACCGCCTGGAGGAGGGGCGGGATGAGGCCGAGTTGTTCGAAACCGGAACTGATGGCGATTGCCTGCAATTTTGGCGTGGGAACGCCGAGGGCGCGCATTATACTCCGTTCCCCTTGGAATCCCCGTACGGCCCCGAATGATCCTGTTTCGCAACCTCGCCATCGCCCGCGGCCCCCGCACCCTCTTCGACCGGGCCTCGCTGACCCTCGAGCGCGGCTGGAAGATCGGCCTGGTCGGCGCCAACGGCTGCGGCAAGTCGAGCCTGCTGTCGCTGATGGCGGGCGAACTGACGCCCGACCGGGGCGAATGCGAGATCCAGCCGGGCACGCGGATGGCGTGGATCGAGCAGGTGGCCCCGGCGTTGGACCAGCCGGTGATCGAGTACCTGATGGACGCGGACCTCGACCTGCGGGCCGCCGAGGCCGCCATGGCCGAGGCCGAGGCCGCCCACCACGACGAGGACGACGGCCACGCACTGGCCCTGGCGCACGAGCGGTACGCCCACGTCGACGGGTACACGGCGCGCGCGCGGGCCGCCGCCCTGCTTGCGGGCCTCGGGTTCCCCCCGGACGCCGGCGCCCGGGCGGTCAAGGAATTCTCCGGCGGCTACCGGATGCGGCTGAACCTGGGCCGGGCGCTGATGAGCCCGTCCGACCTCTTGCTGCTCGACGAGCCGACCAACCACCTGGACATCGACACGGTGCTCTGGCTGGAGACCTGGCTGCGCGCCTACCCGGGCACGCTGCTGATCGTGTCGCACGACCGCGACTTCCTCGACCGCGTGATCGACCGGACGCTCGCGATCCTGCCGGGCGCCGAGGCGGGCTCGATGCGCCTGTACACCGGCAACTATTCTTCGTACGAGCAGCAACGGGCCTCCGAGCTGATCCAGCAGGCCGCATTCGCCTCCCGCCAGGAGCGCGAGATCAAGCGCATCGAGAGCTTCGTTTCGCGCTTCAAGGCCAAGGCCAGCAAGGCCAAGCAGGCCCAGAGCCGCATGAAGCAGCTGGAGAAGATGGAGCGTGTCGCGCCCATCTACGCGGCGGACACCTTCCACTTCCAGTTCGAGGAGCCGGAGCGCCAGCCCGAGCGCATCGTTTCGCTGGAGGAGGTCTCGGTCGGATACGGGGACCGGACGATCCTGTCGAACATCTCCATGACCCTCACGCGCAACGACCGCATCGCCGTGATCGGCGCGAACGGCGCGGGCAAGACCACGCTGGTGCGCATGCTGGCCGGGGAGATCGAGCCCACCGGCGGGCGCCGCTCCACCGGCCGGGACATCGTCATCGGCTACTTCGCCCAGCACCAGATCGAGACGCTCCGCCACGACGAGACGCCGCTGGCGATGATGACGCGCCTCTTCCGCGGCGACCGGGAGCAGCACCTGCGCGACTTCCTCGGCGGCTTCGGCTTCGCCGGCGAGGCGGCGCAGCGTCCCATCGGCCCGCTGTCGGGCGGCGAGAAGTCGCGCCTCGCGCTGGCCGCGCTGGTCCGGCGCAGGCCGAACCTGCTGCTGCTCGACGAACCCACGAACCACCTCGACCTCGAGATGCGCCGGTCGCTCTCCATGGCGCTGCAGAGCTACGAGGGCGCCCTGATCATCGTCTCGCACGACCGCCACCTGCTGTCGACCTGCGCGGACCGGA
>JAFEDL010000030.1:0-16507 GCA_018241645.1 Pseudomonadota bacterium
GGTCAAGGCCACACCCGCGTTCAACCTCGCGCTGTGCGAGAAATTTCGCGTGAAGCCGCTTGAATTCGACGGCCGCAACGATTCGATCTTCCATCCCTTCGATGCCGACGAGCGCAGGCATATGGAGTACCTGCGCGACCGCGGCACCTTCGCCGATGTCCCTGTCGACGAGATCCGCGAAGCCTTTCGCGAATACTATCCGCGGCTCTACGAGCTTCGGGGAGCGGCAGCCAAGGAAAGTTTTGGCTAGTCTTTCGGCGGGACAGGCGCGCCAGATCCTCCTCGACAGCTACCGCGCGGCCGTTGCTGCCGCGGATCCGCTGAAGATCGTCCCACCGCAGCTGCCGCAGCCTCCGCGGGGCAGGACCCTGGCGATCGGCGCAGGCAAGGCGGGAGCTTCGATGGCGGCCGCGGTCGAGCGCCACTGGCCGCGCGACGCCGCCCTGTCCGGCCTGGTAATTACGCGCTATGCGCATGGCCTTCCCACCGAGCGCATTCGCGTGGTCGAAGCCGGGCATCCGGTCCCGGACGAGAACGGCGAGGCTGCGGCCCGCGAAATCCTCGCGCAAGTCCGCGACCTCGGGGAAGACGACCTGCTGCTTGCACTCGTCTCGGGCGGGGGATCGAGCCTGCTGTCGCTGCCGGCGGGCGAAGTCGGCATGGCGGAGCTGAAGAAGGTCACCCGGCAGCTGCTGATGTGCGGCGCAGCGATCCAGGAGATCAACGTCGTGAGAAAGCACCTGTCGGCGATCCAGGGCGGCAGGCTTGCCGCCGCCTGCCGCGCCAGGATCCTCGCGCTGGTAATCTCGGACGTGACCGGCGACGACCCGACCCACATTGCTTCCGGCCCGTGCGCACCGGACCCCTCGACATACCAGGACGCCATCGACATCCTGGCAAAGTATTCGGTGCCCCCCCCGCCCGGCGTCCGGCGCCACCTCGAGAATGGCGCTCGTGGCGCCCTCGGGGAAACGCCAAAGCCCGGCGACCCGGCGTTCGCCCGCGCCGAAAACCGCGTGATCGCCACTGCGCACCGCTCGCTTGAGGCTGCCGCGGAGGTGTTTCGCGCAAAGGGGATCGCTGCTGTCATCCTCGGTGATTCGATTACCGGCGAAGCGCGCGAAGTCGGCAAGGTCATGGCGGCGCTCGCCCGCGAGATCCGGTCCTACAACGCGCCGTTCAATCCCCCGGTCGCGCTGATTTCCGGGGGGGAGTGCACCGTAACGGTCCGCGCCAAGGGGCGTGGCGGGCGTTGCAGCGAATTCCTGCTTTCGCTCGGCATCGAGCTCGACGGATTGGGGGATGTGCATGCGGTAGCGGCCGATACGGACGGCATCGACGGTTCGGAGGACAATGCCGGCGCACTGCTTTCTCCCGACTCCCTCGTGCGCGCAGGGCAGCAGGGACTGGATGCGAAAACGCTCCTGGCCGGAAACGACGCATGGGGATTCTTTTCCGGCATCGGCGACCTGGTGGTGACCGGCCCGACGCTCACCAACGTCAACGACTACCGCGCGATCCTGGTGCTATAGGGGAGCCGGCCGGTCCCCGGCGTACCCCTGGAACCCGTCGAATCCCAGCGACGCGAGCTGATCGAGCACCTCGGGATCTTCGACGTTGCTCGCGATCAGCTTGATCTCTAGGGGACGCACGATCCGGATCAGCGAATCCACCAGGAACCGCAACGCACCGTCGGACGCAATCCCGCGCGAATAGCTTTCGGTCAGCTTGACGTACTCCGGCAGGAGGCGGTGCGCAACGCGCAGGGACGCACCGGAGAGCTCGAAGCCGTCGAGCGCGAAGCGGGCGCCGGCGGAACGGACTTCCGCAGCGAAGGCCTCCGTCAGGTCGAGGTGGTGTACCGCCGCATACCCGCCCACCTCGAACACGATCCTCCGGGCCATTGCCGGCGCCAGGCGCAGGCGTTCCTGCAGTGCCGTCCTGAACCCCGTATCGGCAAGGCTCTGCGCCGAAATGTTGACCGCAATGCTCTGCGGCAGGGCCTTGTCCGTGGCGAGGAGGTCCCACAGGCGATCGAGCAGCGCCCGGTCGATCAACGGGAGCAGGTGGTGCCGGCTCGCTGCGGGCACGAACGCCACCGCGGCCACGGCTCGCCCATCCGGCTCCAGCAGCCTCGACATGATTTCAGCGTGCATCACTTCGCGGTTCGGCAGCGAAAACACGCGTTGCGCGTACAGCACGAGCCCGCGCGAAGCCAGCGCTTCCTCGATGTGCTGGCGCCACTCGTCGGCGGAACGGGCTTCGACCGCGCGCTCGGTCATTTGCCGGACCACGCACGTCCCGTCGCCGCGCTGGGTCGCCTCGGCCAGTGCCTGCCCGGCCTGGCGTTCGAGGTCGAACCACGAGGGGTGCTGCGCATCGAAATGCACCAACCCGGCCACAATCGAGACCTCGGCCGGGACCGACTGCTCGCGCATCAGGGCGGCGAACCGGCTGCAGGCGGTTTCGCCCCAATCGCGTGCCGCATCCAGGCGCCGGTTGGGCAGCAGGATTGCGAAGGAAGCGCCCTGCCAGCGACCCACGATCGGGGGATCCCCTTCGGAGGGCAGCAGGACTACTTCGGCAAGTTGCTGGACCAGTTCGTCACCCCTTGCGGCACCCTGCGAGCGGTTTACTTCCTCGAGGCCGGTCATCGCCACGAATGCGAGCGCACCTGACGAGATCTCCGTGCCCTCGGCAAGCAGGCTCTGGACGCGCTGGATCAGGCCCCGCCGGTTCAATGTTCCGGTCAGGAGATCCTCGAATGCCTGCTGGTAAAGGCGATCCGCGCGATTCGATTCCTCCGCAATTGCGTCCCGAAGCTTGATCGACAGGTCGTTCATCGCTGCGCCGACCCGCTGCAGCTCGCGGGTGCCGGTTGCGAGGTGAACTTCGCCGAATTCCCTGCGACCGATGGCGAGCGCCGCCTGCTCTATCGCGTCCAGCGGGCGCAGGATCCCGCGCAGGAACCGGCGCACCGCCACCAGCGCGAACGCGTACAGCACCGCGAGCCAGGCAAGCGTTTCCAGCGTGGTATGCCATAACTGGCCGTAGGCGAACCGCGGGTGCACCACGACCACTACCCTTCCCAGCTGGCGCCACCCGGAGCTCACCAGCGCCTCCCCGGTCGGGGCCTCGAACGGCAGCAGGCGCCGCAGCGCGGCCGGCCCCTCGTCCTGCACGTTGCCCAGTTCGCGCGACACCAGCGGCCGCCCGTCGACACCGAGCAGCCGGATCGAAGCGAAGTGCCCGCGATCGAACACGGGGTTGATGAAAGTCTCGGCCAGCGCCGCATCGGGCGCCTTCATTCCCTGGCCGATCGAGAGCGCGAGCGAAGTCGCGGTTTCCTGCGCGTGCGCCTCGAGCTGCTGCTGCAGGTAATCCCGCGCGTTCCTGACGAAGATCGATTCGATCCCCAGCACGAGCAGGGCGAATATGATCGACAGGCCGATGAGCAGCTGGCGTCCGAGGGTCACAGCCGGGCCTCGCCTTCGAGTTTCTGCAGCAGGTCCCGCCATGCGCGGATCTGCAGCGGGTTTGACTTGCGGGAGTCGCGCACCAGGATCACGTCGTCGTCATTGAAACTGTACACGGGCACGAGGTCCTCGCGGTCGGAGGCCGGGCGCACGCGGTCGTCGAGGTTGTCGAGGATCAGCGGCTCGGCGCCCGGCGTGGCGTAGTAGGCGAGCACCATGTGCGCCTGGTTCAGTTTGACGGCCTTGACATAGGTGATCCTAAGGCGCTCCACGGGGACGCCGAATTCCTTCAGCAGGAAGTACTTTGCAATCGAGTAATCCTCGCAGTCCCCGCCGAAACTGGCGACGGTCTCGGCCGGGGTGGCCCAGTAGTCCTCGACTCCCCAGTGGCTGGAGTCGGAGAGGAATGGTATCCGGTTGAAGAACGAGTTTACAGCCTGGAGGGCATCGCGCTCGTTGCCCGGGGATTCCAGCAGCCTTGCGACCCGCGGCGAGGACTTCTGCCCGCGCGCGAAGTCCACCCACCCCGTCAGCCGTTCGCGCACGGCCGACCCGAACTGGCGGGCGTACGCTTCGACGAGACCCGGTGTGGCCCGCGTTGTGAATCCGAGGTCCGCGGATGCCGCGGCCGCAAATCCCGCCATGGCCAGGACTGCAGCCGCGAAGACCAGCGGCCCCGGGCGCAGGGGCAGGCGGAGTCGTGCAAATGGGGAGTCCGGCATCCTCTGCATTCCGGGGCCGTGCGTTTGCGAACGAAAACCCGCTTTCCGGGTACCGCAGGGATTATCGGCCAACCGGCGCGGTATTTGAATTGCGCCCGCCCGCGCGCGGACAGGTCCCCGAAAAGAAAAGGGCCGGGATGCACCCGGCCCTTTCGCCCTGCCGTATTGCTGCCGGGTTACGCGGCAGCCTTTTCCGCGGGCTTGGCCTCGGCCGGCTTTTCCGGCTGGTCCATCAGCATGACCAGCGCCATCGGGGCGTTGTCGCCCTTGCGGAAGCCGTTCTTGAGGATGCTGAGGTAACCGCCGTTGCGCTTGGCGTAACGCGGGCCAAGCTCGTCGAACAGCTTGCCGACGATCTCGCGATCGCGCAGGCGGTTGAACGCAAGACGGCGGTTGGCAAGCGTCGGCGCCTTGCCGAGCGTGATGAGCGGCTCGACGATCCGGCGCAGCTCCTTCGCCTTGGGCAGCGTGGTGTTGATGGTCTCGTGGCGCAATACCGAAACGGCCATGTTGCGGAACATGGCGAGCCGGTGGCTCGAGGTGCGATTGAGTTTTCTGAGTCCGTGGCCGTGGCGCATGGCTTGATCCTTTGTTCCTTAGTTCCTGCCGTGCTCGAGGCCGGCGGGCGGCCAGTTCTCGAGCTTCATGCCGAGCGTAAGTCCGCGCGAGGCCAGCACTTCCTTGATCTCGTTGAGCGACTTGCGGCCCAGGTTAGGCGTCTTCAGCAGCTCCGTTTCCGTGCGCTGGATGAGGTCGCCGATGTAGTAGATGTTCTCGGCCTTGAGGCAGTTGGCCGAACGCACCGTCAGTTCGAGGTCGTCCACCGGGCGCAGCAGGATCGGGTCGACCTGCGGCGACTTCGGCGTCTCGGTGGGCATCGCCGTGCCCTCGAGCTGGGCGAACACGGAGAGCTGGTCGACGAGGATGCGCGCAGCGTAGCGGATCGACTCCTCCGGCTCGATCGCCCCGTTGGTCTCGATGTCGATGACCAGCTTGTCGAGGTCCGTGCGCTGCTCGACGCGAGCCGACTCGACGAGGTAGGACACGCGGCGCACGGGGCTGAACGACGCGTCGAGGATGACGCGCCCGATGCCCTTGGTCTCTTCCGGAAGGTAGCGCATGTTCCCCGGCACGTAGCCGCGGCCCATCTCGACCTTGATCTGCATCTCGAGCTTGCCGCCGGCGGTGAGATGCGCGACCACGTGCTCGGGGTTGATGATCTCGACGTCGTGCTGCTCCTCGATATCGGCCGCGGTGACCGGGCCTTCGCCCTTTTTCTTCAGGGTGAGGACGGCTTCCTGGCGGTTGTGCAGGCGCAGAACCACGCCCTTGAGGTTCAGCAGGATGTCGACGATGTCCTCGCGGACGCCGTCGAGGGTCGAGTATTCGTGCACCACGCCGGCGATCTGCACTTCGGTCGGCGCGTAGCCGGGCATCGAGGAGAGCAGCACGCGCCGCAGCGCGTTGCCGAGCGTGTGGCCGTAGCCGCGCTCGAACGGCTCCATCGTGACCTTGGCGTGGTACGGGGAAAGATTCTGCACATCAACGATGCGCGGCTTCAGAAATCCGGTCTGCGGCATGTTTGCGATCCTGACCTGTAAGTAAAACGCGCGACCCGAAACCCGGGTCGCGACTGATTGCGATTACTTGGAATAAAGCTCGACGACCAGGCTCTCGTTGATCGAGGCCGGCAGTTCGGAGCGCTGGGGCAGGTTCTTGAACGTGCCCTTGAGCGCCTTCGCGTCGACATCAAGCCATTCCGGTACCCCGCGGCTCTCTGTCGCCTCCGCGGCCGCCTTGATGCGCAGCTGGTCTTTCGCCGGGCCGGCCACTTCGACCACGTCCCCGGGCTTGACGAAATACGACGGGATGTTCACCCGCTTGGCGTTCACCAGGATGCCGTTGTGGCGCACGATCTGGCGGGACTCGGAGCGCGAGGCGCCGAAACCCATGCGGAACACGACCGTGTCCAGGCGCGACTCGAGCAGCTGCAGCAGGTTCTCGCCCGTGATGCCCTTCTTGCGGTCGGCTTCGGCGTAGATCTTGCGGAACTGGCGCTCGAGGATCCCGTAGATCCGGCGCATCTTCTGCTTTTCGCGCAACTGCTTGCCGTAATCGGACAGGCGCATGCCGCTCTTCTGGCCGTGCTGGCCCGGCGCGTAGGCGCGGCGCTCGATTGCGCACTTGTCGGTAAAGCACTTCTCGCCCTTGAGGAAGAGCTTTTCGCCTTCCCGGCGGCACTGACGGCACTTCGCGTCGAGGTTCCTTGCCATGATTTCTCCTTGACCTTAGACGCGGCGCTTCTTGGGCGCGCGGCAGCCGTTATGGGGCACCGGCGTGACGTCCGCGATGCTGCTGATCTTCATGCCGATGGCATTGAGGGCGCGCACGGCCGATTCGCGTCCGGGCCCGGGGCCCTTGATGCGCACTTCGATGTTCTTGACCCCGCACTCCTGGGCGGCGCGACCGGCGCGCTCGGCCGCGATCTGCGCGGCAAACGGCGTCGACTTGCGCGAACCCTTGAAGCCGGCGTTGCCGGAGGTCGCCCACGACAGGGCGTTGCCCTGGCGGTCGGTGATCGTGATGATGGTGTTGTTGAACGAGGCGTGCACGTGGGCGATGCCCTCGGCGACGTTCTTCTTCACCTTCTTGCGGGCCCGCGCTGCGGACTGCACCTGCTGCTGATTTGGGATCTTGGCCATGTGTTTCCTAGGAATTCGTTACCGGGCGGGTCAGCCCTTGCTCGGTGCTGCCTTGCCTGCGATTGCGGCTTTGCGCGGGCCCTTGCGGGTGCGCGCGTTGGTGCGCGTGCGCTGGCCGCGAACCGGCAGCCCCTTGCGATGCCTGAGGCCCCGGTAGCAGCCGAGGTCCATCAAGCGCTTGATGCTCATGGAAACCTCGCGGCGCAGGTCGCCTTCCACGGTGAACTTGGCCACCGCTTCGCGCAGGCGGTCGACTTCCGCGTCGGCCAGGTCCTTCATCTTGCGCGTGCCGATCACGCCGGCAGCCTTGCAGATGGCCTGGGCACGGGCGTGGCCGATGCCGTAGATTGCAGTCAGCGCCACGTCGGCGTGCTGGTGGTTTGGAATGTTGATTCCGGCGATGCGAGCCATGGGTTACTCCGCAGATCTTTGTGAAGCGTGTTCTGTAAACATCATCGGCGAAAACGGAAAACCGAAGATTATATCCGAAAAATCCTGTTTGTTCAACGCATTACCCTTGCCGCTGCTTGTGGCGCGGATCGGTGCAGATGACCCTGACCACGCGCTTGCGCCGGACGATCTTGCACTTGCGGCAGATTTTCTTTACCGAAGCCATCACTTTCATGCTGCTCTCCTGTTTCCTACTTCGCGCGGAACACGATGCGTGCCCGCGAAAGGTCGTACGGGGTCAGTTCCACCGTAACCTTGTCCCCCGGCAGGATGCGGATGTAATGCATGCGCATCTTCCCGGAAATGTGCCCGAGTACGACGTGACCATTCTCCAGTTTGACCCGAAAAGTCGCGTTGGGCAGGTTCTCCACGATCTCGCCCGCCATCTGGATCACGTCTTCCTTCGACATAAGCTGCTTCGCTTCTCCTTCTAGCGGGCCGTGAGGCCGCCCTTGAAGTTGGCCTTCTTGAGCAGGCTTTCATACTGGTGCGTCATGACGTAGGCCTGCACCTGCGCCATGAAGTCCATCGTCACCACCACGATGATCAGGAGCGAAGTGCCGCCGAAATAGAACGGCACGTTCCACTTCAGGATCAGGAATTCGGGCAGCAGGCACACCACGGTCACGTAGATCGCGCCGGCAAGCGTCAGGCGCACCAGGATCTTCTCGAGGTAGCGCGCAGTCTGGTCGCCCGGCCGGATGCCCGGGACGAACGCGCCGGACTTCTTGAGGTTGTCCGCGGTTTCCTTGGGGTTGTACTGCAGCGCCGTGTAGAAAAAGCAGAAGAACACGATCAGCGCCGCGTAGATCATCACGTAGATCGGCTGGCCCGGCGAGAGCGTTGCCGCGACGTCCTTGAGCCAGTTCATGCCCTCGGCCGAGCCAAACCAGCCGAGCAGCGTGGCCGGGAACAGGATCAGCGAAGAAGCGAAAATCGGCGGGATCACGCCGGCCATGTTGAGCTTGAACGGCAGGTGCGAGCTCTGCCCGCCATAGATCTTGTTGCCGACCTGGCGCTTGGCGTAGTTGACCAGGATCTTGCGCTGTCCGCGCTCGACGAAGCACACGAACGCCGTGACTACCACGACGGCCGCCACGATGAACAGTGCGGTCACCGGGTGCATGGCGCCGGTACGTACCAGCTCGAGCGTACCCGCCACCGCGTTGGGCAGGCCCGCCGCTATGCCGGCGAATATGATGATCGAAATGCCGTTCCCGAGGCCACGCTCCGTGATCTGCTCGCCCAGCCACATGAGGAACATCGTGCCGGTCACGAGCGTCGTCACCGTGGTGACGCGGAACATGAGGCCGGGGTCGAGCACCAGGCCGGCCTGCGATTCGAGCGCGACGGAAATGCCGGTCGCCTGGAACAGGGCGAGGACTACCGTGCCGTAGCGCGTGTACTGGGTGATCTTGCGGCGGCCGGTCTCGCCTTCCTTGCGCAGGGCCTCGAGCTGCGGGCTGACCGCAGTCATCAGCTGCATGATGATCGACGCCGAAATGTACGGCATGATGCCCAGGGCGAAGATCGTGAATCGCGACAGGGCGCCGCCCGAGAACATGTTGAACATGCCCAGGATCCCGCCCTGCTGGCTCTTGAACAGGTCCGCCAGCACGTTGGGGTCGATGCCGGGGACCGGGATGTGCGCACCCACGCGGAACACGAGCAGCGCCCCAAGAAGAAAGAACAGCCTCTTCTTGAGGTCGCCGTAGCGTCCGGAACGGGCCTGGGGGAGCGCAGTAGCCACTATGCTGATTCAGTCGGCGCCCTACTCGGCGGCCGGCTGAGCCTCCTCGATCTCGATCGTGCCGCCCGCGGCCTCGATCGCCACGCGCGCGCCCTTGGTGACCTTGATGCCCTTCAGGCTCACCTTCCTTTCCAGCTTGCCCGACAGGATCACCTTGGCGCCAAGCGCGTCGCGGCGGATCACGCCGGCCAGCTTGAGCGCGGCCAGGTCGATGTCCGAAACGGGCATCTTCTGCAGGTCGTCGAGGCGCACCTCGGCCGTCAGGCCGCGCGTCGTCGAGGTGAACCCGCGCTTGGGCAGGCGGCGATGCAGCGGCATCTGGCCGCCCTCGAAGCCGACCTTGTGGAAGCCGCCCGAACGCGACTTCTGGCCCTTGTGGCCGCGGCCGGCGGTCTTGCCCAGGCCCGAGCCGATGCCACGGCCGACACGGCGGCGGTTGCGTTTGGCTCCTTCGGCCGGTTTCAGATCGTTGAGGCGCATTGCGTTTCTCCGAATCAGGCCACTACCTGGACGAGGTAGTAGACCTTGTTGATCATGCCGCGCACCGACGGGGTGTCTTCGAGTTCCACCGTGTGGTTCATGCGCCTGAGGCCCAGGCCGCGCACCGTGTCACGGTGGCTCTGCTTGCAGCCCGCTGTGCTCTTGACGAGCTTCACTTTGATTCTCTTGTCTGCCATGGCATCGGTCCTCAGGCCAGGATCTCTTCGACCTTCTTGCCGCGCTTGGCGGCGATCTCGGCCGGCGTGTTCATCGCGAGCAGGCCGTTGAGCGTGGCGCGAACGACGTTGTACGGGTTGGTCGAGCCGAAGCACTTGGCGAGCACGTTGGTGATTCCCATCACCTCGAACACCGCGCGCATCGGGCCGCCGGCGATGATGCCGGTGCCGTCCGAAGCGGGCTGCATCAGCACCACGGCCGCTCCATGGCGCCCGATCACGGCGTGGTGGAGCGTGCCGCTCTTGAGGCTGATCTTGACCTGCTTCCTGCGGGCCTCGTCCATCGCCTTTTGCACGGCCACCGGCACTTCGCGCGCCTTGCCCTTGCCCATGCCGACCCCGCCGTCGCCGTCACCGACCACGGTGAGGGCCGCAAAACCGAGAATCCGGCCGCCCTTGACCACCTTGGTGACGCGATTGATCGCGATCATCTTTTCGCGCATACCGTCGCCGCGGTCTTCGCTCTGCATCCTGGGTTGCATCTTCGCCATAACTTGTGTTCCCCTGGCTTAGAACTTGAGGCCGCCGGCGCGGGCCGCGTCGGCTAGGGCCTTGACGCGGCCGTGATACCGGTAGCCGCCGCGGTCGAACGCGACCGACTCGATGCCTGCGGCTTTCGCCTTCTCCGCAATGCGCTGGCCCACCACTTCGGCCGCCTTGACGTTGCCGCCGTGCTTGAGCTGCGCGCGCACTTCCTTCTCGGCCGTGGACGCGCTCGCCAGGACCCTGGCGCCGTCGCCCGCGGTGATCTGCGCGTAGATGTGGCTGTTGGTGCGCGTGACCGTGAGACGGATTGCCTCGATCTCGCGGATCTTTGCGCGGGTCTTGCGCGCCCTGCGCAACCGGGCTGTGTTTTTGTCGAACATGATCGGGCTCCGTTACTTCTTCTTCGTCTCTTTCAAGACGATGGTCTCGTCGGAATAGCGCACGCCCTTGCCTTTGTACGGCTCGGGAGCGCGGTAGGCGCGGACTTCCGCGGCCACCTGGCCGACCTGCTGCTTGTCGACGCCGCTGATCAGGATCTCGGTCTGCGTCGGGGTCGCCACCTTGACGCCCTTGGGCATCTGGTGGACGACCGGGTGCGAAAACCCGAGCGTGAGGTTGAGCTTGTCGCCCTGCGCCTGGGCACGGTAGCCGACGCCCACCAGCTGGAGCTTCCTCTCCCAGCCCTTGGTGACGCCAACCACCATGTTGGACACCAGCGCGCGCACCGTGCCGAACATGGCCTTGGCATGGCGCGAGTTGCCGAGCACCTTGCACTGCAGGTTCTCGCCTTCGCGCTCGATGCCCACGTTCGGGTCGAGCGGGCGCGCGATCACGCCCAGCGGGCCCTTCACGGAGATCTGGCCGCCGGCGGTGGTGATTTCCACGCCCTTGGGGACGACTATCGGGTTCTTTCCAATTCGCGACATGGTCTGTTCCTTAGGCCACGATGCAAAGGACTTCGCCGCCGACGCCGCTGGCGCGAGCCTTGCCGTCCGTCATCACGCCGCGCGAGGTCGACAGGATGGCGATTCCCAGCCCGTTCATCACCTTGGGCAGGTCGTCGTGGCCCTTGTAGACCCGCAGCCCGGGCTTCGAGATGCGTTCAATCTTCTCAATCACGGGGCGGCCCGCGTAGTACTTGAGGCTCACCACCAGTTCTGACTTGCCGTCGACATCGCGCTGCCCGAAGTCCTCGATGTAGCCTTCGTCCTTGAGGACCTTGGCAATCGAGGACTTGAGCCGCGACGCGGGCATCTTCACTTCGAGATGGCCGACCATCTGCGCATTGCGAATGCGCGTCAGCATGTCGGCGATCGGATCACTCATGCTCATGCGGCTCTCCTTACCAGCTGGCCTTGATCACGCCCGGCACTTCGCCGGCCATGATGAAGTCGCGAAGCTTGCTCCTGCCCAGCCCGAACTTGCGATAGACGCCGCGCGGCCGGCCCGTGATGGAGCAACGGTTGCGCAGGCGGACGGGGGAGGCGTCCCGCGGGAGCAGCTGCAGCTTGACACGGGCTGCGTCGCGGTCCTCGTCGGAAGCCTTCTGGTTGTTGATCGTCTCGAGAAGCGCGGCGCGCTTCGCCTTGAACTTCTGGACGATCTCGCGGCGCTTCTTGTCGCGATTGATCAGAGCGAGTTTGGCCATGGCTGGTCCCTCAGGTCCGGAACGGGAAGCGGAATGCGGCCAGCAGGGCGCGCGCTTCTTCGTCGGATTTTGCAGTGGTGGAAATGCTTATGTTCATGCCGCGCAGCGTATCGACCTTGTCGTAGTCGATCTCGGGGAAGATGATCTGTTCCTTCACGCCGAGGTTGTAGTTCCCGCGCCCGTCGAACGCGCGGCCGGAGATGCCGCGGAAGTCCCGGATCCGGGGAATTGCGATCGTCACCAGGCGGTCGAGGAATTCGTACATCCTCGCGCCGCGCAGGGTCACCATGCAGCCGATCGGCACGCCGGCGCGAAGCTTGAACGCCGCGATCGACTTGCGCGACTTGGTCACCACCGGCTTCTGGCCGGCGATCTTGATCATGTCGCCCACCGCCGCGTCGAGGATCTTCTTGTCGCTCGTTGCGTCGCCGACCCCCATGTTCAGGGTGATCTTCTGCACGCGCGGGACCTGCATGATCGACTTGTACCCGAACTTCTTCATCAGCTCGGGGACGATCTTTTCGCGATAGACCAACTGCAGGCGGGCGGCATGCGCCCCTGCGGTGGATTGTTTTCCGGCCGAAGCCGCCGGGGCTGCTGCTTTCGCCATATGCGCTCCTTAAGCGTCGACCTGTTCGCCGTTCGACTTGAACACCCGCACCTTGCGGCCGCCGTCGAGGCTCTTGATGCCCACGCGGTCGGCTTTCTGGGTCGCCGGGTTGAACAGCGCGACGTTGGAGATGTGGATCGGCAGGTCCTTGTCGACGATGCCGCCGGTTATGCCCTTCATGGGGTTCGGGCGGGTGTGCTTCTTCACGCGGTTCACGCCCTCGACGACCAGGTGCTGGTCGTCGACGCGGCGCAGCACCGCGCCCCGCTTGCCCTTGTCGCGGCCCGAGATGACGATCACCTCGTCGCCTTTCTTGATTCGGTTCATGGTCGGCCTCTTACAAAACTTCCGGCGCCAGCGACACGATCTTCATGAATCGCTCGGTGCGCAGTTCCCTGGTCACCGGCCCGAAGATGCGGGTGCCGATCGGCTCGAATTTCGCGGACAGCAGCACGGCGGCGTTGCCGTCGAACTTGATGAGCGAGCCATCCCCTCGGCGCACGCCCTTGGCGGTGCGCACGACGACGGCGTGGTAGATCTCGCCCTTCTTCACGCGGCCGCGCGGCGCAGCATCCTTGATGCTCACCTTGATGATGTCGCCGATACCAGCGTAACGACGCTTGGAGCCGCCGAGCACCTTGATGCACATGACCGCGCGTGCGCCGGTGTTGTCTGCGACGTCCAGAATGGACTGCATCTGAATCATTGGTAGTTCTCCATCCAACTTGTCTGCGTCGCCGTCCAGCTGGCGGTACAGGCAGTTTTGGATCCCGTCCGGGTCGAATCCGCAACCGGAAGAGTTTCCGGGAGCGGGAAAGCTTTAAATTATAACCTTACAGCCAAGGTCTTGGCAAGCGATTTCGCGCTATACCGCCTTGGACTTCTCCAGCAGCTTCGTCACCTTCCAGGCCTTGGTCTTGGAAATCGGCCGGCACTCGGAAATCTCGACGAGGTCGCCTTCCTTGAACTCGTTGGTCTCGGCGTGAGCGTGGTACTTGCTCGAGCGGGTGATGATCTTGCCGATCCGCGGGTGCTTGACCTTGCGCTCGACGAGCACCGTCACCGTTTTCTGCATCTTGTCGCTCACCACGCGCCCGACGAGCGTGCGCTGGTTCTTCGCGGCTGGGGTTGCCTGTTCGGTCGTCATTTGGCGCTCTTCTCTTTCAGCAGGGTACGCACGCGCGCGATGTCGCGGCGCACCCGTTTCATCTGGCTGGTGTTGGTCAGTTGCTGGGTGGCGAGCTGCATGCGCAGCCCGAATTGCGCCTTGAGCAGGTCGTGGAGCTCCTTGGAAAGCTCGTCATTGCTCTTGGCGCGCAGTTCGTTGGTTTTCATGGCTTACCCCAACATGCGATGGACAAAGGCGGTCTTGATCGGCAGCTTGGCCGCGGCGAGCGCGAAAGCCTCACGCGCCAGCGGCTCGTCGACGCCGTCCATTTCGTACAGGACCTTGCCGGGCTGGATTTCGGCGACGAAGTACTCGGGGTTGCCCTTGCCGTTGCCCATGCGGACTTCGGCGGGCTTGGTCGAGATCGGCTTGTCCGGGAAGATCCGGATCCAAATGCGGCCACCCCGCTTGATGTGGCGGGTCATTGCGCGGCGCGCGGCCTCGATCTGCCGGGCCGTGAGCCGGCCGCGGCCGATGGCTTTCAGGCCGTACTCGCCGAAGGACACCTTGTTGCCGCGGGTGGCCTTGCCGGTGTTGCGGCCTTTCTGCTGCTTGCGATACTTGGTACGTGATGGCTGAAGCATTTGTTACTCCTTCTTGCCCTCGTCTTCACCGACGGGGGCCGCGCCTTCCTTGGCCGCAGGTTTGCGGGTGCGCTTCACCGTGGTTTTCGGCTTTTCGGCGGCGGCTGCGCCGCCCTCGGCTTCACCCTCGGCTTTCTTGGTTGCGGGACGGCGCGTGGCCGGCTTCTTCGCCACGCCATCGCCTTCAGGCTTCGCGGCTGCGGTGCGCTTGGCACCCGGCCGCGGCGCCGGCTTCTTCGCCTTTCTCGCAGCGGACGGATCCTCGGCCGCCGGGACCGCCGGCGCCGCCGCCTGCGCCTGGACGTCGGCCTTGGCAACCATGTCGCCCTTGTAGACCCAGACCTTGATCCCGATGATCCCGTAGGTCGTCGAGGCCTCGCCGAAACCGTAGTCGATGTCGGCGCGCAGGGTGTGCAGGGGCACGCGGCCTTCGCGATACCATTCGGTCCGCGAGATTTCGACCCCGTTCAGGCGGCCCGCGCTCATGATCTTGATGCCCTGGGCGCCGAGGCGCATGGCATTCTGCATCGCGCGCTTCATCGCGCGGCGGAACATGATCCGCTTTTCAAGCTGCTGCGCGATCGAGTCGGCGATCAGCTGCGCGTCGGTCTCGGGCTTCCTGATTTCCTCGATGTTGACGTGCACCTGCTGCACGCCCATGAGCTTGCGCAACTCCGCCTTCAGCGCCTCGATTTCCTCGCCTTTCTTGCCGATCACGACGCCCGGGCGGGCCGAGAAGATCGTGATGCGCGCGTCCTTGGCGGGGCGCTCGATCAGCACGCGGCCGACCGAGGCGTGCGCGAGCTTCTTCTTGAGGAAGGCGCGGACCTTGATGTCTTCCGCGAGCATGCCCGTGTAGTTCGCCTTGTTGGCGTACCAGCGCGAGCTCCAGTTCTTGTTGACCGCAAGCCGGAAACCGATCGGATGGATTTTCTGTCCCATAAGCGCCTCTTAGTCCCCGACCGTGATGTAGATGTGGCAAGAATGCTTGAGCACGCGGTTGCCGCGGCCCTTGGCACGCGCCTGGAAGCGCTTGAGGAACGCGCCCCGCTCGACGTGAATCGTCTTGACCTTCAGCGCGTCGATGTCCGCGCCGTCGTTGTGCTCGGCATTGGCGATGGCCGATTCGAGCACCTTCTTGATGAGGACTGCGCCTTTCTTCGGGCTGAACGCCAGCACGTTGAGCGCCCTGTCCACCGGCAGGCCGCGAATCTGGTCCGCCACCAGCCGGCCCTTCTGGGCCGACAGGTGCGCACCGCGCAGGGATGCTTTGGTTTCCATGAGTGCTCCTTACTTCTTCGGCGCCGCCGTAGGCGTGCCGGAAGTCTTCTTGTCGGCCGAGTGGCCCTTGAAGGTCCGCGTGAGCGCGAACTCCCCGAGCTTGTGGCCGACCATGTTTTCCGTGACGAACACGGGGATGTGCTGCTTGCCGTTGTGGACGGCAATCGTGAGTCCCACGAAATCGGGGACGATCGTCGAACGCCTTGACCAGGTCTTGATGGGCCGCTTGTCGTTGGTGCCGCGGATTGCATCGACCTTGTCGAGCAGGTGGTGGTCCACGAAGGGACCCTTCTTGATTGAACGCGCCATTTTTTTCCTCGCGCCTCGTTATGAACGGCGGCGGTCGCGGACGATCATGCCCTGGGTCCGCTTGTTGCGCCGTGTCTTGAATCCCTTGCTCTGGGTGCCCCACGGTGAGACTGGGGGACGCCCGGAGGAGGTGCGGCCTTCGCCGCCGCCATGGGGGTGATCGATCGGGTTCATCGCTACGCCGCGCACCGTCGGGCGGATGCCGCGCCAGCGCGTGGCGCCCGCCTTGCCGATGGAACGCAGGTTGTGCTCTTCATTGCCGACTTCGCCGATGGTCGCGCGGCAGTCGACGTGCACCTTGCGGATCTCGCCCGAACGCAGCCGCAACTGCGCGTAGCTGCCTTCGCGCGCGAGCAGCTGCGCGCTGGCGCCGGCCGAGCGGGCGATCTGCGCACCCTTGCCCGGCAGCATTTCGATGCAGTGGATCGTCGTGCCGACCGGGATGTTGCGCAGGGGCAGCGCGTTGCCCGGCTTGATCGGCGCCTCGGGCCCGGACACCAGCTGGGTGTCCGCGCTCACGCCCTTCGGCGCGATGATGTAGCGGCGCTCGCCGTCCGCGTACAGCAGGAGGGCCAGGTTGGCGCTGCGGTTCGGGTCGTACTCGA
>JAFEDL010000030.1:16564-19668 GCA_018241645.1 Pseudomonadota bacterium
CCGCCGCCCTGGTGGCGCATCGTGATGCGCCCGTGGTTGTTGCGGCCCGCCTTCTTGCTTTGCGGGAGGAGCAGCGGGGCATGCGGCGCGCCCTTGTGCAGGTCAGGGCTTACGACCTTGACCAGCGAACGGCGCCCCGGTGATGTGGGTTTGACCTTGATGAGTGCCATGGCTTACTCCAGCGCTCCGAAGTTGATTTCCTGCCCGGGTGCGAGGCACACGTAGGCTTTCTTCCAGCTGCGGCGCTTGCCCATGTGGCGGCCAAAGCGCTTCTGCTTTCCCTTGACATTCAGGACCTGCACCGACTCGACCTTGACCTTGAAGAGCAGTTCCACCGCGGCCTTGATCTCGGGCTTGCTCGCCGCGTCGGCGACCCGGAACACGACCTGCTCGTGCTTGTCCGCCACCAGCGTGCTCTTTTCGGAGACGATCGGGGCGAGCACCACGTTCATGAGCTGCTCGGGGCTGTACTTTTTCGGGGCGCTCATTTGAACATCTCCTCGAATTTTGCGACCGCCTTCTTGGTCAGCAGCACGTTCGGGAAGTGGACCAGGGAAACCGGGTCCGCATAACGCGCCTCAAGGACTTCGACGTTGATCAGGTTGCGCGACGACAGGTACAGGTTCTCGTCGAACTCGTCCGTGATCACCAGCAGCTTGTCGAAGCCCATGGACTTGACCTTCTGCGCGAGCAGCTTGGTCTTCGGGGCGTCGAGCTTGAACTCGTCGACCACCCGGAGGCGGTCTTCGCGAACCAGCTGCGAGATCAGCGAGGCCATGCCCGCGCGGAACATCTTGCGGTTGACCTTGTGCGAGAAATTCTCGTCCGGGCTGGAGGCGAAGATCTTGCCGCCGCCGCGCCAGAGCGGGCTGGAGGCCATGCCGGCGCGCGCGCGGCCGGTGCCTTTCTGGCGCCAGGGCTTGCGCGTCGACTTGGCGATCTCGCTGCGCTCTTTCTGCTTGCGGGTGCCCATGCGCGCGTTCGCCTGGTAGGCGATCACGATCTGGTGCACGAGATCCTGGTTGAATTCGCGGCCGAACACCTCGTCCGGCGCGTTGAGGGTCGAGGACGACGCACCCTTGTCATTGATGAGTTTCAGTTCCATGGCGTCCCTTTAGGCCTTGACCGCCGGGCGCACGATCACGTCGCGCCCCTTCGATCCGGGCACCGCGCCCTTGAGCATCAGCAGGCCGCGCGCCTCGTCGACGCGCAGGACCACGAGGTTCTGGGTGGTGCGCTTGACGTTGCCGAGCTGGCCGGGCATGCGCTTGCCGGGAAACACGCGTCCCGGGTCCTGCGCCTGGCCGGTCGAACCCGGCTTCCTGGTCGAGCGCGAGTTGCCGTGCGTCTCGCGGTTGGATGAAAAATGGTGGCGCTTGATGACCCCGGCGAATCCCTTGCCCTGGGTGATCCCCGTCACATCGACCTTCTGCCCCGGCTTGAACATCTCCATGCCCATCTTGCCGCCGACCTTGAGGCTGGCGACTTCTTCGGGCTTGGCGCGGAACTCCTTGAGGATGTGGCCGGCTTCGACTCCCGCTTTCGCGAGGTGGCCGGCGAGGGCCTTGCCGACGCGGCTGGCGCGTCGCTTGCCGAACGTGACCTGGACGGCCGAGTAGCCATCCTTGTCCGGCGATTTGATCTGCGTGATCCGGTTGTCGGACACGTCGAGCACCGTCACCGGGAGCGTGTCGCCCTCGTCCGTGAAGATGCGCGTCATGCCGACCTTGCGGCCGACGAGTCCTATTGTCATGACTAAACCTCTTGTTTGTTACCCGGATCTCTCCGGGCGCCGGCTGCAATTGGCCGGCACTTCACCTAGTACTGCGTACCGATACTGCTTTCCAAACGTCCTGCTTACTGAACCTTGATCTCCACGTCCACCCCGGCCGGCAGGTCGAGCTTCATCAGCGCATCGACCGTCTTGTCGGTCGGGTCGATGATGTCCATCAGCCGCAGGTGCGTGCGGATCTCGAGCTGGTCGCGCGAGGTCTTGTTCACGTGCGGGCTGCGCAGCAGGTCGAACCGCTGTTTGCGGGTCGGCAGCGGCACCGGTCCGCGCACGACTGCTCCCGTGCGCTTCGCCGTGTCGACGATCTCGAGCGCCGACTGGTCGATCAGCCGGTAATCGAACGCCTTGAGGCGGATGCGTATACGTTGGCTTTGCATTTTAGCTCGCGAGGCTTGCGCCCCGCCCTTGTGTTTTACTCGATTACTTTGGCGACGACGCCGGCGCCGACGGTCTTGCCGCCTTCGCGGATGGCAAAGCGCAAGCCCTGCTCCATCGCGATCGGCGCAATCAGCGTCACCACCATCTTGATGTTGTCACCGGGCATCACCATCTCGGTTCCCGCCGGCAACACCACCGCTCCCGTCACGTCCGTCGTCCTGAAATAGAACTGCGGCCGGTAGTTGTTGAAGAACGGCGTGTGCCGCCCGCCCTCTTCCTTCGACAGCACGTACACCTCGCACTCGAACTTCGTGTGCGGCGTGATCGAGCCCGGCTTGGCCAGCACCTGGCCCCGCTCCACCTCCTCGCGCTTCGTGCCGCGCAGCAGCACCCCGAGGTTGTCCCCCGCCTGGCCCTGGTCCAGCAGCTTCCTGAACATCTCCACGCCCGTGCACACCGTCTTCAGCGTCGGCTTCAGGCCCACGATCTCGATCTCGTCGCCCACCTTCACGATCCCGCGCTCAACCCGCCCCGTCACCACCGTGCCGCGGCCCGAGATCGAGAACACGTCCTCCACCGGCATCAGGAACGCCCCGTCGATCGCCCGCTCCGGCGTCGGGATGTACGCATCCAGCGCGTCCGCAAGCTTCATGATCGCGCCCTCGCCCAGGTCCCCCGTGTCCCCCTCCAGCGCCTTCAGCGCCGAACCGATCACGATCGGCGTCTTGTCGCCCGGGAAGTCGTACTTGGACAGCAGCTCGCGAACCTCCATCTCCACCAGCTCGAGCAGCTCCGCGTCGTCGACCATGTCGGCCTTGTTCATGAACACCACGATGTACGGAACACCCACCTGGCGCGCGAGAAGAATATGTTCGCGGGTCTGCGGCATCGGGCCGTCGGCCGCCGACACCACCAGGATCGCGCCGTCCATCTG
>JAFEDL010000030.1:19697-28126 GCA_018241645.1 Pseudomonadota bacterium
CAGTCCACGTGCGCGTAGTGGCGCTTCGAGGTCTCGTACTCGACGTGCGCCGTGTTGATCGTGATCCCGCGCGCCTTTTCTTCCGGCGCCGCATCGATCTGGTCGTACGCCTTCGCCTCGCCGCCGAACTTCTTCGACAGCACCGTCGTGATCGCCGCCGTCAGCGTAGTCTTCCCATGGTCCACGTGACCAATCGTCCCTACGTTCACGTGCGGCTTCGTACGTTCGAATTTGCCTTTTGCCATGATGCTTTTCTCTATGTCGGTTGTTGGTTACTTCTTGCTGCTGATGATCGCTTCGGCGACGCTCTTCGGCGCCTCGGCGTAATGCTTGAATTCCATGGTGTACGTCGCGCGGCCCTGGGTCAGCGAGCGCAGCGTGGTCGAGTAGCCGAACATCTCCGCGAGCGGCACTTCGCCCTTGATCGCCTTGCCGCTGGGCAGGTCGTCCATGCCCTGGATCACGCCCCGGCGGGACGACAGGTCGCCCATGACGTCACCCATCTTCTCCTCGGGCGTCTCGATCTCGACCGCCATGATCGGCTCGAGCAGCACGGGCGTCGCCGCCTTCATGCCGTCCTTGAACGCGAAGATCGCGGCCATCTTGAACGCGTTCTCGTTCGAATCCACTTCGTGGAAGGACCCGTCGAACAGCGTCACCTTGGCGTCCACCACCGGGTAGCCGGCGAGAACGCCGTCGCGCAGCGCCTCTTCGATGCCCTTGTTCACGGCCGGGATGAATTCGCGCGGCACCGAGCCGCCCTTGATCGCATCGACGAATTCGTACCCCTTGCCCGGAACCTGCGGCTCGAGCTTGAGCCAGACATGCCCGTACTGGCCTCGCCCGCCCGACTGCTTGACGAACTTGCCTTCCTGCTCGACCGCCTTCTTGAAGGTCTCGCGGTAGGCCACCTGGGGCTTGCCGACCGACGCCTCGACGCTGAATTCGCGCCGCATGCGGTCCACGATGATCTCGAGGTGCAGCTCGCCCATGCCGGAAATGATCGTCTGGCCGGACTCCTCGTCGGTATGCACGCGGAACGAGGGATCTTCCTGGGCAAGGCGGTTGAGCGCCACGCCCATCTTTTCCTGGTCGGCCTTGGTCTTGGGCTCGACGGCCTGCGAGATCACGGGCTCCGGGAACACCATCTTCTCGAGGGTGATCACCTTGTTCACGTCGCAGATCGTCTCGCCGGTGGTGACATCCTTCATTCCGACGGCCGCCGCGATGTCCCCCGCGCGCACTTCCTTGATCTCGTCGCGCTGGTTGGCGTGCATCTGCAGCAGGCGACCGACGCGCTCCTTCCTGCCGCGCACCGACGTGTACACCGTGTCGCCCGAAGTGAGCACGCCGGAATAGACGCGGATGAACGTGAGCTGGCCGACAAACGGGTCCGTTGCGATCTTGAACGCAAGGCCCGCAAACGGCTGGTCGTCGCCCGCCGGGCGCGTCTCGGGCTGGCCGCGGTCGTTCTCGCCCTTGACCGGCGGGATGTCCACCGGCGAAGGCAGGTACTCGACCACGGCGTCCAGCATCGCCTGCACGCCCTTGTTCTTGAAGGCGGACCCGCACAGCATCGGCACGATCTCGTTGTTGATCGTGCGCACGCGCAGGCCCTGCTTGATCTCCTCGACCGACAGCTCGCCGGATTCGAGGTACTTGTTCATGAGGGCCTCGTTGGCCTCGGCGGCGGTCTCGACCATCCGCTCGCGCCATGCCTTGGCATCGGCCACGAGCTCGGCGGGAATGTCGCGCTTGTCGAACTTCATCCCCTGGGTCGAATCGTCCCAGTAGATCGCCTTCATGGCGACCAGGTCGATGACGCCCGCGAAATTTTCTTCCGCGCCGATCGGCACCTGCACGGCCACGACGTTGGCCTTAAGGCGGGCCTTCATCTGGTCGTAGACCTTGAAGAAGTTCGCGCCGACGCGGTCCATCTTGTTGACGAACGCGAGGCGCGGCACCTTGTACTTGTTGGCCTGGCGCCAGACCGTCTCGGACTGCGGCTGCACCCCGCCGACCGCGCAGTACACCATGCACGCGCCGTCGAGCACGCGCATCGAGCGCTCGACCTCGATCGTGAAGTCCACGTGCCCCGGGGTGTCGATGATGTTGATGCGGTGCTCGGGGAAGGACAGGTCCATGCCCTTCCAGAAACAGGTGGTGGCCGCGGAAGTGATCGTGATGCCGCGCTCCTGCNNCTCCATCCAGTCCATCGTCGCGGCCCCGTCGTGCACCTCGCCGATCTTGTGGTTCACGCCCGTGTAGAACAGGATGCGTTCCGTGGTCGTGGTCTTGCCCGCATCGATGTGCGCACTGATGCCGATGTTGCGATAGCGCTCGATGGGGGTTTTGCGTGCCACGGGAATGCCCAGCCTCTTCTCTTAGAACCGGTAGTGCGCGAACGCTTTGTTCGCTTCCGCCATGCGGTGCACTTCGTCGCGCTTCTTCATCGCGCCGCCCCGGCCCTCGGCCGCTTCCATGAGCTCCCCGGCCAGGCGGATGCCCATCGACTTCTCGCCGCGCTTCTCGGCCGCTTCGCGGATCCAGCGCATCGCGAGCGCCACGCGGCGGACCGGGCGGACCTCAACCGGCACCTGGTAGTTCGCACCGCCGACGCGGCGGCTCTTGACCTCGACCATCGGCTTCACGTTCTGCACGGCCTGCGTGAACACCTCGATCGGGTCCTTGCCCGACTTGGTCTTGATCGAGTCGAGGGCGCCGTACAGGATGCGCTCGGCGACGGACTTCTTGCCGCGGGTCATGATGACGTTGACGAACTTGGCGACATCCGCGTTGTTGAACTTCGGATCCGGCAGGATTTCGCGTTTCGGTACTTCTCTGCGACGTGGCATGGTGGTGTCCTATCCTCTCTTGGCGGCGGGCGCGTGGTCGGGCGACTACGCCGCCTTGGGGCGCTTCGCGCCGTACTTCGAACGGCTCTGCTTGCGGTCCTTGACACCCTGGGTGTCGAGCGAGCCGCGCACGATGTGGTAACGCACGCCGGGGAGGTCCTTGACGCGGCCGCCGCGGATCAGGACCACCGAGTGCTCCTGGAGGTTGTGGCCTTCGCCGCCGATGTAGCCGATGACCTCGAAGCCGTTGGTCAGGCGCACCTTGGCGACCTTTCGCAGTGCCGAGTTCGGCTTCTTCGGGGTCGTCGTGTAGACCCTGGTGCAGACCCCGCGCTTCTGGGGCGATCCGGCGAGCGCAGGCACCTTCGATTTGGAAGGCTTGGCGGCGCGCCCTTGGCGCACTAACTGATTGACGGTAGGCATGTTTTCCCGGGTTCCAAAAACAAACCGGGACGGCGCCTCTGTCGCCATGCTTGGCTGACGGGCCGACCCGGGTGCAAAAAAGAGGCCGGATTATAAAGGGCTTTTCGAACCTGCGTCAAGGCTTGTAGCGACCTGTCC
Source organism: Pseudomonadota bacterium (assembly GCA_018241645.1). GTDB lineage: Bacteria > Pseudomonadota > Gammaproteobacteria > Burkholderiales > SG8-39 > SZAS-79. The sequence continues at coordinate 23,114 of JAFEDL010000030.1, forward strand.
GCAGCCCCGATGGCCGGGGCGGTCAGTCCCGAGGGTCCGGCACGAACCCGAACCGCTTCCCGAGCCCGGCACGGGTCACGGCCCCGACCGGAACGCACACCCCGCGGAACGGGAAGAAGCCTTCGGCCAGCGGGTCGGCAAAGGCGGCCAGGTCGCGGTCGTCGAGCACCCCTACCCGGGCCGCCGAGCAGAGCACCAGCGACCCCTCCTCGTCGAGCCACGCCCCGTCCACGGCCGCCACCCGCACCCCGCACTGGTCGGCAAGGCCCTCCCCGTCGAGGCGGTATACGAACGGCGCGTAGGCAAGGGTCACGTACACCCTCTGCGGCCCGTTCTGGAAGAACCAGCGCCCCCTCTCGTCGGCGGCGTAGTTTCTTCCTATGAACTCGTTCAAGGCGGGATTTCCGATGGTTTCGTAGCACGGCGCACCTGCGCGCGACCCGGTGCGGATGCGCCAGTCCCCGCGCCGCTCCAGGCGCAGCCAGCCGTAGACCGCAGGGATGTCCGGCCATTTCAGCATGGCGCGGAGGACGGCCTCGTCCATGGCGCCGGCTCAGCGCGGCGGGAAGCCGCCGGCCTCGATCGGTTGCGGGATCGCGATGCCGAATCCCTGCGCATGCCCGACCGCCATCTGCCTGAGGGTCGCGATGACGCCCGGGTCTTCCACGCATTCGGCGATGATGCCGATCCCGGTGACCGCGCCAACCCGCACGATCGCCTGCAACTTGAGGCGCGCAACCGGGCTGGCCGGAATATTGCGGATGACCGCGCCGTCGACCTTCACGAAATCGGGCTGCAGCGCCTTGAGCGCGGCGAACGATACCGAACGCCGCGCGAATCCGTCGATCACCACCTTGCAACCGATTGCACGCGCCGCATGGGCGAATCGCGCGGCCGCGCCCGCCCGCTCGAGCGTGTCGGATTCGTCTATCTCCAGGCACAGCCGCTCCGGCCTCACGCCGTGCTTCGCCAGCGCGCCCGCCGTGAAGTCGAGCAGGCGCGCGCCTTCGAGCGACTGGCTGGACACATTGATGCTGTACGCGGGGATGCTTCCCGGCCGCGCCTGGGCGATCCACTCGACGGTCTTGCGCGCCACCCAGCAATCCAGGTCGGGCAGCATGCGGTAGTGCTCGAACACCGGCAGGAATTCTCCCGGCGGCAGCATCGACTGCTCTTCCTCGCGCAGGCGCACGAGGACTTCGGCCAGCGGGAATTGCGCGCCCTGTGCCTGCAGCGCCAGGATGGGTTGGCAATACAGCTGCAGCTCGTCCTCGTCGAGCGCGCGCCGCAGCCGCGCGAGCGGGTGCTCCCAGCCCGCGAGGCCCGGGTCCGCGTCGCCGACCGGCTGGTCCATGTCCGCCATGTGGGATCCCGCTTTTGCGTTTTCGGTACATCCGAAGTCTAATTTAGATTGATGCCGCCGCAATTCCGCCCAACCGCCCAGGAGCTCAGATGTCACGGGAGGATTTCACCTGCACGCACCGCCTGCGCGTCCGCTGGTCCGAAGTGGACATGCAGAAGATCGTCTTCAACGGCCACTACCTGAACTACATCGACGTCGCCATCGCCGAGTACTGGCGCGCCATCGGCCTGCCCTACCCGCACGGCTACGTCGACCGGTATGCAAACGACGTGTACCTGCGCAAGGCCTCCGTCGACTATCTTGGTTCGGCGCGCTACGACGACGTGCTCGACGTGCTCGTGCGTGTCGCGAAGCTCGGCCGCACCAGCATGACCTTCGCTTTCGAGATCTGGCGCGCCGAACCCGGGCCGTCCACCAAACCCCTGATCACTGCCGAACTTGTCTACGTGAATGCCGACCCCGAAACCATGACCGCCGCAGTGCTGCCGCCCGCCGTCCGCGAGCTGATCGGGAAGTACGAGCGCGTGGCGCCCCAGTCATGAGCGCACCGACACTGTACTGGGAGGATTTCCGGGTCGGTGAAGTCCACGAGATGGGCAGCCACACATTCACCCTCGAGGAAATCGTCGAGTTCGCGACCCGATATGACCCCCAGCCGATCCATATCGACGTCCGCGCGGCCGAGGCGTCCTTCTTCGGCGGCCTGATCGCGAGCGGGTGGCACACCTGCGCGGTAGGCATGCGGTTCGCGGTGGACTCCTACATCAATGCCGGGATCAGCCTCGGGTCCCCGGGCCTCGACAACATCCGCTGGCACAAGCCCGTGCGGCCGGGCGACACCGTCACCTACCGGCGCACTACGCTCGCCACCCGGGCGTCGCAGAGCCGTCCCGGCGTAGGGCTCATGCAGGGCCGCATCGAGGCGTTCAACCAGCACGGGGAACTGGTCATGTCGAACGAAGGATGGGGAATGTTCGGCAGGCGGCCGCAGGAATAGCGCCCGCCTACTTCAGGTTCTTCAGGTTCATCGCCACCATCGAGAGCTGCACCCCGAAATCCCGGAGTTCGGGCTTGCCTTCGATCCAGTTGATGGCACCGATGACGCTGGCCCCGATCCGGGCGGCGACCATCTCCTCGACGTCGCGGAAAAAGGCGACCAGCTCGTCCAGGCCGCCTGTGCGGGCCGCCTCGCGGATCTGGACCAGCCGCGCAACGATCGCGTCACGATCCAGGTTCGTGGGCCAGCGCAGTGTCTCGTAATCGTTGCTCATGAACTGGCGCTCTCTCCTCGGGCGCAATCCGTTTCTTCGGACACAAGGATAACACCTGCGATTATCCTTGTGTCCAATCGCCACCCCGCGCGCACTGCGACCGCGAGGTCAACCGAGGGCTCGAGGCCCTAGTGCCAGCCTTCGATCCTGGACAGACTCATCAGCAGGCGGGATATCCCGTAGGCCACCCAGATCCGGGCGCGCGTCAGGAGCGACTGGCGGTCCCACTCCTGCGGCGGAACGGGCCGCGCCTTGTCGATTGCCTCAAAGACGCTCGCGCGCAGGGAGGAGGCGAACCGTCCATCGCTCACGAAGACGTTCGCCTCGCGGGCGAGCAAGAGGCTGAACGGGTCGATGTTGGACGAGCCCACGCACGCCACCACGCCGTCGAACACCGCGACCTTGGCGTGCAGTTCGCTCTCGGCATGCTCGTGGATCTCGATGCCCGCCTCGAGGAAGCTGCCGAATAACGCGCGCGAGGCGTAGTGCATCACCGGGTGGTCGGAGATCCCCTGCACCAGCAGGACGACCCTGACGCCGCGCTGGGCCGCCTCGACCAGCGCCCGCCGGAAGCGCCGCCCCGGCAGGAAATACGCGACGGCAATCAGCACCTCGCCCTTGGCGGCGGCGATCTGCTCGAGGTAGCCCAGTTCGATGTCGCGCCGGTGGCGGAAGTTGTCCCGCACCACGAGGGCGGCGCTTTGCGTGCCCAGCGGTTCGCATACCGGGGAAGCCTTGCCCCGCAGGGGCCAGCGGCGGCGAAAATGCAGCCATGCCAGGCGCGCCCACAGGCTGGCGGCGGCGTGCCACACGTCGTGCACCAGCGGCCCCTCGATGCGGACCGCGTAGTCGTAGCGCGGCGGCGCGCGCCCCTCGGCGTCGAAGTCGTCCAGGATGTTGATCCCGCCCACGAACGCGCACAGGGCATCCACCACGACCAGCTTGCGGTGCATGCGCCGCAGGCGGTTGCGGCGCAGGGTCAGCGGACTGATCTTGGGCCGGAACACCAGCACCTGGGCTCCGGCCTCCTCGAGCATCGCCCGGAACCGGGGCGCAAAGTCGCGCGCCCCGAACCCGTCGACGGTGACATGCACCGCCACGCCGCGTGCCGCGGCGCGCGCCAGCGCGTCGGCCACCAGGCTGCCGGTCTCGTCGTCGGCGAAGATGTAGGTTTCGAAGAACACCTCGCGCCGCGCCGCGTCGATCGCGCCGACGAGCGCCGGAAAGTACTGCTCGCCGTTCCTGAGGAGCGTGAGGCGGTTACCGGGGACGAACTTCAGCGTCATGGGGGTACCTTAGCTCCGCGCTGAGCGCGAGGTGGTCCGACAGGATCCGCCACGGGGCGCCGCGATGCGCCTGGGCCCCGAGCACCTCGAACCCGCGCACGTAGATCCGGTCCAGCCTCAGGACCGGCATGATGCTGGGAAAGGTGCGCGCCGGCTTGCCGCTGTGGGTCACCGACACTTCCTCCAGGCCGAGCCGGCGTGACATGGCACCCGACGCGGAATGCCGCCAGTCGTTGAAGTCGCCCGCGACGATCATGGGGGCGTCCCGCGGCACCGACAGGTGGGTCGCCATCGCCTCGATCTGGCGGCGGCGCCCGCGCTCGTCGAGCGACAGGTGGATGCACGCGCAGTCGAGCGGCAGGTCCATCCCCGGCACGGCGATCCGGCAGTGCAGCAGGCCGCGGCTCTCGAACCGGTGGTTCGAGACGTCATGGTTGTCGAAGGACACGATAGGAAAGCGCGACAGGATCGCGTTGCCGTGGTGGCCGTGCTCGTAGACCGCGTTGCGGCCGTAGGCATGCTGCCATTCGTCGCCCGCCAGGAATTCGTGCTGCGCGGCCTGCGGCCAGCCCCCGAACCGCAGGGCGTTCTTCTCGTGCAGGCCCTGCACTTCCTGCAGGAAGACGATGTCGGCGCCGAGCCGGGCAAGACCCTCGCGCAGCTCGTGGATCACCATGCGCCGGTTGAAGAGCGACAGGCCCTTGTGGATGTTGAGGGTGGCGACCTTCAGCCGGATGCTCATTTCAGGTCCAGCACGAAACGTTTCTCGAGGAGGTCGGCGTCGTCGAAATGGCGGCGGCCGACGAACGCGGTGGCCTGGTGCCCCCACTGGCGCATCGCCCCCGCGCTGGCGATGCCCATGGGCCAGAACAGGAACCGCTCGCCGCGCTCCGTGCCCGCAACGATGCCGTCCTGCCCGAAGACGCTCCGGCTGCCGCCGGGCATGAGCGGCAGGGAGCGCAGGTCGTCGTACGGCCGCAGCGCATAGCGCGCCACGCTGTCGAAGCGGTCCACGTAAACGCGGTCCACGTAGTGCGTGCGCGAGGCGATGCGCACCACGATCCGGTCTTCGTGCCCGATGTCTCCCAGCGCC
>JAFEDL010000030.1:28202-30513 GCA_018241645.1 Pseudomonadota bacterium
CAGCGGCGTGCCGTCCGGCGCCAGCGTGACCCGGAACACGACGCCGTCCAGCCGGCCCGCGAGCAGGTCGCCGGCAGACTCGGCGGGCCGCTCCGGAAACCAGATCGTGTATACGAGTTGCAGGAGATTGGCCCCTCGATAGCGCGTATGCGCCACCTGCCGGTAGACGGCCGTGTCCGCCGCCTCGACTTCGGGCATCGGTCCCCAGCGCCAGCGCAGCGCACCGGGCCGGTCATGGTCCCCGGTGGTCTCGACCTCGAAGCTCGGCGCGTAGAACGCGAACAGGGCCTCCATGTCCTCGTCGGAGGGGTCGGGCACATGCAGCGGATTATCGGCCGCGCGCGCAAGGATGTCGCGCAGCGGTCCCCTCGCAAGATGCGGCCTGGATTGGGGCGAATAGCGCACCACGGTCCCTTGGGCTGTCGCCCCCAGGTCACGGGCGAACGCTGCCTGCGTCTGCGCGAGCTGCTTCCTGACGCCGGCGGAAAACGGGATCTTGGAAAGGGCATAGAGCCCCGCGATCCGGTATCCGGTCACATAGTCGTCCGGCACCGACAGCCGGGACAGGAGCGCCTCGCCCGCCCCCGGACGCTCGAGGTCGAAATCGCGCAGTTGCCGGCCGCACTCCCGCGTCTCGCGCACGGCAGCTGAGACATCCGGGTCGCCGCGGCCGCTCCACAGCGCCTTCAGGCCCTCTGCCGGCAGGTTGGCGATCTCATGGCTGCGCGCCTGCAGGTCGAGGAGCAGCAGTCTGTCGAACAGGGAACGCAAGGCGGGGCGTCCGGAGCGCGCTTCGCCGGCCAGCGCCGCGCTGAACCTGTCGACGCGCAGGTAGGGGAAGCCTTCCACGCCCGTGCCCTGCGCGTCGCGCACCCCGGCGGCCGTCACCGCCGCATCGAGCGCGCCGTACCACTGCGCGCAGCTGCGCACCCGCGATTCGGCGGAGAACCGTCCCCCCTGCACCGGGTCGAGCACGGCGCACCCTCCCGCGGCGGCGAGCAGCAGAATCGCTGCGAGCCGGTGCGCAAGGGCGGTACGCGGCGCCGCCATCACTTCCTGCGTGCCTCCGCTTCGGCCGCGCGGCGCAACGCCTCCCGCCTGTCGATCTCGCCCACCATGCCGGTGAACTGGTCCTCGATGCTCATCCGCATCACCACTTCGCCGAACAACGGCGGCAGCGACACGTCCGGCGCAATCGTGCCTATCCAATGCAGGATGAACCGTGCGCTGTGCGGATCGGGCTCCACCGAGTAGCCGCCCTCGAGGTAGCGCAGCGTGCCCGACAGCACGCGCACGCGCAGCGACGACGGCGGCTTCTCCACCGCCTCGAGCGTCACGTCTATCGGGAAGGTGAACATCAGGAAGCGCGCCTCGCCGGACTGCTCGACGATCGCCACCGGCCCGTTGCGGCTCGTCACCCGGCTCTTCTTCAGTCCCGGCACGAACTCCGGCAGGCGCTCGTAGTCGGTGAGCGTGGTCCAGATCACCGAAAGCGGCGCATCGATCGTGGCGCGGGCGCGGACTTCGACATACGGCCCCTTGCGGTTCGCCTCCACGGACAGGTCCTCGGCGGCCTGCGCCGCAGCAGCGGAAAGCACGAGGAACAGGCACGCGAGGCGAAGGAGGCGCATCAGCCGGGAAGTTTAGCCAATCCCGCCCGCCTTGCGCCGACTTTCGGCCAGCATGGTGATCGCGTCGCGGTTGGTCCACGAGAAGCACTTGTCCACCGCCTCCTTCCAGGGCAGCCACTGCCAGGCCGTGTGCTCCTCCGGTGCGAGCCGCACCGGTCCGGTGCCCTGCACTTCCAGGCTGAACATGTGCTCGTCGTTGTGCGTGGTGCCCGGTGCAAACCGGTGCCGCCACTGCGGGTAGATCTCGAAAGTTCGCACGACGTTCCAGCGCACCAGGCGGTCGCGCGGTGCGACGATGCCCGTTTCCTCGAACACCTCGCGCACGGCCGCGTCCTCCAGCGGCTCGTCCGGCCGGTCGATCGAGCCGGTGACCGACTGCCAGTAGCCCGGGCGCGCCGCGCGCTCGATCAGCAGGATCTCCAGCGCCGGCGTGTGGATGACCACGAGCACCGAGACCGGCAGCTTGGTGCCGCTCACCGGTCCGTCCTCTTCACCTTTTCCTTGTAGAGCGCGGGCAGCGCGAGCTTGCCGGCCGGGTCGATGAAGACCGCGAAGAAGGCCCGCCCTCGCCCGCGCCAGTACTCCGCCGCCGCGGCGAGCACGTCCTGGAGGATGCCCAGCTCGTCGCCGGGCGCGGCACCCGCGAACAGGATCACGCGGGGAGCCGCGGCGCGCCACGA
>JAFEDL010000030.1:30616-35542 GCA_018241645.1 Pseudomonadota bacterium
ACATCGCGATCATGGGTGGCGCGGTAGACGCCCGATTTTTCCGGGTCGGACAAGCGTTCGAGGAGTTTGCTCACGGGGTCATTCCTCGCTGTCATTCGGCGCAGTCATTCGACGATCCGGCGAAAGGTCCGGTAGTGGTCGTCGCTGTAGTAGTACTCGCCGGGCCGTCCGGCGACGATGCGGCGCGCACCCCGGTCCCTGCTGCCGGGCGTCCTGACGGTGTATTCGCGATAGTAGCCGCGTTCGCGCTTCGGCAAGCGGCCCTCGCGGTTGCCGAAGGCGATGCCGTCGCGCTCATAGGGAAACGGGCCGCCCGCCTTGATCAGGGCGAGGGTAGCGCGCGCCTCGCCGGGCAGCTCGGCAGTGCTTACCTCGCCGGACCGGGAAAACGCAGCCGCGTGCGCGCACAGCAGCAGCGCGAGCGCAAGGGCGAGGAGCCGCCTCACGCCTTGGGCTTTTCCCTCAGGCGCAGGCCGAGCTCGCGCAACTGCTTGTCGTCGACCGGGCTGGGCGCATGCGTGAGCAGGCACTGGGCGCGCTGCGTCTTCGGGAAGGCGATGACGTCGCGGATCGACTCGGCCCCGGTCATCATCGTGACGATGCGGTCCAGGCCGAACGCGATCCCGCCGTGCGGGGGCGCGCCGAACGCCAGGTTGTCGAGCAGGAAGCCGAATTTCATCCGTGCCTCCTCGTCCGAGATGCCGAGCGCCTTGAACACCTTGGCCTGCACCTCGGCGCGATGGATACGCACCGAGCCGCCGCCGATCTCCGAGCCGTTCAGCACCATGTCGTAACCCTTGGAGATCGCCTTGCCGGGATCGGTCGCGAGCAGGTCCTCGTGGCCGTCCTTGGGGGAAGTGAACGGGTGGTGCATGGCGGACCAGCGCTTTTCCGCCTCGTCGTATTCGAACATCGGGAAGTCGACCACCCACAGCGGGCGCCAGCCCTTTTCCGCATAGCCCTTCTCGTGGCCCACCCTTACGCGCAGCGCGCCAAGGGCGTCGTTCACCACCTTGGCCTTGTCGGCGCCGAAGAAGATCACGTCGCCGTCCTGCGCGCCCGTGCGCTCGAGGATCTGCGCGAGGGTCTCGGCCGTCAGGAATTTCACGATCGGCGACTGCAGGCCCTCGGGCCCCTTCGCCTTGTCGTTGACCTTGATGTACGCGAGGCCCTTGGCGCCGTAGATGGACACGAACTGGGTGTAGTCGTCGATTTCCTTCCTCGACAGGTCGGCCTTCGGCACGCGCAGGGCCGCCACCCGTCCGCCGGGCATGTCCGCAGCGCCGCGGAACACCTTGAACTCCACCGACTTCATGATGCCGGTGAGCTCCGTGAGTTCGAGCGGCACGCGCAAGTCGGGCTTGTCCGAGCCGTAGCGCCCCATGGCTTCGGCCCAGGTCATGCGCGGGAAGGGATCCGGCAGCGCGATGTCCAGCGTCTCCTTGAACATGGCGCGGATCATCTTCTCCATCATGGCCTGGATCTCGGCCTCGCCGAGGAACGAGGTTTCGATGTCGATCTGCGTGAACTCGGGCTGGCGGTCGGCNNCGCAGGTCCTCGTCGCGGAAGCAGCGCACGATCTGGTAGTAGCGGTCGAAGCCGGCCACCATCAGCAGCTGCTTGAAGATCTGCGGCGACTGCGGCAGCGCGAAGAACTCGCCCGGGTGCACGCGCGAGGGCACCAGGTAGTCGCGCGCGCCTTCGGGCGTCGAGCGCGTGAGCATCGGCGTCTCGATGTCGATGAAGCCGAGCGCGTCGAGCGCCTTCCTCACCGCCATCGTCACCTTGTAGCGCAGCCGCAGGTTCTTCTGCATCTGGTCGCGGCGCAGGTCGAGCACGCGGTACTGCAGGCGCACCTGCTCGGAGAGGTTCTCGTCGTCGAGCTGGAACGGCGGCGTCACCGACGGGTTGAGCACCTCCACCTCGTGGGCGAGCACCTCGATCTCGCCCGAGCGCAGGTGCGGGTTCACGGTCCCTTCGGGTCGGCGGCGCACCTTGCCGGTGATCTTCAGCACGAATTCGTTCCGCACCCGGTCGGCGGTGGCGAAAGCCTCCGCCCGGTCCGGGTCGCAGACGACCTGGGCGAGGCCCTCGCGGTCGCGCAGGTCGATGAAGATCACGCCGCCATGGTCGCGGCGGCGGTGCGCCCAGCCGGCGAGGGTGACGATCTGGTCGAGGTTCGCGGCGGACAGGTCCCCGCAATAGTGGGTGCGCATGGGATCAGGCCTTGCCGTTGGTGGTGGTTCTTGCGTTCCTGGGATTCTGTCCGGGCGCCACGGTGCCCATCGAGATGATGTATTTGAGCGCTTCGTCCACGCTCATGTCGAGTTCGATGACGTCCGCGCGCTTCAGCATCACGAAGTAACCGCCGGTCGGGTTCGGGGTGGTCGGGACATAGACCGAGACATAATCGCCCTGCAGGTGGCGGGCCACGTCGCCGCCCGGCGCGCCCGTGAGGAAGGCGATGGTCCACATGCCTTCGTGCGGCCATTTGACCAGCAGTGCCTTGCGGAACGCCTGCCCGCTCGACGAAAAGAGCGTGTCCGAGACCTGCTTGACGCTGGAGTAGATCGAATTCACGACCGGGATTCGGTGCAGGATCTCGTGCCACAGGTGCACCAGCCGCGCGCCGATGAAGTTGGCCCCCAGCACCCCGGTGACCAGCACGATCGCCACCGTGAGCAGCACCCCCATGCCGGGGACGTGCACGCCCAGCCAGTGTTCCGTGCGCAGTTCGTCCGGCAACAGCAGCAGTACCTGGTCCAGGGTGGTCACGACGAGGTCCAGCACCCACAGCGTGATCACGAGCGGGATCCAGATCAACAGGCCGGTAATGAGATATTTTTTCAAGCCAATGCCAGGAGTGAATGCAAATGGCCCGGTTCAGGGCGTGCCCCAGACCCGGGCGGTCGGCGACGCGCCCCGCGCCCGGTCGGCGCCTAGCCGGACGTGCCTGCCGGGGCGGTCTTGGGCGTTGCCGCCGTGCCGCTGTCCGACGATGCGCTGTCGCCCGACGACTTGGCGGCCGAGTCCCCGCCTGCGGCCTTCGCATCGGATTTTCCGCCGGCGCCGGCCGCGGGCTTGGAGCCGCTGCCCTTGAAATCGGTGGCGTACCAGCCGCTGCCCTTGAGCTGGAAACCGGCGGCGGACAGCAGCTTCTTCAGGCTCTCCTTGCCGCAGGACGGGCAGACCGTCATCAGCGGGTCGGAAAGCTTCTGCAGGAACTCGTCCTGGAAGCCGCATTCCGAGCAACGGTATTCGTAGATCGGCATCGAAAACCTCCTGCGTGCAAATAGCCCGCCATTATACCGGAGCCGGGCGTACATGTCTGATTTTTAGGAGGAATCCTTTAAGACCTTGAGCCTGAAACGAATCTCCGAGGCGACGTTGTTGTACTTCCTGAGCAGGGGCTCGAGGTCGTCGCCGGAAAGTTTGCCGGACCGCAGGTCGCTGACGTAGGGCTCCTCGAGGATGTATGTAGTGTCGATCAGCTCGAAATCAACGCCATGGTAGAGGGCGAGGGGCGAGTTGGCCGCCTTCATCCGCTGCCATTCGAGGTTGCTCCGCCGGGAGAACAGCTGCAGCGTCATCGGCACCACCGGCCGCACATGGGTGGGGTCGCCGATGAAATTGTCGTGGCGGGGGTGCGGCACGGCGATGTGGATCATCGCCCCGGCTTCGCACACCCGGTACATCTCCTTCATCACGCCGATGAAGGTCTGCGCGCTGGCGCCGAGGTGCTCGAGCACGTGGATGAGCTGGATCTCGGAGACCGAGTTGTCCGGCCAGGGCCACGGGAACACCTCGAGGTCGCAGTTCAGGTCGGCCTCGCCGTACTTGTCCACGTTCAGGTACCCGTCGAGCGGGTTCTGCCCGCACCCCAGGTTCAGCTTGAGTCCCATGCCGTCAGTATGACACCGGGTCAGCGGCGGTCAGCGACTCGAGGAAGGCGACCAGGTCGTCGGCTTCGGCGGGCGACAGCCTGAGCGGCTTCAGGATCTTCTCGCCGTCGGCGTGCAGCCGCTCCTCGTTCAGCTCGGAGTAGTGGCGCACCACGTCGCGCAGGGTCGCGAGCTGCCCGTTGTGCATATAGGGCGCGGTCCCGGCCACGTTGCGCAATCCGGGCACCCGGAACTCCCCCCAGTTGCGGTGCTCGAGCGTCACATGCCGCGTGCCGGTGGCCGGGGCGCGGGCGGGATCGTCGTTATAGGCGCCAAGCAGGTTCGCGCGGCTCGCCAGCAGCTTGCGGATACCCTCGTAGCGCCCGGGATCGACCCGCCCCGGCGCGGCAAAGAACGGGATGCCGATGTCGCCGAACTCCCCGTTGGTGAAGTTCGGCCCGAAATGGCAGACCGAGCAGTTGCCCTTGCCGACAAATATCTTCAGCCCGCGCTGCGCGGCTGCCGGATACCGGTCGGCCGCGCCCCGGTCGCCGCCGGCGACGGCATCGCGGAAGCCGTCGAACGGCGTGCGCCCGCTCACGAGCGTCTCCTGGTAGGCCGCCAGCGCCTTGCCGACATTCACCATGACTGTATCGTTATCCGCGGGCGCACTGCCGAACACTGCCCGGTAGCGCTCCGCCAGCCGCTCGTCCCCGCGGACCAGCGCCCCGACGTGCGTGGTGCTCGCCGCCATCTCGCGCTTGTCGACGATCGGCCGGATGCTTTGCGACCAGAGGCTGTCTGCCGCGCCGTCCCAGCCGAACCACCGGTTCAGCCTGGCATTGACCAGGCTCGGCGTATTGCGGTCGAGCTGCACGAATCCCTCGCCGCGCACCTTGCCGTCCGTGAACAGCCGGCCCGGCAGGTGGCAGCTGGCGCAAGAGGATTTCCCGTTGCCCGAAAGGCGCGGGTCGAAGAACAGGTCCCGCCCGAGGGCGATGGCTGCGGGCTTGCCCGAAACCCGGTTGCTCGGGTCCGGCGACCA
>JAFEDL010000030.1:35575-57697 GCA_018241645.1 Pseudomonadota bacterium
GCAACGAACCCGGTGGTCTGCGCCACCAGGATGCCCGCGGAGGCCATGCTCGCCAACATCCCGGCGCAAAGGGCGCGGGCACCGGCCCAGCGGCTCACTCGAGCGTAACGGACTGGGTCAGGCGGTCGGTCGTGCCGCCCGAGCGCACGTCGAAGACGAGTTCCCACCGGCCGGGCATGTGGAACATCAGGCCCTCGGCCTTGTAGCGGCCGCCGGGCGCAGCTGCGACCTGAGCCTTGTAGTTCATGCCGTGACGGTGTTCCGGCATGTGCGCGTCGACGCGCAGGCTTTCCGGTCCCGGGACGCCGGCCTTGGGGCACACGGCCAATTCGAGGGCGAAGTGCTTGCCGACCGCAATCTTCTCCGGGACGCTGCGGTAGGCGAGCAGGAACCGCGCAGACTCCACCTGCCTGCCACCCGGCAGGAACGGGCTGCATTGCTGCGCCTCGCCCACTGCCGGCAGCAGGAGCGCCGCGGCAAGCACGCCGGCGCGCATCACTTCGCCATCGGGCCGCCGAAGACCGCATCGCCGTTGCGGAATGCGATGCGCTCTGCGACTTCGGCCGGCAGGTCCTTCATCCACGCGCGCGACCAGTTGGCATGCTCGACGACGTACGGCCAGCGCTCGGGCGTATAGCTGTCGGTGCCCACCATGAACCGGTCGGGGAACTCGAGGAACACCGCCTTCCACTCAGGGCCGACCTTGCCGCCCGAACCGTGGTCGGTGCGGAACGCGAGGTCGCACCACAGGTTCCTGTGCTTTTTCAGCATCTCGCGCAGGCGCTCCGGCTGGTCGAAACCGGAATGCGCCCACAGGATGCGCGCCTCGGGCCACTGCCTGAACAGGCGCTCGATCGCGTCGGCGTCCGAGTGCGCGTGCAGCAGGAGGCGGTTCTGCTTTGCCAGCTGCACCATGCGGCGCGGCACCGGCAGGTCCGCGTCGGCGCCGTACAGGTGGAACTCGCCGATCGCCACGTACTTGTGCCTGGCGAGGCGCTGCTCCATGTACGTGATGACGCTGTCGTCGCGAAACCACGTGGAGATCTCGCCACGCGTGCGGTAGGGCCGCAGCGAAGGCAGGATCAGGTCGGGCGCCTCGGCGTAGAGCTTCTGGTTGCCGTCGTCGTTCGAACTCGAGACGACCGCCCGCCTCAATCCGGCCTTGCGCAGCAGCGCAATGGCGTCCTTGGGCGGCACCGACTCCCACGCGTCATGGCTGTAGTGCAGGTGCGCGTCGAAGATCGGCAGCTCGGCCGCGCCGGCCGCCCCGGCCAGCACCAGCCCGGCCGCAGCCGCGCAGAGGACTCCCGCGAAGTGGGTACGCATGCTCAGAACGGGATGTCGTCTTCCATGTCGTCGAACTTGCCCGCCGGCTTCTTCGCGGCGGAAGGCGCCGGGCGCCCCTCGCCCGCCGGCGCGCCGCGTTCCTGGGACTCGCCCCGGTCCGCGCCGCGGCCGCCGCCCTCGCCCATGCCCTGGCGCCCGCCGAGCATCTGCATCGTGTCGCAGACGATCTCGGTCGTGTACTTGTCCTGGCCTTCCTTGTCCTGCCACTTGCGCGTGCGCAGGCGCCCTTCGACGTACACCTGCGAGCCTTTCTTGAGGTATTCGCCCGCGATCTCGGCGAGGCGGTTGAAGAACACCACCCGGTGCCACTCGGTGGCCTCCTTCTTCTCGCCGCTGGTCTTGTCCTTCCAGGTATCGGTCGTGGCGATGCTCACGTTGGTCACCGCCCCGCCCTCCGGCAGGTAGCGCGTCTCGGGGTCGCGCCCGAGGTTGCCCACCAGGATTACCTTGTTGATCGATGCCATGTTCCGTCTCCCGAGTTATCCATCGTGTTTGTACATCCGGCGCCCGCGGGCGGTGCCGCCCGTGCCGCGCTACGCCGTATTCGTTTCCACAGTCAACGACCGAGATTTCGATGGGTTGACCGGCCGCATTCCCGCCACCAGCGCGAGCCACACCAGCATCAGCGCCCCGCCCAGCGCGAACACGGCGCCGGCCCCGAAGTGCTTGGCCATCCAGCCGCCGGCCAGGCCGCCCGCGAACAATCCCATAGTCTGCGTGGTGTTGTAAACGCCGATGGCGCTGCCCCGTGCGCGCTCGGGCGCGATGCGCGACACCAGCGACGGCAGCATGGCCTCGAGCACGTTGAACGCGGCGAAGAACAGCAGCAGCAGGACAACGAGCGCGGTGAGGCCGTGGGCAAAGGCGAGGCCGGCCTGCACCGCGAGCATCAGGGCCACCGCGCCGGCCATCACCGCCTTCTGCTGGTTGCGCCGGTCGGCAATCATGATCGGCGGCACCATCAGCGCGAACGACACCAGCACGACCGGCAGGTACGCCTTCCAGTGCTCCGCGAGCGGCAGGCCGGCGTCGATCAGCGCCTTGGGCACGACGATGAACATCGCCATCTGCACCAGGTGCAGCGCGAAGATGCCGAAGTTCAGCCGTGCGAGCTCGGGGTTGGCCAGCACCGAGGCAAGCGAGGGCGCCGCCCCCGGGTCCTTGTGCCTTGCGCGCGGCACGTCGGGGATTGCCCCGAACACCACCGCAAGTCCGCCGAGCGCCATGACACCGGTCAGGACGAACAGGCCCTCCATGCCGATCCACTCGTACAGGATCGGCGCCACCACCAGCGACACCGCGAAGGTGAACCCGATCGTCGCGCCGATCATGCCCATGGTCTTGGTGCGGTGCTGCTCGCGCGTCAGGTCCGCCGCCAGCGCGACCACCACAGAGGAAATCGCGCCCGCGCCCTGCAGCGCGCGGCCGGCGATCGCGACGTAGATGTCGGTCGCGGACGCGGCCAGGAAGCTGCCGAGCGCAAACACGACCAGCCCGAATGCGATCACCGGCTTCCTGCCGAACCGGTCGGACGCCATGCCGAACGGCAGTTGCAGGAACGCCTGCGCGAGGCCGTAGGCCCCGAGCGCGATGCCCACCAGCGTCAGGTTGTCCCCGCCCGCCAGCTTCGGCGCGTGCACCGCAAACACCGGCAGGATCAGGAACAGGCCGAGCATGCGCAGCCCGAAAAGCGACGACAGGCTGATGCCTGCGCGCACTTCCATCGGGGACATCCTGGAGGGTTCGGAATCGACCGCGGTAACGGGCGGCATCGCTCGGGAGGACAGAAAGGGTTTATTGCGGTGCGGGAAAGTCGTTATAGTAGCAGGTTAACTTTTGCGGTCCCCGGCTGAAAGGCACGGGGACGAGTCGCTTTAATGAGCTCTTTGAAACCGAACCCGGACGCCGCGGCGGGCGCGAATACGATCCGCATCCGCGGCGCGCGCACCCACAACCTCAAGAACATCAGCCTCGACCTGCCGCGCAACCGGCTGGTCGTGATCACGGGGCTGTCAGGCTCCGGCAAGTCCTCGCTTGCGTTCGACACCCTGTATGCGGAGGGGCAGCGCCGCTACGTCGAGTCGCTTTCCGCCTACGCCCGCCAGTTCCTGCAGCTCATGGAAAAGCCCGACGTCGACCTGATCGAGGGCCTGTCGCCGGCGATCTCGATCGAGCAGAAGGCCACCAGCCACAACCCGCGCTCGACCGTGGGCACGGTGACCGAGATCCACGACTACCTGCGCCTGCTGTATGCGCGCGTCGGCACGCCCTTCTGCCCGGACCACGAGCTGCCGCTGCGCGCCCAGTCGGTGTCGCAGATGGTCGACCACGTGCTCGCCCTGCCCGAGGACACGCGCCTGATGATCGTCGCGCCGGTGATCGCCGGGCGCAAAGGCGAGCAGCACGACCTGCTCGACGACCTGCGCGCGCAGGGCTTCACGCGCGTGCGCATCGACGGCAAGGTGCACGAGCTCGACGCGGCGCCCAAGCTCGCGCGCAACGTGAAGCACACGATCGACGTGGTGATCGACCGCCTCAAGGTGCGCCCCGACGTGAAGCAGCGCCTCGCGGAATCGTTCGAGACCGCCCTGCGGCACGCCGACGGCCGCGCCCTCGCGGTGGAAATGGACGGCGGCAAGGAGCACCTCTTCTCCGCGCGCTTCGCGTGCCCCGTGTGCAGCTACTCGCTCGCCGAGCTCGAGCCGCGCCTGTTCTCCTTCAACAACCCGATGGGCGCCTGCCCGACCTGCGACGGGCTGGGCTCGATCGACTTCTTCGATCCCAAGCGCGTGGTCGCGCACCCGAACATGAGCCTCGCCTCGGGCGCGATCAAGGGCTGGGACCGGCGCAACGGATTTTATTTCTCGATGCTCGGGTCGCTGGCCAAGCACTACAAGTTCGACATCGAGGCCCCGTGGGAAATGCTGGACGACGCGGTCCAGCAGCTGATCCTGTACGGCTCCGGCAAGGAAAAGGTAGCGTTCACTTACCTGACCGAGCGCGGCCGGAGCTCGATCCGTGAACACGTCTTCGAAGGCGTGGTGCCGAACCTGGAGCGCCGCTATAAGGAGACGGATTCGGTGGTGGTGAAGGAGGAACTCGCCAAATACCGCAACACCCGGACCTGCCCGGACTGCAACGGCACCCGCCTGCGGCGCGAGGCGCGCTACGTGCGCATCGGCGCGCACCCGATCTACGAGATCTCGCACTGGCCGCTGAAAGCCGCCCACGCGTTCTTCTCGGACCTCGACCTGCAGGGCGCGCGCCAGCAGATTGCCGAGCGCATCGTGCGCGAGATCGCCAATCGCCTGGCGTTCCTGAACGACGTGGGCCTGGACTACCTGTCGCTCGACCGCTCCGCGGAGACGCTCTCCGGCGGCGAGGCGCAGCGCATCCGCCTCGCATCGCAGATCGGCTCGGGCCTGACCGGGGTGATGTACGTGCTCGACGAGCCCTCCATCGGCCTGCACCAGCGCGACAACGCCCGCCTGCTGGACACGCTGAAGCGCCTGCGCGACCTCGGCAACACCGTGATCGTGGTCGAGCACGACGAGGACGCGATCCTCGCCGCCGACCACGTCGTGGACATGGGACCGGGCGCGGGCGAAGCCGGGGGCCGCATCGTCGCCGAAGGCACGCCGGCCGACATCCTCGCCAATCCCGAGTCGCTCACCGGCAAGTACCTCGGCCGCACGCTGAAGATCGACGTGCCGGGCCTGCGCCACCGGCCCGGCAAGAAGATGCTGCGCATCCGCGGCGCGAGCGGCAACAACCTCAAGCAGGCGAACCTCGACCTCCCGGTGGGGCTCCTGGTCTGCGTCACGGGCGTGTCCGGGTCCGGCAAGTCCACGCTGATCAACGACACCCTGTACGCGGCCGTGGCGCGCAGCCTGTACGGCAGCTCGCTCGAGCCTGCGCCGTTCGAGTCGATCTCCGGCATCGACCAGTTCGACAAGGTGATCAGCGTCGACCAGAGCCCGATCGGCCGCACGCCTCGCTCCAACCCCGCGACCTACACGGGCCTGTTCACGCCGATCCGCGAACTGTTCGCCGGCGTCCCCGAGGCGCGCACGCGCGGCTACGACGCCGGGCGCTTCTCGTTCAACGTCAAGGGCGGGCGCTGCGAGGCCTGCCAGGGCGACGGCGTGCTGAAAGTCGAGATGCACTTCCTGCCCGACGTCTACGTGCCCTGCGACGTGTGCCACGGCAAGCGCTACAACCGCGAGACGCTCGAGATCCAGTACAAGGCCCGCACCATCGACGAAGTGCTGCAGATGACCGTGAGCGAGGCGCACGGGTTCTTTTCCGCGGTGCCGGTCGTCGCGCGCAAGCTCCACACGCTCCTCGACGTGGGCCTGGGGTACCTGCGCCTGGGACAGTCGGCCACCACCCTGTCGGGCGGCGAGGCCCAGCGCGTGAAGCTCTCCCTGGAGCTGTCCAAGCGCGACACGGGGCGCACGCTCTACATTCTCGACGAGCCCACCACCGGCCTGCATTTCCACGACATCAAGCTGCTGCTCGGCGTGCTGCACCAGTTGCGGGACGCGGGCAACACCGTAGTGGTCATCGAGCACAACCTCGACGTCATCAAGACCGCGGACTGGATCATCGACCTCGGCCCGGAGGGCGGCGACGGCGGCGGCCAGATCCTCGTCGAAGGCTCCCCCGAGACCGTGGCGGCCACGCCGGCGAGCTTCACCGGGCGCTACCTGCGCGAGGTCCTCGACCTGCCGGCCCCACGCAAGCGCGCCGCGGCCGCGTAGCTAGCTCATCGCCAGGCGCGGCGCGGCGCCCGGCGTAACCTCCCAGCGCAGCCTGCGCCCGTGGAACTGCGCCAGGCTGTCGCGGTGCCCGATCGACACCAGGGTCGTCTGCGGCAGGCGCTCGCGCAGCAGCGCGTAGAGGTCGGCCTGTGCCTGTTCGGGCAACGCGGCGCTGGCCTCGTCGAGGAACAGCCATTCCGGCCGGTTGATCAGGGCCCGCGCGAAAGCGACGCGCTGCTGCTCCCCGCCGGAGAGCACCTGCGCCCAGTTCTCCTCGCGCCCGAGGTCGCCGCGCAACGCGCCGAGGCCCACCGCGGCGAGCGCCTCGGCGATCTCTGCGTCGCCCACGGCCCCGGCCTCCGCGGGGTACGCCACCGCGTTCTTCAGGGCGCCGATCGGCAGGTAGGGCTTCTGCGGCAGAAACAGCAGGCGCGCGCCCTTGGGCAGCAGGATCCGGCCCTTCCAGTACGGCCAGATCCCGGCCAGCGCGCGGAACAGGGTGGACTTGCCCGCGCCGGACGGCCCGGTGACGAGCACGTTCTCCCCAGGCGCAAGGCGCAGGCTCGCATCGGCCAGCAGCGGCGTGCCCTGCGGCAGGGACAGCGCAAGGTGCTCCAGCGTAAGCCCGGCGTCGGCGCCTTCCATGCGGTCGCCGTCGAGGCGGTCCGCCTCCTCGCGCACGTGGGCCAGGGCGAGCTTGAAGCCGGTGATGCGGTCCACGGTCGCCTTCCAGGCCGCGAAGCTCGGGTAGGCGCTGATGAACCACGACAGCGACCCCTGCACCTGGCCGAAGGCCGACGCCGTCTGGAAGATGGAGCCCAGCGGCGCGCCGCCGGAGAAATAGCGCGGCGCCGACACGACGAACGGGAAGATGATCGCGAGCTGGCCGTAGAACGAGGTGAACCAGGTGATCTGCTTCTGCTTCAGCATGATCGCCCACCATTTTTCGATCACCTCCGCAAATCGCCCCTTGAAGTTGGCGAACTCGCCCGCCTCGCCCGCGTACAGCGCGACGCCTTCGCTGTTCTCGCGCAGGCGCACCAGCGAGAAGCGGAAGTCGGCCTCGACGCGCTGGCGGGCGAAGTTCAGCCCGATCAGCGGCCGGCCGATCACGTGGGTGAGCCATGTCCCCGCGATCGCGTAGGCGAGCGCCACCCACACCATGTATCCCTGGATCGTCACGCCGCCGACCTCGAGCGGCCCGGAGATCGTCCAGAGGATGCCCACGAAGGACACCAGCGTGACGAGCGCCGAGAGCAGCCCCAGTGCCAGGCTCAGGGTCAGGTCCACGAAGATGTTGAGGTCGTCCGCGATCCGCTGGTCGGGGTTGTCCGTGCCGCGGTCGAGCAGCTGCAGCCGGTAGTAGGCCTGCCCCGCCAGCCAGTCCGCCAGGTAGTTGTCGGTCAGCCAGGCGCGCCACTCGATCATCAGCATCTGCTGCAGGTACTGCTTGTACACCGCGAGGACGATGAACAGCACCGCGAGCAGCGTGAACCGGCCCAGCTCCAGGTAGAACCCGAGGCGGTCCTTGTGCTCGAAGGTGTCGTAGAAACCCTTGTTCCAGTCGTTGAACTGGACCTCGGCCCACACCAGCGCGAGCGTGAAGCCGACCACCGACAGGAGCAGCAGCACGCCCTTGCGCCGCCCGTCGGAAACCCAGTAGGGCCTGGCCAGCGCCCAGAAGGCGGACCAGAATGCGGCGTGGGATTGGCTGCTCTGCATGGCATGCTCCGGATGTGCTGTGGCCCGCGCGCAGTTTACAGAAGACCGCCAATGGCGCGAGAATGGGCCGCCCCCTTCCCGGCCCCCCGATGACCGCCAACAAGGTATTCCGTTTCGCCCCCTCGCCCGAACACAAGGCGAAGCACCTGTTCGTGTTCCTGCACGGCGGCGGCGCGACGCCCGAGTCGATGATCTCGGTGGCGTTCAAGTTCCAGGCCCGCTTCCCCAGCGCCGCGCTGGTGGTGCCCAGCCGCCTGGAGGACCTGCCCGGGTCCGACCCGGCGCCGGACCCGCTGACGGTGCTGAACGACGGCAACCGGGTGGAGCGCATCGCCGCGCTCCTGCCGCGCATCGAGGACCTCGTGCGGCGCGAGCAGACCAACTGCGGCATTGCCGCCGAAAGCACCGTGCTGATCGGTTTTTCGCAGGGCGGCACGGTGGCGCTCGAAGCCGTGAAGCGCTATCCCGGCCTCGCGGGCGCGGTGGTCGCGTACTCGGCGCGCTTCGCGCAGCTGCCCCTGGCGGGCGCGAGCATCAGCGCCCGGTTCCACCTG
Source organism: Pseudomonadota bacterium (assembly GCA_018241645.1). Lineage (GTDB taxonomy): Bacteria > Pseudomonadota > Gammaproteobacteria > Burkholderiales > SG8-39 > SZAS-79. The sequence goes on from JAFEDL010000030.1 coordinate 43,962, forward strand.
GTGCACGGGGAATACGACGCGATCGTCTCGCGCGTGCACTCGGAGCGCGCCGCGCGCGCGCTCGCCGCGCTGCATGTGCCGGTCACGCTGGACATCGTGGCCGACCTCGGCCACGCGCTCAGCCACCACGCGGTGAGCCTGGGGTCGCTGCGCCTCCTGCAGGGCATCTACGAAGGACGCAAAGCGACGCTGCACTGAGGCATCGCGCCCCGCTTCGCCGCCATGGACTTTTCGCCCCCGCAACTCGCGGCGCTCGCCGCAATAGCGTGCGCCGTCGTGGCGCTCGCCTTCATGGCGGCAATGCGCTCGCAATACCGGCTGGCCGAAGCGGAGCGCAGGCGCGCCAGCGCGGCCGAGGCCAGGCTGCGCGAGGAGCAGCGGCTGTCGCGCTCGATGATGGACAACACCTCCGACCTGATGGCGATCTACCGCATCGACGGCGACCGGCTGATGATCGCGGAGTGGAACCGCGCCCTGCGGCGCTTCTACGCCGAGCTTGCGCCGGCCGTGGACCTGGAAGGGTGGATGGGCCGCTCGATCGAGGATTTCCTGCGCGAGGTGAACGGCATGGACCCCGACGCGGTGGCGCAGCGCCTGGCGCCATTCCGGCGCGCCGCCGCGTCGAAGCTGCCGGTCAACTACGTGACCTCGATCCCGGGCGCGCACGGCCCGCAGCGGCGCGAGTCGCTGATCGTCCCGCTCACCGACGCCGAAGGCCGGGTGACCCACCTCTTCTACCGCGCCGTCGACGTGACGGCCCGGCACGCCTCCGAAGACGAACTGCTGCGCAGCGCCGAGCGGTTCACGCGCATGTTCGCGGTGTCGCCGGTGGCGACCGCGATCGCCGACCTCGAGGACGGCCGCTACCTCGACGTGAACGCGGCTTGGTGCGCCCTGACCGGCTATTCGCGCGAGGAAGCCATCGGCCGCACGGCGCAGGACATCGGCTTCTGGGCCGACGACCACGCCCGGCGCGCGGGCTTCGCCCCGGTCCTGGAGCGCGGCGAGACCGTCCAGCTCGAGCACAGGTTCACCAGCAAGCAGGGCAAGGCGCTGCGCCTGCTGATGTCGGCCGGTCCGATCGAACTGGACGGCCGGCGCTGCGCCCTGGCGATCATCCAGGACGTCACCAAGCTGGAAGAGGCGCGGGCGCTGGCGACGCGCCTGACCGGGCAGTTCGCCGGCATGTTCAACCTGGTGCCCAATGCGCTCGCGATCGTCCATTTGCGCGACGCCCGCCTGCTCGCGGTCAACGACGCCTGGTCGCGGCTGTACGGGTGGCTGCGGGCCGAGGCCCTCGGACGCACCGCGCTCGACCTCGGCCTGTGGGCGGACCCGGCAGACCGCGAAAAGTTCATGGTCGCCATCGCTCGCGAGGGGCGGCTGCGCCCGGCGATCAACCGCCTCAGGGCGCGCGACGGCCACGAAGTCCTGTGCCTGTCGTCCGCGGAGATCATCGACTGGCAGGACGAGCAGGCGATACTCGTATCGCACCAGGACATCACGGAACTGGAATCGCTGCGCCGCGAAACGCAGACCCTGGGCGAGCGCTTCGCCAAGGTGTTCGACCTCTCGCCCACGCCGATCGTGGTCGGCGCGATCGAGGACGGCCACTACCTCGCGGTCAACGAGGCCTGGCTGCAGCTGCACGGGTATTCGCGCGAGGAACTCGCCGGCCGCGGCTCGCTCAGCCTGGGCGTCTGGGCCGACCCGGCCGACCGGGCGAGGATCGTGGACATGATCTCGCGCGGCATCGAGGTGCGGCGCATGCCGGTGCGCTTCCGCAAGAAATCCGGCGAGATCTTCGAGACGCTCTATTCGGCCACGCTCGCCGACTGGGAGGGCACCCGCGCGATCATCGCCACGCCGCAGGACGTGACCGAGATCAATCGCGCCTCCAGGGAGATCCGCAGGCTGAACGAGACCCTGGAGGAGCGCGTCGGCCAGCGCACCGCCGAGCTCGAGCAGTCCAACCGCGAGCTGGAATCGTTCTCCTATTCGGTCTCGCACGACCTGCGCGCGCCGCTGCGCGCCATGTCGGCGTTCAGCGCGCTGCTGGCGGCGCGTCCGGCCGTGGCGGCCGACAGCGAAGCGGCCGGGTACGCCAGGCGGATCAACGCCGCCGCATCGCGCATGGGCACCATGGTCGACGCGCTGCTGCAATTCTCCAGGCTGTCGCGCCAGGAGGTCGCCCTGCGCCCCGTTCCGCTCGCCGCCGAGGTCGAAGCCATCACCGCCGAACTCGCCCAGGCGGCCGCCGGGCGCCGGCTGCGCTGGGTGGTGGGACCGCTGCCCACGGTGCGCGGCGACCCGGCGCTGCTGCGCCTCGTGCTGCAGAACCTCCTTGAGAACGCGGTCAAGTACACGGCCCGCTGCGCGGAGGCCGTGATCGAGGTCGACGCCACGCAAGCGGGCGGCGAGACCGTGGTCCGGGTCCGCGACAACGGCGTGGGCTTCGACATGCGGTACGCGGACAAGCTGTTCGGGGTGTTCGAGCGGCTCCACGCGGACGGCGAGTTCGAAGGCACCGGCATCGGCCTGGCGAACGCGAGGCGCATCGTGCAGCGCCACGGCGGGCGCATCTGGTGCACGGCCGCGCCGGGGCAGGGCGCCGCTTTCTACTTCGCCCTGCCCGACTGACCCGGGCGGAAATCTTCAGGATTGCCTGAGGAAACACCGCTCCAGGAGCGGCGTTCCGGCCAGTCAGCTTGCCAATTCAGGCATATTTTCGAAGAGGTCCAGCACCTCCGGGTTGGCCAGCGCGTCGGTGTGCCTGACCGGCATGCCGTGCACCACGGACTTCACCGCAAGCTCCACGACCTTGCCGTTGCGCGTGCGCGGGATGTCCGGCACCTGCACGATCCGGGCGGGCACGTGGCGCGGCGTGGTGTTGTCGCGGATCTGGCGGCGGATGCGCTCCTCGAGCGCCGCGTCGAGCACGAGGCCCGGCCGCAGCTTCACGAACAGCACCACGCGGGTGTCGGTCGGCTGCGCCGGCGGCCAGAGCTGGCCGATCGCGACCGACTCCTCCACCTCGTGCACCTTCTCCACCTGCCCGTAGATCTCCGCCGTGCCGATCCTCACCCCGCCGGGGTTGAGCGTCGCGTCCGAGCGGCCGTAGACGATCATGGTGCCGCGCGCCGTGACCTCGCACCAGTCGCCGTGGCACCAGACGCCGGGGAAGCGCTCGAAGTAGGCCGCGCGGTAGCGCGAGCCGTCCGGGTCGTTCCAGAACCCGACCGGCATCGAGGGGAACGGCTTCACGCACACCAGCTCGCCCTTGCCCCCGTGCAGCTCCCGGCCGTCCTCGTCGTAGACGCGCACGTCCATGCCCAGGCCCCGGCATTGCAGTTCGCCGCGGTACACGGGCAGGATGGCGTTGGCGTCGGCAAAGCTCGCCATGATGTCGGTGCCGCCGGAGATCGAAGAGAGGCACACATCCCGCTTGAAGTCGCGGTACACGTAGTCGTAGCTCTCGGGCACCAGCGGGGAGCCGGTCGAGATGATCATGCGGACCGCCTTAAGGTCGTGCGTCTCGCGCGGCTTCAGGCCGCGCTTGGCGATCGCGTCGATGAACTTGGCCGAGGTCCCGTAGTGGGTGAAGCGCTCGGCCCGCGCGAAGTCGAACGTGATGGCCGCGTCGCGCACGAACGGCGAGCCGTCGTACAGCATCACGGCCGCCTCGGCGCCGAGGCCCGCGAACAGCAGGTTCCACATCACCCAGTTGCAGGTGGTGTAGTAGTAGAAGCGGTCGCCCGGGCGCACGTCGAACTGCAGCTTGTACATCTTGAGGCCCGACAGCAGGGACCCGCCCGCGCCGTGCACGATGCACTTGGGCTTGCCGGTGGTGCCCGAGGTGAACAGGATGTAGAGCGGGTGGTCGAACGGCAGCCGCTCGTATTCGATCTCCCCGGCCCGGTAGGGCGCGATCCAGTCGGCATAGCGGCGCGCGTTGCGGATCGGCGATACGTCCGGCGCTGCGTCGAGGTTGGGCACCACCACCACCTGCTTCACGCCCGGGAGCTGCGCGACGATGTCTTTCACGCGCGCGATCGATTCGTGCGCCTTGCCGTTGTAGAGGTAGCCGTCGGCGCAGAAGAGGAGCCTGGGCTCCGTCTGCCCGAAGCGGTCGAGCACCCCGTCGGTGCCGAAATCCGGCGAGCAGGACGACCACACCGCGCCCACCGAGATCGCGGCCAGCGCGAGCACGCAGGTCTCCGGCATGTTGGGCATGAACGCGGCCACCCGGTCGCCGGGTTTGAGGCCCGCTGCGCGCATGGCCTGCGCGCAGCGCGAAACCTGCGCATGCAATTCGGTGTACGACATGCGCCGCCGGAAGCCGGTTTCATCCCAGTACACCAGCGCGTCCGTGGCGTCCCTGCGGCGCAGCAGGTTCTCGGCGAAATTGAGGCGCGCGTCCGGGAACCATTTCGCCCCGGGCATCCGGTGGCCGTCGACGAGGATGCGGCCGCCTTTGGCGCCGCGCACGCCCGCCCAGTCCCACAGGGCGCTCCAGAACCGTTCGCTCTCCTCGCAGCTCCAGCGATAGAACTCCGGGTAGGTATTGAACCCGAGGCCGAAGCGATGCACGCAGTAACGCGCGAACTGGGTCATCTGCGCCGACTCGATCGCGGCCTGCGACGGTTCCCACATCTTCTTCGCGGCCCTGTCTCCTTCCTTGGCCATGTCTCCACCCTTGGGGTTGTTTGCGGCCATTATAATTGCCGCCATGAGCCCGCCCAGCCACGCGCCCGACCCGCTCCACCGCATCGGCCACTTCTGGGACGAGGCGATCGTCCCGGCGCTGGTCGAGTACATCCGCATCCCCGCCAAGTCGCCGCACTTCGACAAGGACTGGGAGGCGCACGGCCACATCGAGGCCGCCGTGAAGCTTGCCGCGCACTGGTGCAACCGGCACGCCCTGGCCGGCATGAAGCTGGAAATAGTGCGGCTGCCCGGGCGCACGCCGGTGCTGTACGTCGAAGTCGACGGCGACCCGCAGGAGACGATCCTCGTCTACGGCCACCTCGACAAGCAGCCGGAGATGACCGGCTGGCGCGAGGGCCTGGGGCCGTGGACCCCGGTGATCGAGGATGGGAAGCTCTACGGGCGCGGCGGCGCCGACGACGGCTACGCGGTGTTCTGCGCGCTTGCCGCGCTGAAGGCGCTGCAGGACGCCGGCCGGCCGCACGCCCGCGTCGCCATGCTGATCGAATGCTGCGAGGAGAGCGGCAGCTACGACCTGCCCGCCTACCTCGAGCTGCTCGGGCCGCGCATCGGCACGCCCGCGCTGGTGCTGGGCCTCGATTCGGGCTGCGGGAACTACGAGCAGCTGTGGGGCACGACCTCGCTGCGCGGCCTGGTCAACGGCGTGCTGACGGTCGAGGTGCTGACCGAAGGCGTGCATTCGGGCGACGCGAGCGGCGTGGTGCCTTCGAGCTTTCGCATCGCGCGCCGCCTGATCGGGCGCATCGAGGACGCGGAGAGCGGCGCCGTGCTGGACGCGGCCTTTCACGCCAACATCCCGGTCGAGCGCGTCGACCAGGCGGCCCAGGCCGCTGCGGTGCTCGGGGACACCATTTACAAGAAGTTCCCGTTCGCCGGCGCCACGCGGCCGATGCACGGCGACCTCGCCGAACTGGTGCTCAACCGCACCTGGCGGCCGATGCTGTCGGTCACCGGGGCGGCCGGGCTGCCGCTGCCGGCCAACGCGGGCAACGTGCTGCGCCCGCAGACCCAGCTCGTGCTGTCGCTGCGCATCCCGCCGACAGCCGACGGGGAAACCGCCGCGCGCCGGCTGAAGGACATCCTCGAGGCGGATCCCCCGTACGGCGCGAAAGTCTCGTTCGACTACGGCCAGTCGGCCACCGGCTGGCATGCCCCGGCCACCGCGCCCTGGCTCGCGCACGCGATCAACGCGGCCTCGGTGCGCAACTACGGCAAGCCGGCGATGTGGCTGGGCGAAGGCGGCACGATCCCGTTCATGGCCATGCTCGGCCGGCAATTCCCGCAGGCCCAGTTCCTGATCACGGGCGTGCTCGGGCCGCACTCCAACGCGCACGGGCCCAACGAATTCCTGCACATCGGCTACGCCAAGAAGCTCACGGCCTGCGTCGCCGACATCCTGGCGGCCCACGCGGAGCAGCTCCGCTAGCCCGCAGGGGCGGCCCGCCGCTTGCTTGACAGCCCCTTGGGCTGTATCCAGAATCCCCGGGCTGCAGCCATTCCCCGTCCACGGGACCCATAACGCCAAGGAGTAGCCATGAAGTTTCCCCGCATCCTCGCCGCCGCCCTCGTGGGCGCGGCCTTCGCCGTGCCCGCCCAGGCCCAGACCATCGACAAGGTCAAGAAGTCCGGCGAGATCACCATGGGCGTGCGCGAGTCGTCCGGCCCGCTGTCCTACACGCTGGGCGCCGGCCAGTTCACCGGCTACCACGTCGACGTGTGCCTCGCGATCATCGACAACATGAAGAAGATGACCGGCGGCAACATCAAGATCAACTACACCCCGGTCACCTCGCAGAACCGCATACCGCTGCTGCAGAACGGCACCGTGGACATCGAGTGCGGCTCGACCACCAACAACGCGGCCCGCCAGAAGGACGTCGCCTTCGGCCTGACCACCTTCGTCACCGAGGTGCGCACGGCGGTGAAGGCCAATTCCGGCATCACCTCGATCTCGCAGCTGAACGGCAAGAACCTCGCCACCACCACCGGCACGACTTCGGTGCAGACGCTGAGGAAGCACGAGCGCGCCAACAAGATCGACTTCAAGGAGATCTACGGCAAGGACCACTCCGACTCGTTCCTGCTGCTCGAGACCGGCCGCGCCGACGCGTTCGTCATGGACGACAACATCCTCGCCGGCCTGATCGCCACCGCGAAGAACCCGGCGGACTACAAGATCGTCGGCGAAGTGCTGTCGGTCGAGCCGATCGCGATCATGATCCGCAAGGACGACCCGTCGATGAAGAAGCTGACCGACGACACGATCCGCGACATGATGAAGTCGGGCGCCCTGGAAAAGCTCTACAACAAGTGGTTCATGTCCCCCATCCCGCCCAAGAACACCAGCGTGAACCTGCCCATGGGCTCGACGCTCAAGTCGCTGTTCGCCAGCCCGAACGACAAGCCGATGGAAGACTACGCCAAGAAATAGGCGCCTTTCGGCGGACTGACAAGGCGCGCCCGCGGGCGCGCTTTTTTTTGGGCCGCGCCCGTTCCCGCTTCCACCGGGCGCGCTTATTGCTCTACACTGCCGTGGGGAGAGTGCACAACGATGAACTTCCGCTGGGAGTGGGAAGTCTTCCTGCGCGACACGGGCGGGGGACGGACGTACCTGGAGTGGCTGATGTCGGCGTGGGGCTGGACGCTGTCCGTCGCCGCCTGCGCGTGGGTGGTCGCCCTCGTGTTCGGCTCGGTCATCGGCACCATCCGCACCACGCCCAGCCCCTGGCTGGTGCGCATCGGCAACGCCTGGGTGGAACTGTTCCGCAACATCCCGCTGCTGGTCCAGCTCTTCCTCTGGTACCACGTGATCCCGGCGATGATCCCGGTCATGAAGGACCTGCCCAGCTTCGTGCTCGTGGTGCTGGCGCTGGGGTTCTTCACCTCGGCGCGGGTGGCCGAGCAGGTGCGCGCCGGCATCCAGTCCCTCTCCCAGGGGCAGCGCAACGCGGGCCTCGCGATGGGCCTCACACTGCCGCAGACCTATTTCCACGTGCTCCTGCCGATGGCGTTCCGCATCGTGGTGCCGCCGCTCACCTCGGAAGCCATGAACATCATCAAGAACTCCTCGGTGGCGTTCGCGGTCAGCGTGGCCGAACTCACCATGTTCGCGATGCAGGCCCAGGAGGAGACCTCGCGCGGCATCGAGGTGTACCTGGCGGTCACCAGCCTGTACATGATCACCGCGATGACCATCAACCGCATCATGGCCTTCGTCGAAGTGCGCGTCCGGGTGCCCGGCATGATCGGGGGGGGACACTAGGTGGGCAACCTCGACCTGTCGTTCTTCACCTGGGACCTGGTGTCCAAGTTCCTGGTCAAGGGCTTCGTGTTCAGCGTGGAACTCACGCTGGTCGCGATGGCGGGCGGGATCCTGCTGGGCACGCTGCTCGCGCTGATGCGCCTGTCCAGCTTCAAGTGGCTCTCGTACCCCGCCGCGATCTACGTGAACACGATGCGCTCGATCCCGCTGGTGATGGTGATCCTGTGGTTCTTCCTGCTGATCCCGTTCCTCACCGGGCGGCCGCTCGGCGCGGAATGGTCCGCGGTGATCACGTTCACGGCCTTCGAGGCCGCCTACTACTCCGAGATCATGCGCGCGGGCATCCAGTCGGTGGCGCGCGGCCAGGTCTCGGCCGGGTTCGCGCTCGGCCTCACCTACGGCCAGAACATGCGCATGATCGTGCTGCCGCAGGCGTTCCGCAACATGCTCCCGGTCCTGCTCACGCAGACCATCATCCTGTTCCAGGACACCTCGCTGGTCTACGCGATCGGCGCCTACGACCTGCTGAAGGGATTCGAGACCGCGGGCAAGAATTTCAACCGGCCGGTCGAGGCCTTCCTCCTCGCCGCCATCGTCTACTTCGTCATCTGCTACTCGCTGTCCTCGGTAGTGAAGAAGCTGCAGCTGAAGATCGCAATAATCCGCTAAAGGCAGGGCGCCCATGATTTCCATCAAAGACGTGAGCAAGTGGTACGGCAGCTTCCAGGTGCTGACCGACTGCACCACCGAGGTGAAGAAGGGCGAGGTGATCGTCGTGTGCGGGCCCTCCGGCTCCGGCAAGTCGACGCTCATCAAGTGCGTGAACGCGCTCGAGCCGTTCCAAAAGGGCGAGATCGTCGTCGACGGCATTTCGGTGGGCGACCCGAAGACCGACCTGCCCAAGCTGCGCGCGCGGGTCGGCATGGTGTTCCAGAACTTCGAGCTCTTCCCCCACCTCACCGTGACCGAGAACCTCACGCTCGCGCAGGTCAAGGTGCTCGGGCGCAGCGCCGAGGAGGCGCGGGTCCGCGGCCTCAAGTACCTCGACCGCGTCGGCCTGATCGTCCAGAAGGACAAGTTCCCCGGCCAGCTCTCGGGCGGCCAGCAGCAGCGCGTCGCGATCGCGCGGGCCCTGTCGATGGACCCGATCGCGATGCTGTTCGACGAACCCACCTCGGCGCTCGACCCGGAGATGGTCAACGAGGTGCTCGACGTCATGGTGCAGCTCGCGCAGGAAGGCATGACCATGATGTGCGTCACCCACGAGATGGGCTTCGCGCGCAAGGTCGCCCACCGCGTGATCTTCATGGACGCCGGGAAGATCGTCGAGGATGCCTCCAAGGACGACTTCTTCGGCAAGCCGCGCTCCGAGCGCGCGCAGCTGTTCCTCTCGAAGATCCTGCACCACTAGGGCAATGCGCGCCCGGGCGACTCCGGCTTCCCTCCCCGCGCGGCCCGTGGCCCTGCTCGTGGCCACCCGCAAGGGCGCGTTCATCCTCAAGGCCGACGCGGCGCGGCGCGCCTGGAAGACCGTGGGCCCGATGTTCTTCGGGCACATCGTGCACCACATGGCGCTCGACCCGCGTCCCGCACCGCGCGCGCCCCGTACGCTGCTCGTCGCCGCCCGCACCGGGCACCTCGGACCCACCGTGTTCCGGTCCCAGGATTTCGGCAGGACCTGGAAGGAGGCGTCCCGCCCCCCGGCATTTCCCAAGGCGCAGCCAGGGCAGAAAGGCCGGGTTGTCGACCATGTGTTCTGGCTGGCGCCCGGGCACCCGGACGAGCCCGGTTCCTGGTACGCGGGAACCTCGCCGCAAGGCCTGTTCCGCAGCGACGACGGCGGCGACACCTGGGCGCCCGTGGCGGGGTTCAACGACCACCCCATGTACGCGAAGTGGACCGGCGACGAGCAGGACGGCACGCCCGACGGCCCGAAACTGCACTCCATCCTCGTGGATCCCCGCGACGCCGGCCACCTCTACATCGGCATGTCCGGGGGCGGAGTGTTCGAAAGCACGGACAAGGGCGCGAGCTGGGCGCCGCTGAACAAGGGCTGCGCCGCGGATTTCCTGCCGCACCCGGAGGCCGAGTACGGCCACGACCCGCATTGCGTCCGCCTGCACCCGCTCGCCCCCGACGTGCTCTACCAGCAGAACCATTGCGGCATCTATCGCATGGCGCGCGGGGAGGGACGCTGGGTGCGGATCGGCGCGCGCATGCCGAAGAAGGTCGGCGACATCGGCTTTCCGCTCGTGCTGCATCCGCGGGACCCGGAAACGCTCTGGGTGTTCCCCATGGACGGCACCACCGTCTGGCCCCGCACCAGCCCGGGGGGACGGCCGGCCGCCTATGTGAGCCGCAATTCCGGCCGGACCTGGCAGCGCCAGGACAAGGGACTGCCGCCGAGCCAGGGCTGGTTCACGGTCAAGCGCCAGGCGATGAGCGCGGACGGCAACGATCCGGTAGGCGTGTACTTCGGCACCACCAACGGCGAGGTCTGGGCGAGCCGCAACGAAGGCGCGAGCTGGGCCTGCATCGCGCGCCACCTGCCGCACATCTACGCCGTCGAGGCCGTGCCGGCGCAATGAAGGTGCTGATCCCCGGTCCCCTGCGCTCGTATACGCAGGGGCTGCACGAGGTGCTGGCCTCGGGGGAATCGCTCGGCGAGGTCCTCGCGGACCTGGACCGCCGCTACCCGGGCATCCGCTTCAGGATGATCGACGAGCAGGATGCGGTCCGCCGCCACATGCGCGTCTTCGTCAATCGCGAGCCGGTGCGCGACCTGGGCACCGCCCTGCGCGCCAGCGACGAGGTGCTGATCGTGCAGGCGTTGAGCGGGGGCTGAGCGCCGCCGCTACTCGACCTTGATGTTCAGTTCCTTCACCAGCCGCCCGTACTTCTCGGAATCGTCCCGCACCAGCTTGCCGAACTGCTCGGCCGAGCCGCCCACGGGCTCCTGCGCGGCCTGGAAGTAGCGCTCGCGCACCGTGGCATCCGCCAGGGCCTTGTTGATCTCGGTATTCAGCCGCGCGACGACCTCCCCGGGCGTGCCGGCCGGGACCAGGACGCCCAGCCACTGCTCGATGAGCAGACCCTTGTAGCCCGCCTCCTCGTAGGTCGGCACCTCGGGCAGCGCGGCCGAACGCGTGCGCGTCGTCTGCGCAAGCAGCTTCAGCTTGCCCGCCTTGTAGTGGGGGATGAGGGGCGAGGACCCGAGCGAACCCAGCGGCACCTGCCCGGCCACGAGGTCGGTGATCGCCTGCCCGCCGCCCTTGTACGGCACGTGCGTCAGCTGGATCCCGGCGAGCTTCGCAAACCATTCCCCGGCCATGTGCTGCTGCGAGCCGGCGCCCGAAGTGGCGAAGCCCAGCCCGGGCTTCTTCTTCGCCAGGGCCACCAGTTCGGCCAGCGTGTTCACGCCCAACGAGGGATTCACGGCCATCACCACCGGCTGGCGCGAGAGCTGGATCACCGGCACGAAGTCCTTCTGCGTCTGGTAGCCGAGGTTCCGGTAGATGTGGGGGTTCGAGGCCACCGCATCGGTCGCGATCAGCACCGTGTATCCGTCGGGCGCGCTCTTGGCGACGAATTCGGTGCCGATGTTGCCGCCCGCGCCGGCGCGGTTCTCGACCACGACCGACTGCCCGAACGCCTGCGAGAGGCGATCGGCCACCGGGCGCGTCGCGATGTCGGTCGACCCGCCCGGGGGAAACGGCACGATCATGCGCACCGGGCGCGCCGGCCAGCCTTGCGCGGAAGCCGCCTGCGCGGCCAGGACGAGCAGCAGGGAAATCAGGATCTTCATTGTTCACTCCCGGAAGGAAGGGCTGGTGTAACGATTGTAAGGGCGCCGGCGCGCAGAAATCGGGTTAAACTCCGCGGCCTGTTTTTTGCTTCGCTACGCAATCACCCTTCTACTGTACAGAAATGGCCACGAAAAAAACCATCCCCATCAAGAGCGCCACCCCGAAGAACCAGTACGACTGCCTGAAGTGCCCGGGCTACTGCTGCAGCTACCCGCTGATCGAAGTCACCAAGCGCGACATGGAGCGGGTGGCCAGGCACTTCAGCGTGTCATTGACGGTGGCGAAGAAGAAGTTCTTCCGCTACGACCGCAGCGAGAAGAGCTGGTGCCTGCGCCGCAAGAACGACGAGCATTTCAAGAAGATCTGCCGGTTCTTCGACACCGAAGAGCGCCGCTGCACGATCTACCACGCGCGCCCCGGCGTGTGCCGCGACTATCCCGGCGAGCCGCATTGCGGCTATTACGACTTTCTTAAGTTCGAGCGCGAGCACCAGCAGGATAAGGATTTCATCGCGACTACTTCGTAGTCGCGACCATCCTGGGTAAGTTAGGAACAGGGGAAACCGCAGGTTTCCCCCGTTACCCCCTTCCTCTCAATTAGCCCTGCCGTTTTGCGAGGGACTGGGCGCGGATGGCGGAGAGGCTCATCGCGGGGGTGAGGGCTTCGGGGTCGAGGCGCAGTTCGATCAGCGCCGGCTTGCCCGCTGCCATCGAACGGGCCAGCGCGGGGGCGAACTGCGCGGTCTCCTCCACCGTCTCGCCGTGCGCGCCGTAGGCACGCGCCAGCGCGGCAAAGTCCGGGTTGCTGAGTTCGGTGCCCGACACCCGGCTGGGATATTCCCGTTCCTGGTGCATGCGGATCGTGCCGTACATGCCGTTGTTCACCACGATCACGATCACGTTGGCGCCGTACTGCATGGCCGTGGCCATTTCCTGGCCGGTCATCAGGAAGTCGCCGTCCCCGGCGAATGCCACCACCGTGCGATGCGGCTCGGCAATCTTCGCCGCGATCGCGGCCGGCACGCCGTAGCCCATCGAGCCGTTGGTCGGCGCGAGCTGGGTGCGGAAGTCCCGGTACTGGTAATAGCGGTGCACCCAGGTGGCGAAGTTGCCGGCGCCGTTGCAGATGATCGCGTCGGCCGGCAGCGTCTCGCGCAGGCCCTTGACGATGTCGCCGTACTGGAGCTTGCCGGGCAGGGGCTTGGGCTCGATGTACGCGAGGTAGCTCGCGCGCGCGGCCTCGGTCCCGGCGCGCCACTTGGCACCGTCGAGTTTCAGGGCCCCGAGCGCCTCGACGAACTGCGGGTAGCCCGAGTTGACCAGCACCGCGCCCTGGTAGACGCGGCCGAGTTCCTCCGCGCCGGAATGCACGTGGATCAGGGTCTGCCTGGGCACGGGCACGTCGAACAGCGTGTAGGCGCTGCTGGTCATCTCGCCCAGCCGCGCGCCGATCACCAGCAGCAGGTCCGCGTCCTTGATGCGCTGCGCGAGGTTCGGGTCCACGCCTATGCCCACGTGGCCGGCATACGACGGCGAGCGGTTGTCGAGCAGGTCCTGGCAGCGGAACGACGCGCCCGCCGCCAGGTGGTTCTTCTCGAGGAAGGCGCGGATGGCCTGGACCGAATCGCGCGTCCAGCCGAAGCCGCCCAGGATGACGAACGGGCGCTCGGCCTTCGACAGCAGCTTGCCGATCTCCTGCATGTCCGATGCCGCGGGCGAGGCGCGCACGGTCTTGTAGTGCGGGACATCCGCGACTGCGGCGTCCGCAAACAGCATGTCCTCGGGCAGCGCCAGCACGACCGGCCCCGGACGGCCGGCCATCGCGGTGTGGAAGGCGTGGCTCACGTACTCCGGGATGCGCTCGGTGCGGTCGATCTGCGCCACCCACTTCGCCATCGGGCCGTACATGCGCCGGTAGTCGATCTCCTGGAACGCCTCGCG
>JAFEDL010000030.1:57772-65054 GCA_018241645.1 Pseudomonadota bacterium
TGCACGCCCACCGACCCGTTGGTGGCGCCGGGGCCGCGCGTGACGAACAGGATGCCGGGCTTGCCGGTGAGCTTGCCGTAGGCGTCGGCCATGTAGGACGCGCCCCCTTCCTGCCGGCAAATCACGAACTTCAGCTTGTCGCGCACGTCGTAGATGCCGTCGAGCACCGGCAGGAAGCTCTCGCCCGGCACGCCGAAGGCGAGGTCCACGCCATGCCCCACCAGTGCGTCGGCGAGGATCTTGCCGCCGTGGCGGGTCTTGAGGTCTGGCTTCATTCGGTCACCTGTCCTGGGAAACTGGGCCGGGTTCAATGCCCGAACGCGTCGCGCATGGCCGAACAGCAGTCGGCCACCGCCGCGTTCGCGGTATCGAGCACCCCGCCCATCAGCAGGAACCCGTGCACCATGCCCGGGTACTCCTTGTACTGGGTCTTCACGCCTTCGCGCGCGAGCCGCTCGGCATAGGCGCGCCCTTCGTCCACCAGCGGATCGTACCCCGCGGTCAGCACGAACGCGGGCGGCAGGCCCGACAGGTTCGCAGCGAGCAGGGGCGAGGCGCGCCAGTCCAGCCAGTCGGCCTCGGCCGGCAGGTAATGGCCGCGGAAATACGCCATGCTCTTGCGGGTCAGCAGGTAGCCCTCGCCGTTCGCGACGTGCGAAGGGAACCCGGCGCGCTGGTCGGTGGCCGGGTAGACGAGCAGCTGGAAACACGGCGCCGGCCTGCCGGTATCGCGGGCATCGATGCAGACGACCGCCGCGAGGTTGCCGCCGGCGCTGTCGCCGCCCACCGCCACGCGGCGCGGATCGACGCCCAGTTCGCCCGCCTTTTCCATGATGTGGCGAGTGGCTGCGATGCAGTCGTCGACCGCAGCCGGAAACGGCGCTTCCGGGGCGAGCCGGTATTCGACCGAGAACACGGCGCAGCGCGCGCCGTTGGCCAGCTGCCTGCAAAGGACGTCGTGCGTGTCGAGGTCGCCGATCACCCATCCGCCCCCGTGGAAATACACCAGCGCCGGGAGGGCTTCGCCCTTGGGCGCGCCGGCCGGCAGGTAGGCGCGGATCGGCACCGGCCCGGCGGGCCCGGGCGTAATCATCAGGCGCGCCGCGCCGACTTCGGGCGCGGGCGGCGAAGTCAGCGCGCGGGTGTCGAGGTAGAGCCGCCGCGCGACGGCGGGCGGCACCTCGTGGACCAGCGGCAGCGGGGAGCGCTTCACGCGCTCGAGCAGGACGGCAACTTGTGGATCGAGGCTCATGATTGGAGACGATAGCTCATGCGGGGGTCTGAGGGGGGTGCAGCCCCCTTCTCCTATTTGGCCGAGAGCATCCTTTCCAGCCTCGCCTTGAAGAAGGGCGCCGGTTTCATGATGCGCGTCTCCTGGGAAACGATCAGCGGCCGGATCCGCGCCGTGTAGGCCTTCCACGCGGGATCGGCCTGCATCGCCGCCCGGCACCTGTCGCGCTGGTTCAGGTCGTCGTACGCCCACATGTGGACGACCAGGTTCTGCACACCCACCTCGGTGAAGTAGTAGCCGACCATGTGGGGCAGGTGCTTCAGCTGCGTGGGCATGCCCTCGTTTTCGTAGATGCTGAAATACTCCTGCACCTTGCCGGGATACAGCAGGTACATGCGTTCTTCCACGAACATGGCGTTTTCCCCCGGGGCGGATCGAAGCCGATTATATAATCCGCCCCATGCACGAGGCCGACATCAACACGTTGCGCCGCATCCTGCGGGAAAACCGCACGATCGCGGTGGTGGGCCTTTCCGCCAACTGGTACCGCCCCAGCTACTTCGCGGCCAAGTACATGCTCGAGCACGGCTACCGGATCATCCCGGTGAACCCGCAGTACGAAGAGGTGCTCGGGCAGAAGTGCTACAAGTCGCTGCGCGACATTCCCGAAAAGGTCGACATCGTCGACTGCTTCCAGAAGACCGAGCGGATCGGGCCGCTGGCCGAGGACGCGATTGCGATCGGCGCGAAAGTCCTCTGGCAGCAGATCGGCGTGACGAACGAGGCGGCTGCGCAGCGGGCCGCCGCCGCCGGGCTGGACGTGGTGATGGACCGCTGCGTGAAGATCGAGCACGGGCGCCTCTTCGGCGGCCTCAACTGGGTGGGGGTGAACACCCGCGTGATCTCGGCCAAGCGGCCGCACTGGAATCCGGCCTGAATCCGATTCCCCGAGCAGAAACAACCACTTTCTGACAGGTAGATTCACGCATCAGGATGCGTATATCTACGTATTTATACCCCTTCCGGGCGATATCCTTTCATCCAATGCTGGCGCCTGATTCGGGCGGGCGCTATGCTCGTCCCTTCTGCTGAGAGGGTTGGCTTTATGTCCGAGGCATTGCGCTTTTTCGAGGGTCGTTTCGGCCGGGTCGTCCTGGAGGAATCGCTCTCCGGGCGCGAGGCCCATGCGCACTCCGCGCACCAGCTGATCGTCAAGTACGACGGCGCGGACCGGCACTACCTGATCGACGGCGAGCGCGCGGTGCTGGACCGGGACGGGATCCTGTTCGTCAACGCCGGCCGGACCCACGAAACCCTGCCCAACCCGGGCGGCGCGTCGGCCCGCCTGCTGGTGGTGAACATTTCCCCCGAGTGGCTGACCCTCACCTTTCCCTCGATGTTCCGCGACGCCGGGCACGGGCCGTACCCGCGCACGCACGACACGATCACGCCGCACATTCGCAGGATCGCCGATGCGATGGTCATCGACATGATGAACGACCGCTTCCTGTCGGCCGACCGGCTCGAGTTCATGGTGCAGGAACTGATCCTCTCGATCATCGACAGCTACATCGCCAAGCGGCGCTCCACCTCGCCGATGTGGCGCGGATCCAAGTTCGCCGACGCGCGCATCCGCCGCGCGATCGCGCTGCTGCGCGCCCGGCCCAACAAGGACGTCAACATGGACGACATCGCCACACAAGTGGGGCTGTCGCGCTCGCGGTTCTACGACCTGTTCCAGATGTGCACCGGCCGCTCGCCGCGCGAGTACCTGGACATGCTGTGCGTGGAAACCGCCATCACGCGCCTGTCGACCTCCGACACGAAGATCGCCGACGTGTCCGCCGAGCTCGGGTTTTCGGCGCAGAGCAACTTCACCCGCTTCTTCCTGAACCAGGTGGGCGCGTCGCCGTCGGAATACCGGCGCTTCTCCTCGGTCGGCAGCCCGTCGCCCGTCACGCCCGCATCCGAGCCTGCCGCCCCCTTCGACGCAGGGTTGCTCGCACCGGCCAAGTAGCCAGCGAGGTGCACCTTACTGGTGCGCAGGCGATAGAGCGGGGTTGCAAACCGGCCCCAAACACCTGAATGCACAGGCGCCTTGCCCGTGGCATATCGGTTGCTTAGAGTGGTGCACAGCCCCAAGATCCCGCCATGCCCGCTCCCGTACAGCATTACGACGAAATGAACCTGCCGGCCGGCGCCGGGCGGGGCGTGCGCGAGCACTACCGGCACGTGGTGGACTGGCTGGCCGGGATGCCGCCCGAGCGGGTGGCCGAAAAGCGCCGCGAGGCCGACCTGCTGTTCCACCGGGTGGGGATCACGTTCGCGGTCTACGGCGACGAGGCCGGCGCGGAGCGCCTGATCCCGTTCGACACGATCCCGCGCATCATCCCGCTGGCGGAGTGGGAGATGCTCGCCAAGGGGCTCAAGCAGCGCGTCACCGCGCTGAACCGCTTCCTGCACGACATCTACCACGGCCAGGAGATCCTCAAGGCGGGCGTGATTCCGCCGGAACAGGTGCTGACCAACGAGGCCTACCAGGTCTCGATGATCGGCCTGGAGCTGCCCAACCGCGTCTACTCCCAGATCTCCGGCATCGACCTGATCCGCCACGAGGACGGCGGCTACTACGTGCTCGAGGACAACCTGCGCACCCCCTCGGGCGTGTCCTACATGCTCGAGAACCGCAAGATGATGATGCGGCTGTTTCCCGAGCTGTTCGCGACGCAGTCGGTGCTGCCGGTAGAGCACTATCCCGGGCTGCTGCTCGACACGCTGCGCGCCGCGGCGCCGCACGAGATGCGCGAGCCCACGGTCGTGGTGCTCACACCCGGCCAGTACAACAGCGCGTACTTCGAGCACGCGTTCCTCGCGCAGCAGATGGGCGTGGAACTGGTGGAAGGCGCCGACCTGTTCGTCAAGGACGGCCACGTGTACATGCGCACCACCGGCGGGCGGCAGCGCGTCGACGTCATCTACCGGCGCGTGGACGACGCCTACCTCGACCCGCTCGCGTTCCGGCCCGATTCGTTCCTCGGCGTGCCCGGGCTCCTGTCGGTGTACCGCGCCGGCAACGTGTCCCTGGCCAACGCGCTGGGCACCGGCGTGGCCGACGACAAGTCGACCTACCCGTACGTGCCGGACATGATCCGCTTCTACCTCAGCGAAGAACCGATCCTGAAGAACGTGCCGACCTGGCAGCTCAAGAAGCCCGACGACCTCGCCCAGGTGATGGACAACCTCGCGAAACTGGTCGTGAAGGAAGTGCAGGGCTCGGGCGGCTACGGCATGCTGATCGGGCCGACCTCCACGAAGAAGGAAGTCGAGGCCTTCCGCGCGCGCATCCTCGCCAACCCGGCCAACTACATCGCGCAGCCCACGCTGTCGCTGTCTACCTGCCCCACCTTCGTCGAGCAGGGCATCGCGCCGCGCCACATCGACCTGCGCCCGTTCGTGCTGTCGGGCAAGGACGTGAAGTTCGTCCCCGGCGGGCTGACCCGCGTCGCCCTCAAGGAGGGCTCGCTGGTGGTGAACTCCTCGCAGGGCGGCGGCACCAAAGACACCTGGGTCGTCGAATAATGCTCTCGCGCGTAGCCGACCGGATCTTCTGGATGAGCCGCCAGATGGAGCGCGCCGAGAACATGGCGCGCATCCTCGGCGTGACCTCCAACCTGGTCCTGTTCGGCACCAAGGACGCGCAGCAGCAGAAGACCCTGCTCGCGCCGCTGTCGATCACCGAGACCGACACCGCCTTCTTCGAGAACCACAAGAAGCTCACGCTGCCCGCGCTGCTCGACTTCATGGCACTGGACGAGAAGAACCCCTCCTCCATCTACTCCTGCCTCAAGTGGGCGCGGGAGAACGCCCACGCCGTGCGCTGGCAGATCACCTCCGAGATGTGGGAGACGCTCAACGCCACCTGGCTGGAACTCAAGGGATTCAAGAGGAAGGACATCGTCGGCGCCGACGCCACGCGATTCTTCGACTGGGTGAAGGACCGGAGCCATCTCTTTCGCGGCGTGACCTACGGCACCATCGTCCGCGGCGAGGCGTTCAACTTCTCGCGGCTGGGCACCTTCCTCGAGCGCGCGGACAACACGGCGCGGATCCTCGACGTGAAGTACCACATCCTGCTGCCGCGGGTGGAGGACGTGGGCGGCGCGCTGGACTACTACCAGTGGGCGGCGCTGTTGCGCTCCGTGTCGGCGTTCGAGACCTACCGCACCCTCTACCGCGACCAGATCTTCCCGATCAAGGTGGCCGAGCTGCTGCTGCTCGAGCGCAAGATGCCGCGCTCGCTCGCCGCGTGCTTCGACCAGGTGAAGGAGGCGCTCGACCGCATCGACGGCAAGCAGGACAAGGGGGCCAAGCGCCTGGCGGGCGAGCTGCACGTCAGGCTCACGCACGCCGACATCGAGGAGATCTTCCAGAGCGGGCTGCACGAGTACCTGGAGCAGTGCCTGGACAACATCGGCGAACTCGGCAACCGCATCCAGCGCGCCTACCTGGGGACGATATGAAACTCGACATCGCCCAGGACATGGCCTACCGCTACGATGCCCCCGTGCGCTCCTCGACGCAGTACCTGCGCCTTACCCCGCGCGAATCCCCGCGCCACCGGGTCCTGCACTGGCAGATCGACACGCCGCGCGCCGCCACCCAGACGCACGACGGCTACGGCAACGTCCTGCACGTGCTGACCCTGGACAAGTCGGTGTCCGAGATCCGCATCCGCGCGCACGGCGTCGTGGAGCTGCGGCCGGCCGCGGACGGCGCGCCGGGCGACCCGGTGACGGACCTGGACGGCGCGCTTTCGCCCCTCGTCTTCCTGCGCACGACCCCGATCACGCGGGCGGACGAGGCGCTCGCCGCGTTCGCCGAGCGCCACCGCAAGCGCGCCGGCGCGCTGGCCGGCCTGCGCGAGCTGGCCGCGGCAATCGCCGACCGGATGCCGCTCAAGCCCGACGAAGGCAGCGGCGCGGGCAGCGCGGCGGAAGCTTTTGCGGGCGGCGTGGTCAGCGCGCGCGACCAGGCCCACGTGTTCATTGCGTGCTGCCGCCACCTGGGCGTCCCCGCGCGCTTCGTCAGCGGCTACCTGCATTCGTCCAAGGTCGCGAGCGAGGGCACCATCGCCGGCCACGCCTGGGCGGAAGCATGGACCGGGAACCAGTGGCGCGGGTTCGACCTCGCCAGCCGGCGCGCCGACGGCGAAGGGCACCTCGCCCTGGCGATCGGCGCGGACTACCTCGACGCCTGCCCCATCCGCGGCGTGCGCACCGGCGGGGGCATCGAGACCCTGGAAGTGAGCGCGAGGATCCGCATCACCCAGTAGCCGGCCTTACCCCTGCACCAGCCTCTGCCCGTGCTCGCGCACGGTGTGGAACCCCACCTTCGGCCAGCGCTCCTGCGTGACCTGCAGCACCGGCCTGTTCGGCGCGAGGAACACCGGGTTGCCGTCGATGTCCTTGGCGAGGCGCACGGCCTGGTCGCGCTCGAAGTTGCGGCGCGTGGTGTCGTCGGGGAAGGTCAGCCACAGAGCGATGTGGATGTCGGCCGGGTCGTAGAGCGCGTCTACCTTGTACTCGGTGGCGAGGCGCGAGGCCACGACCTCGAACTGCAGCTGCCCGACCGCGCCGAGCAGCGTGTTGCCGGTGGCGGTCTCCAGCACCTGGATCGCGCCCTCCTCGCCGAGCTCCTGCAACCCCTTCTGCAGGGGCTTGGCCTTGAACGGGTCGCGCGGCCGCGCGTAGCGGAACATTTCCGGCGCGAAGTACGGGATGCCCTTGAAGTTGAGCTCCTCGCCCTCGGTCAGCGTGTCGCCGATCTGCAGCTGGCCGTGGTTGTGGATGCCGATGATGTCGCCGGCCACCGCGTCCTCGCTCGAAACGCGCTCGTTGGCCATGAAGGTCAGCGCGTTGGCGATCTTCATCTCGCGGCCCGCGCGCGGGTGGTGCACCTTCATTCCCGGCTTGTAGCGCCCCGAGCACACCCGGAAGAACGCGATCCGGTCGCGGTGGCGCGGGTCCATGTTGGCCTGGATCTTGAACACGA